>JAUYJC010000333.1 GCA_030688735.1 Deltaproteobacteria bacterium
TAGAAGTCCGGTTTGTTATGGATCAGTACTCGAATTCACTAACACAATTAAGCGGGAGGGCACACGCCCGTGGGCTGTGCCGGAACACGGCGGTACACGAGCGTTAGGTGATTACCGGTACTGTGGAAATCGAGGCTAGGCAAACCCCTGATCGCATGCCGCGTCGGTAACCTTGGTCTTGGCGTCGTGTCCTTGGGAGTCGATGCTTTTGAGGCGGGAATCGCATCACTGAGCTTTTTCTCAGAGAAAACACTGCTCGAAGATCGCCCGTCCGGCTATACAATGCAAGTCAAATACTACATCCCGGGACTACTAGCGAACCTGAAGGTCGAAGCGGCAATCGACATCTTAAGCTCCGGTCAATATAAGAGCCTGATCTGCCAATGCCCATACTGCGGTGGCCGGACCGATGAATCCTTGCGCCGCGTCGCCAAAGAACACTTTCTGTATCAGCGAAGCCAGGATATGAAGTCGATTAATGGAGTTACCGAGGGAAAACGACTTCCGGCATTCTTGGAGAGAACTGAGCGGGCACTGCAACTGAGCAGCGAGATCCGACGTAAGCTTGGCGTCGAAATTCCCAACCAGCACTTCAAGACATGGCTAGAAGTATTCCCGGAGGTGGCAAAGCGCATCTGAGGACAGATTTTCAGGCCATCACGTGGAGTTGTTCCCAAATGCGCTCATTAGTTAGCAAGAACAGCTCCGGGCTACGTGGTTTTTGATGGCGAGGATGAAAAAGAATTTCAGCTTCGCCAGTGGTCACCGAAATCAGACCGACATTTTGCTCGCGCAAGACCTCGTCACGCACACGGTCACGGTGTGGAGCGAAGATCGCGAGATACACCTTGTGCGCAAAGTGCTGGTAGCGACGCGCTTGGCAAAGGCCCTCAAACCAGTTTTTCATCTTAGCCTCAACAGCCCATAACTCGCGGATCACGGGGCGGTAAGTGGCACGGAGCCGAAAGGTGTCTCCCGCAATCTCCTCAACGTAATTTGCAGCGATCAGAAATCTAAGAACATCGTATCGGAGTCGCTTGGGCGAAATCCCGGTCAGATCGAGCAAATTGTCGAACGTCGCTGATCGCGTTCCGAGCAATGAGCGAACTACTTGAACCTCTGCGCGGCGCGGGAAACTCGTTGTCTGTCCTAGACGGCGTCGATGGCGGATACCCTCACGGCTAGGTCGGGCGACGATCACGTCGGCAATTCCATACCCAACCCCAAATTCCTCGCATACCAGACCATCTTCCCAACGTGCCCCTAAACAAGCCTTGATGGGGGCAATCATTTCGCTTTCGAGTCGCATGACTGGATTCTTCCTAGAGGCGGAACTCATTGGCGATTCTATTTGAGAGCAATTATAGCTAAAGGGAGTTGGTAAGGTAGATGAACGCTGCGGCTGAGCCGCTATTTATTTGCGTCGACAGCCGAAACAAGTGGTGGGTTGGATTCGCTTCGTTTGGGGGAGATTTTTCGTAACGGACGTAGCCGAGCCCGCTCACCTCAGTTTTCCCACTGGTATAAATTCCCGGCCCAAAGGCGACGTAAGCGCCGAATACTGTGAAGGCAAGGTTCTTCGTAAGAGTCACGAAGCCTCCTTGCTGTGACCGGCAGGCTTCTCCTGATCTTTCTGCTTGATCGGTGATTTGGTGGCGGGTTCGGGATCGACACGGATTTTTCCGAAAACGAGCAACCGTTTCCGGCGCTCCATATCTTCTTGGGCTTGTCTAAGACTGTCGTCGCTCTTCTTCATAGCAGCCTCCCTCAGCAAACCAGAAACTCACTGGTTTATAGGGTGGTGAACCTTCTTGCCTGGGAAAGAAATTATAGCACGCGTAGGAACGGTCTGTAAGACCATCACGTCGATAGGGCCTCCGCAAGCCGGCGTTCCTGGTAAGAAACGATCCATCTGAATCTGCACTGTCGCCAGGAAAACAGCTAGCTCGATGGCATCCTGGAGAGGCATGCTCCACAGACTGAGTTTCTCGATGGGCCGAAGAACCCTAAGATTTTGAAGGGCTTGGCCACACTTCTCCATCTCGATCCCCAATTCGTTCATCAAGCTTAGCAGTACGCTCCGCTCATACCCGTAGAGCAATCCAAATGTTTCGTTGTACGAGCCTTCGAGATAAATCCCGGGATCGGTCAAGATCTCGGAATGTTGAGAACCCGAGCCACCAAGATCGATCCGCCAAATCCGGGATGAATTTCCACTTGTTGAAGGTCCGGCCATCAATATAATGGGACCCCGCCACTCGTCCGGTGAAACTGAAATGTTCTGCCAAAACTTCTTTTTCTGCTCCACCATTGAATCGATAAGCGCAGAGAGCCGTTGATCTTGGTCTCCAAAGGTTCCGAGTTCCTGTAAATCTTTGGAGAGGAAAAAATCCATGGCTGATTCCTGGCCGATATTAGCTTCTCCTGCGACCATGGCCATGACGGTCTGGCTGCGATCGTGGACTATTTTGTTGGCGTTATCATAGGTCTGTTCCACCCATCTTGGGTCTCCTTTTTCGTCACGACCGACAATTCCTGATGTTGTGACCTTGCTGTCGGCGGCAAATACGATCGCTGATCCTGTTCTAACGCTTACGGCGATGGTCATTGTTCACCTAAGATCCGCCTTGGTACTACCATGACCCGGTGCCTTCGGGCAATGAGTTTAGCCGAGATGTCGTTCCCACTGCCGGGAAAGATACCTACTTCTCAGTGATTGGCAATGCCTGCTTGCAACTCAATCGCGGCCTTGATGAAGTTCGCCGCGTATAGAATGAGAGGGCGGCCGGTATGAGTCTGGATTTCTTGTATCTTGCCTAACCGATATTCGCGCTGTTGAGGTGGACCCCAGCCGGTTTTATTGATTAGCTCCTGATACGTCGGCATTCATCTGTCCTTCGGCGGTGCTGGCTGGTGGAGCCTCTGTGACGACCTGGCGGACTCCTAGGAGGGTTAACATGCGGATATAATCCGCTTGGCCCGTTTGCATGGTTTTTAGGAGCTTGGCAATTTGGGGGTTTTCCTGAAGGTATTTCTCAATATCTTCTTTCACATCGTTTGTCATGGCGCCCCCCCCATGCGGCAATTTTTGCTTCGCTCTTTGATTGCATGGGCAAACTGCAAGAGACGAGCCAAACCTATAGGATTGTTCAGGGACGGTCAAGAGGCTCAAAATGCTTGAAAGCGTGCCGCTTAGCTTGTCGAGTTGTCAGCAATGGAATCGGCCGCACTGCGGGCGATTATTCCATTTGTGTCCAGTTCTAACCGAAGTCGTCAAGTGCCTTGACGACGACCTGCGCCGCTTCCTCGCCTTGCAGCCCCCCCGAGGTCAGGGTGAATGCACCGACTGTTGCCGCCACAACATCGGCGCGTTTGAGAAGTAGCGTATCTGGAGAAGTGTTTCGCATCCGTAAAATCTCTGCGGGTTAATTCCCAGCAGCTTGCTGCGGGATAGTTCACTAGCCACTTGGGCGATGACGAGACTTCGCCTCATCGAAGGATACAAACAACCAGCTATGAACACACCCTTGCCAAGACCGTGAAGAGACGGCCTTGGCAAGGGTGTATGCTCTGTGACGGGAAAGTTTGCTACTTTACGTGACGGCTGACCAACTTGGTCATCTCGAACATGGTGACCGTCTTCTTACCGCCGAAAACCGCTTTCAAATTGTCGTCGGCGTTGATGTTGGTCTTTTTCTTCGTGTCCTGGAGCTTGTTCTTTTTGATATAAGCCCAGAGTTTTTTCGTCAGCTCGGTGCGCGGGATCGGTTTGTTGCCGACCACGGCGCTGAGGACGGCGTCGGGCTGCACCGGTTTCATAAACGCCGCATTCGGTTTACGCTTCTTTGTTGCCATTTTTCCTCCTTAAGGAATCAAAAGATTTAGTGTGCTTATAGCAGAGGCGCGTGCGCTTTGCCACTACTAATTCGATTTTTTTCCTCTGAGATTTTGGGTCGCCGCCGGATCGATCGCCGGCTCCCCGTACTTGAAATCCACCACCACGCCGTAGTCGGTCCGGGCATGCGCCAGCGAGACGTAACCCTGGCGCACGTCGTCGAGCACGTTTTGCGCCGGGCGCTCCAGCGGGTCGCCGAGGCCGCCGCCGCCGGGGCGCTCGACGCGGAGGAGATCGTTCCTTTTCAGCCGATAATCGCCGAAGCGCGAGGGCAACCGTTTCTCGTCCTTGGCGCCGGGATTGACGACGCAGGCGCCTTTGCCTCCGGCCAGGCCGCCGTCGCTGCCGAAAGGCTCGATGGTGTGCTTGTCAGTGCGCATGGAGAAGCGCACTTCGTCGGCGAGGATGCGATAGTCGCGGGCGAAGCCCAGGCCGCCGCGCCAGCGCCCGGCGCCGCCCGAGTCGGCGATCATCTCGAAGCGCTCCACCCGGGTGGGAAATTCCGACTCGATGATTTCGATGGGCGCGGTCTTGCAGTTGCTCAGATGGAAGGCGGTCGCCGATACGCCGTCTTTGCCCGAGCGACCCCCGGTGCCGCCGCTAAAGATTTCGTAGTGCACATAGGCGCGATCGTTCTCGGCGGCACGCCCGCCAAGCACCAGCGCGGCGCTGCCGGAGCCGCCGGCGATGCGTTTTTCGGGGACAAAGGGCGCCAGCGCGCGCAGGACCGCTTCGGTCACGGTTAAAGCCGTGGGCATGTAGGTGTTCACCGCCGCCGGGAAGCGCGGATCGACGACGCTTCCCTCGCGAAAGGTCGCCTCGATAACGCGGGCCAGTCCTTGATTGACGGGCAGGAAACGATCGACGAGAACGACCAGACAATAGGCGCATGCCGCGCGCACCAGCGGCGGCCGGATATTCGCCGGCCCCTGGGTCTGATCGCTGCTGGCGCTGAAATCGAAGTGAACTCCGGCGCCGCTCTTCTTGACCTTGACGTGAATTCGGATCGGCCGGGTGAGATCGATGCCATCGTGATCGACGAAGCTCTCGCCCTCGGATTCGCCGTCGGGCCACGACGCGATCGCCTGGCGCAGACGATTCTCAGTGTAGGACGACAGCAACTCCGTGGAATCGATGACGGTGTCCTTGTCATAGCGCTCCATCAGCTCGGCCATGCGTCGCTCGCCGAGCCGAGCCGCGCCCACCTGGCCGCGCAGGTCGCCGATCACCAGCGCCGGCGTGCGGCTGTTCGCGGCGATCAACGCTTCGATCTCTTTGACCGGTTGGAGGCGAGACATGAACTTGACCGGTGGAAGGTGTAGGCCCTCCTGAAAAATTTCCCGGGCGTTGCCCGAGCCGCTGCCCGGCACCGTACCGCCGATGTCGCTCTTATGCGCCATGTCGGCGGCGAAGCCGACCCACTCGCCGCGATAAAAAATCGGCGCGAGCACTGCCATGTCCGGCGCGTGCGGGCTACCGCCGAGATAGGGATGGTTGGTGATAAAGGCGTCGCCCGCTTCGATCTCCGGCAGCGCAAAGGTCTTCAAGATCGCCGCGGCGCAGGCCGGGAACGCGCCCATGTGGAGCGGCAGCACGACATGCTGGGCGACGACTTCGCCCTGTTTATTCAAAATCGCGCAGCTCGCGTCCTGTGACTCGCGGATGATTGTCGAGTAGCCGGTGCGAAACAGGGAATTCTGCATCTCCTGGACGATGCCGGCGAGACGGGCTTGGATCACCTGTAATGTTATGGGGTCAACGTCCGCCATAAACTGTCAAGCTTCGGCACAACGGCGCTGAGGATGGAGGATCGCGATTCTCGATCTTCTATTCTCTATCCTCGGCGTCGCGCCGCAGCACGCGCGTCTGTGCTTCATCGAGTACAAAATCGCCGTCGCTTTGCGTGATCGCGACGCGATAAGCCTCCCGCGCCTTCTTTGCGGTCACGTAGCCGTTGCGCACGTCGTTGAGCACGCGGACAGGATCACGCTGGAGCGGGTTGCCCAGGCCGCCGCCGCCGGGAGTTTCCAAGCTAAAGACTTCCCCTGGGTGGAGCACATGGTCGGAAAAACGCGACGGGATCACCCGCTCGCCGGACATGCCGGGATTGAGCGTGCAGCGGCCGGTCTTGCCGTCGGCGCCGCCGTCGATGCCTTTGGGCGCGACGGCATGCTTGGTCGAGCGCAGGGAGAAACGCGCGTCGCTGTCGAGCACTTCGTACTCGCGCACGAAGCCGAGGCCGCCGCGAAAGGTGCCGGGCCCGCCGGAGTCCGCGATCAATTCAAACCGGCGCACGCGGGTGGCGAATTCCGATTCGATGATCTCGATGGGCGCGATCTTGGCGTTGGACTGATTCACGTTGGTGCCCGAGACGCCGTCCTTGCCGCTGCGCCCGCCCGAGCCGCCGCCGAAGATCTCGTACTGCACGTAGCCTTTGCCGGTCTTGTTGCTGCGCCCGCCGATGATGATCGAGCGGCTGCTGCAGCCGTCGCCGACTTTTTTGTGCGGCGTGATTTGGCTCGAAGCTTCGAGCAGCGACTCGACCAGCGCGTGGACGGTGGGATTGTAAGTATTAACCGGCGCGGGGAAACGCGGATTGACCACGCTGCCCTCGCGCACTTTGATTTCGATGGTTTTCGCCAGCCCGTAGTTGATCGCAAGCGCCGGATCGACGAGGCAGGTGAGCAGATAGCAGCAGGCGGCGCGCACGGTGGTGGGGCGGATGTTCGCCGGCCCTTTGGTTTGGTCGGCGCAGCCGGTGAAGTCGAACAGGAGGCGGTCACCTTTCTTTTCGATACGCACATGGAGACGCACCGGCTTGTCGAGATCGATGCCGTCACTGTCGACGAAGCGCTCGCCCTCGCCGGCACCGTCGGGCCAGGAGGCGATCTCGGCGCGCACTTTCGCTTCGGTGAGCGCGAAAAGTTGTTCGAAGGAACTGAGAATCGTTTCCTTGCCGTAGCGCGCCATCATTTCTTGAAAGCGCCGCTCGCCGAGGCGCGCCGCGCCCACTTGACCGCGCAGGTCGCCGACCACCAGCTCCGGCGTCCGGCTGTTGCAGCCGAGCACCGCTTCGAGGTCCTTGCTGGTCTGATATTTGTGCGCGTACTTGACCGGCGGGACGTGCAGCCCTTCTTGATAAATTTCCCGCGCCTGGCTCCAGCAACTTCCGGGTACAGGGCCGCCGATGTCGCTCTTGTGCGCGAGGTTCGCGGCGAAGCCGACCCACTCGCCTTGGTAAAAGATGGGACTAAGCACCGCCATGTCCGGCGCGTGGGGACTGCCGCCGAGATAGGGATGATTGGTGATGAAAGCGTCGCCCTCGTCTACCTCATCGGCCGTATAGTTTTTCAAAATTCCCGCGGCACAGGCGGGAAACGCGCCCATGTGGAGCGGCAGCACGACATGCTGCGCGACCACTTCGCCCTGACGGTTCAAGATCGCGCAACTGGCATCCTGCGATTCGCGGATAATCGTCGAGTAGCCGGTGCGAAACAGGGAATTTTGCATCTCCTGGACGATGCCGGCCAAGCGCGCTTGAATGACTTGTAACGTTACCGGATCAACTCCTGGCATGTGGCCTCTGGCTACGATTGGAACAACTGGAACGAATGGAACTATTGGAACGATTCGCTCGCGCGGTTCCAGTCGTTCCAAACGTTCCAATAGTTTCAGTCGTCATCGCAATTCACTTTTTTTCTCTAATTATAATATTCCGATACTCGTCCACCGCCGCTTCCTGCTCCGGCTGAATCACCGTCGTCGTGTCCAACTGCTCGACGATCGCCGGGCCGCTGAGCTTGTGCCCCGGCTCCAGGAGATCGCGGGTGTAAATCTGCGTGTTCAATGTCCCATGCTCTTTGCCGAAGAAGACTTTGCGCTCGCCGGTCTTCGCCTCCTCGACTGTGCGACCGGTCACTTTGCCGGGCGAGAGCTTTGCTTGCGGCACGAGGCCGAGGGAGATCAAGCGCAGGCTCACCAGTTCCACCGGCTCGGTCTCCGCCTTGTGGCCGGAATTCTGCTCGTGCATTGTGTCGAAGCGCTGGCGCATCACCTTCAGATCTTCCGGTTTGAGCGGCGGCATGATGCACGGAACGGTCAGCTCGTATCCCTGGCCCGCGTAGCGCAGATCGAGATAGGGATCGATTTTGATTTCCTCGTCGCTAAATCCTTCGCTGCGCAGATCGGCTTTGGCGCGGTCGATCAGTTGGCCGTATAACTGGTTGATCTCGGCGAGATCGAGGTCTTCCAGGCCGACGAGCTTCGAGCGCACGTAGTCATGCTTGACGTCGGACATGAGTAAGCCCAGCGCCGAGTGCACGCCTGGCGTGAGCGGCACCAGCACCGAGGGAATGCCGAGGTCGAGCGCCATTCGTCCCGCGTGCATGGGGCCGCCGCCACCGAAGGCGACCAGAGTGAAATCGCGGATGTCGTAGCCGCGCGCCGAGGAAACCGCCTTGATCGCTTCTTCCATCTTGACGTTGATGATCTTGATCACGCCGTCGGCGGCTTCGAGCAGGTTCAACTTGAGTGGCTTGGCGATTTTTTCTTCCAGCAAGCGCTCGGCCTTGGCCTTGTTCAGTTTCATCCTGCCGCCGAGGAATTGATCAGGGTCCAAGACACCGGTGACGATGTTCGCGTCGGTGACGGTGATCTCCTGGCCGCCGCGGTCGTAACTGACCGGCCCCGGATCGGCCCCGGCGCTGTCGGGACCGACCTGCAGGCCGCCCACGGCGTCGAGGCGCGCGATGGTGCCGCCGCCGGCGCTTACCGTGTGGATGTCGAGCATCGGCAGGCTGATCGGCCGTAGGTTGATTTTTCCTTGCGTCGTAATCACCGGATTGCCCTGATGGATCAGCGCGACGTCGCAACTCGTGCCGCCCATGTCGAAGGTGATGATGTTGTTGATGCCGACGCGTTCGCAGGTGCCCATCGACGCGATCACGCCGCCGGCGGGTCCGGACAACACCGTCGCCACCGGTTTTTCCGCCGAGCCTTTAAACGTCGAGACGCCGCCGTTGGACTGCATGATGTAGAGCTTCGGCGTCGTGACGCCCAGTTCGCGCATGCGGCTTTCGAGGCGGCTCAAGTAGCTCGCCATCACCGGCTGGATATAAGCGTTGATCACCGTCGTGCTGAGCCGGTAAAACTCTCGGATCTGCGGCAGGACTTCATAGGAGAGCGACAGGCGCGCTTCGGGAAACTCGTGGGCGAACAGTTCTTTGATTTTCAATTCGTGGTCGGGATTGAGAAACGAGAAGAGAAAACAGACGGCGACCGATTCCACGCCCTTTTTTTTGAGCCGCTTGATCGCCTCCCGCGCGGCTTCCACGTCGATTGGCTTCAGCGCGTTGCCGCGGAAATCGACGCGCTCGGGAATCTCCTCGGTGTAATAGGGCGGCGCCAACAGGCGCGGCTTTTCGAAGAAGAGATCGTAGGTCGCGGGACCATAGCCGCGGGTTTGCTCCATCACTTCGTAGATGCCGCGAAAGCCCTGGGTAACGAGCAGGCCGGTCCTGGCGCCTTTTTCTTCGAGCAACGCGTTGGTTCCCACCGTCGTGCCGTGGGAGAAAAATGAAATGTCTTTTGCCGCCACGCCCCGGTCGATGAGTTCCTTGACTCCGTTCATGACCGCCTGGAAAGGCTCCTTCGGGATCGACGGGACTTTGGTGATGGCGATCTCGCCGGTCTCTTCGTTGAAAAAAACGAAATCGGAAAAGGTTCCTCCGGTGTCGACGGTAACGCGGTGCTTCGCCATAGTGTTTGGCTGTACCACTAATTTTTCCTGGGTTCAACGAGATGTGCAGGGGAGTTGAAAGCGTCGGGGGCGGGTGCAACCAAAGTTCGACCATAGGAGCGGGTTTGCGGTCGCTACCGACATTGCCGGCGGTTTATTTTGACCAAGATCACCCGCGGAGCCCGCTCTGAGAGTCTTAGTCGAAGGGTTCGGGATGACAAATTGCCTAGCGTCATTCCGAGCGAAGCGAGGAATCCCTCTTGGCGCCAAAGGTGCGCTCCGATCGTGAATGAACCACTATCGGACTTTAAAATCGCCTGAGAAGCCTCAAGGAAAGCGAAATAATCGCCGCGATTTCCAATGATTTAGCCATCCTGACTGTTGACATTCAAGCCAGCCTTTTCTACGATCCGGCCTATGATTAAACTAATCGATGAGATGCGGGATTTGATCAACCCGGCCTTGGCAAACGGCTGTCCTTGTATTCTCGCGACGGCTTCGCCGGACGGCGAGCCGGATATTGGTTTTAAGGGAAGCATGATGGTCTTCGATGACGAGTCTCTGGCGTACTGGGAGCGCACCCGGCGACAGCATTTGAAAAACATCACGGCGAACCCGAAGGTGATCGTGCTGTTTCGCGATACCAAGACAAAGGTCAACTGGCGTTTTCACGGCGTCGCCACGGTTCATGACAGCGGCGCGGTCAGGGATCAGGTGATGGCGCGCACTGTGCCGGCGGAGCTGGAGAAGGACCCCGAGCGCAAAGGCTCGGCGGTTGTCATCAGAATCGAGAAGGTAACGAACTTGGGTGGCCAGGTACTGCAATCGCGATAGCTTCCCCAACCCTTACTGGCCAGACTGTGAAGAAAAGCCGGACGCGCACTTTGGGAGCCTCGGCTCTCTTGGTGCATTTAGCCTTGGGTCTCAAAAGCGGAGAGCTATAATTGAAAGGAGGCTGAAGGCTAATGTTTCGTCTTGATGCCGCCTGGAACCGCAGAGCGGCTTGAACAAATCTTTATAAGGTGGTGGTGAAGCGATGGGCAATGTCCGCGCTTCGATCATTCCGTGGGAGCGATGGTTTTCGATCATCGCTGGCGGGAACTCATTCCGAATTAGATTTTACCCTCCGACTGTAGTCCCGCCACGCGCGCCTTGATGATGTCTTCAAAATCGGCCGCCGAGACCTCTTCGGGAAACGGCATGGGTTCGGCGCCCAGTTTGGTGAGCTGTTGATTGACGGCCACGAGATCGGAGCGCCTCTCGCGGTACGCGCTCACATGAGTGCGGCAACCGAGAATGCTCCGGTCGATCTGTGTCAGGCACTCTTCCAACGCGTTCTTTTGCCGCTGCGACAAATCTCGCAACCGCTCTACCTCCGCTTGCACCACCTGCTCCGCGACCGGTCGTATTCGCTCTTCGATTTGCGCCTTCATATCCTGCAGCGCCCGAAAGAGCCTGTCGTAGATTTGTTCTTCATTCACCGAGTTCTCTGTCATGCCAACCTGCGGCACCGTGTTGTTCATGCCTTGCGGTGATGACGCTGCGGAAAGATTTTCCCTGATGGCATTGAGCGCGGATTCTAGACTGGCGAATTTTTCAGTCACTTTGCCCTGCTGTTGCATTAGCTCGCGCAGATGTTCTGTCGGTTTCTGTTCCATCGCCTACGAGGAACCCACACGAAAGGTTACTTTCCTGTCGGCATTGCGTCTTTTGAGCTACCGTCTCCGTTGTCGGAGTTGCCCATCGACTTACTGGAAACCAGTTCGAGCACGTCATGGCGACTGAATCGCCAACTGCGCCCGATCCTGTTTCCCGGAATGGCGCCCCGTTCGGCCAGCTTGTAAACGGTCTTGAGATGGATTTTCAATAGGGCCGCCACCTCCGACGGTGTCATTATCTCTTCCATCTGTTTTCCCCTTCCTATGTTTCAGATTGCGGTTACACTTGTCCCCGCACTCAGTCTGAGCAGATATTGTGCCAATGAGCCCGGAGAGGAGTCCAATGATTCGTAAGGCTTTATAATTCCGAATAATTCCCTTTCTCGGCGGAGAAGTTTCGTCAAGCACATCAAAGCCCGGCGAACCGCCCATCCTGGACGAAATTGACCAACTTTGACAAATTTCCGGCAGGGGAAGGGAACCTGCCAATTTAACTGAACCCGGATTCCACGTTAGAAAGTTAAGGCACTGAGCGAGGTGCGAGCCTTCCGCCCTGCGGCCCAAAGCCTTCGGGCGGCGGGCCGTAACGAAGGCTTAACCTGAGGCTGATCCGCCTTTGGCGGAAATGGAGTTCTGCCTCTAAGAGTTTTGAGATCACCGGTGCTCAAAGTGGCGTCCGTAACCCGCTGACAACAGATTGCCAAGCACGTAAAACGACTTTGATACTGCGGAGCTCGGTGCCTTCGCTACTCCAGTCTCACTCCTCGCTCGGTATAGATTGTAACTTCAACTGCCGAATCCGGGTTAAAGTAAAGCGCGCAGGGTGTCACGAATTGCTGAGACACCGGATGACGCCGGAATGAAGCGGACAGCAGAAACACTATCAGCTGAGCGGAAGCCGATTTACTCTTGGTCGAATCTCGACCGGCTATGGCGTACCTGGACGCCAGCCAGCTGTTTCTCCCATTTTCTAGAGAATCTCTCGCGCGTCTCATCGCTGATCGCACTAATGGCTGGAAAACGATCGCGCCACTCGTAAGGCCGCACGGCTTCGATGATCATGCGCGAGTTGTGGCCTTTCTGGCCCGGTTGAATGATCGGATCGAGTGGACCGCTCCAGGTGCGGCGCAAAATATCCACCGAAGTGGCCGGATCGGAACGAGTGGCCATGGCCCAAACTACTTCGTTCAAATCGGTGATGTCGATGTCCTCGTCCACAACCACCACGTATCGCCCCAAGTAGGCGCCGGCTTGGCACTGACAAGCGACCAGCGCGGCTTGTTTCGCGTGGCCGGGGTATCGTTGTTTGATCGACACGACGATCATGAAGCGCTGCGCCGGCGGCGGCAGGTACACTCCACGAATATCCGGCACGCCGGCCTGCTCCATGCCGTTCCAAACCATAGCCGCGCGCAAACATGACCGATACATGCCGTGAATCGTCGGCTTGAACGGCGCCGCGCCGCAGATAATCGGATCGTTGCGATAGTAAAGCGCCTGGACCCGAACGAATGGCTCGGCCCGCTGCGCGCTTGCGTAATAGCCCGGCCACTCGCCGAAGGGACCTTCGGGAAGGGTCTCGCCGGGCATGATTTCACCCTCGATGGCGATCTCCGCCGTGGCGGGGACATGCAGCTTGGTCAGAGGCAATTCCAAGACTTCGATCGGCTGGCCGAGAAGCCCGCCGGTCCAGTCATACTCGTTGACGCCGATGGGAACTGCCTGGGATGCCGCGATGAACAGCAGCGGATGTTGGCCAAAAACCATCGCCACGGGGAGCGGCTTCCCCGCGCGCATCGCCTTTTCGTAATGAATCTTGCCGTGCTTCCCCGGCGAGATATAGAGTCCAACCTTGTCCTTGTCCTGGAGCATCACACGGTAACACCCGACGTTTTCTAAGCCCGTCTCCGGGTCGCGAGTCACCACCAGATGGCCGGTTCCCAGATAGCGGCCGCCGTCGCCTTCGTGCCAGAGCGGCACCGGAAATTTCATCAGATCCACCTGATCGTCGCGCTCGATGTTTTCCATCAACGGTCCCGTGGCAACGATCTTTGGCTTGATCGGCTGAAGGCTGCGCAGGCGCGCGCGCAACGCGTCGATCAAGGGGATCGTCTTTATATCCGTGGGCAGGTTCAGTGTTAGCGCGGTGCGCTCCAGGCTCTCGAGCATATTAGCGAGGACGCGGCGTTGGGGATCGAAGCCCGGAACCTTATCGAACAACACTGCGGGAGGCGTCGAGATTCGTTCAAGGATGATCTCGGTCAGCGCGCCGATCTCTAGGTCCCAATGGGCGCCGGAAATGGATTCGAGTTGCTCCAACCTCTTTACGTCCTTCAGCCAATCGCGCAAGTCGCAGGCGTTCGAGGTTTTTTTCAGTTCTGGAATTGCCATGAAGGCTCCTTTAAGCACGGCGAATGTTTATTCGACCGAGCTCGGAATCAGTCCGGCTCCGCCGCCATTCCTGTGGTTTAATGAATTGGACTCCGAATCCAATGCCTATCAAGCCGATACGCACAATCCAGGCAAACCTGTGATCGTGGCCACAGTGATTGTGATCTTTATTTTTAGCAGTAGCCGATCCGATAAACGCTTGTCAAGGCAAGCTGAGAATGCTTGTGGGCGAAAAATTTCCGCTCCACCACGATTAAACTAAACCCGGATTCCGCAGTAGGAAAGTGACGCTGTGAGCGAGGGGCAAACCTTGCGCAACGAAGACAAGGCTTTTCTACCCCTGAGCTTAGGACAGCTCTCGCTGCTGTGCGAATTTCGTCAGAGTAATAAGGCGTTGTGCCAAGCGGCAGAAAAGACTTTGAAACAGCACCCCTGAGTGTCTTCGCCGCTCCAGGTTCGCCCCTCGCTCCGTCCTTAACTTTCAAACGCGGAATCCGGGTTAAAGGCAGTGAATTTTCAGCCGATTCATAACTACGAAGGTTTTTCGGCCGATGAAGATAAAACTTCAGACAGAAGTCCTCGACTACGCCAGAGCGCTGCGCGCGATCGGGCAGGACCTGGCTAAGCTCGTGCCGCATTCTTTGGAGCTGGAGGTCGTGGATAATGATTATATCGTCCGCGGCCAAACAAGCGCGCCGCAATCCCCAGTAGCGGAGAACGCCAACCCTAGTGTCTGGCAAAGGCTCCAGAAAAAGGTCGGACAGCGGGAGCCGCAACAGTCGGCACCGCTACTCCTCCCGTTCGAACGCAAATACACTCCCGAAGACGTGACCCGTCTCGATGAGACCGGCGCCGCCCGGAGAAGGGGCCCGGATAAGCCGCCCGAGATCTCGGGGATGGCGGAGAAATTACGGATGATTGGGAGAATCGTCGAAGCCAAAAGCGGGCGTCTGAGCAAAATCATCGACGACATGGACAGCGTCACGGTCGAATATTACGACGAGCAAGGCGAGTTTCACTCTGAAAAATATTCCATGTTGGCGCTCTACAAGATTCAGCAAGACTATTACGGTCAACGCGGCTCTTTCAAGCCTATGGACCCCTGGCGCGGTTTCGATCGCTGAGTTTTGACCCTTGTTGCTCAGTTCCGCTTCTGCACGGCTCATCGAACGCGACGGTCTTCCGCGCGGGCGCTATGGCAAGATGGTTTCGCCCATGAGGTAGCGGTCGCATTCCCGCGCTACGCCGCGTCCTTCGTTGATCGCCCAGACCACCAGGCTCTGGCCGCGCCGGCAATCGCCGGCGGCGAAGATGCCGGGAACATTGGTGGTGAACTGCCCATGTTCCGCCTTGGCGTTGGAGCGCGTATCGCGCTCGACTCCGAGCTGACCGAGCGCGGTATCTTCCGGACCCAAGAAACCCATGGCGAGTAAAACGAGATCGGCCTTGAGGACCTTATCCGTCCCAGCCATTCTCTTCGGAATGAAAGCGCCCTGCTCATTCTTCGTCCACTCGACCTCGTATAAGTGGAACTCTTTCACGTTGCCCTTGTCATCCCCCACGAATTTTTCACCTGTGGTGAGATAAATCCGCGGATCGGCGCCGAACTTCGCGGCTACTTCTTCCTGCCCGTAGTCGAGCTTGTAAACCTTGGGCCACTCAGGCCATGGATTGTCGGGCTGCCTTGTATCGGGGGGACGCGGCAGAATTTCGATCTGCGTCAAACTCCTGCAACCGTGACGCATCGCGGTGCCGACGCAGTCGGTGCCGGTATCGCCGCCGCCGACGACGATCACATGTTTATTCTTGGCCGAAATGTAATTGCCGTCGGCGTGATTAGAATCGAGCAGACTCTTGGTATTGGCGCGGAGAAACTCCATGGCCGGGTAGATGCCGTTGAGCTCACGCCCGGGTATCGGCATGTCGCGCGCCTTGGTGGCGCCGGTGCAGATGACGATGGCGTCGAACTCGTCTTTTAGTTTGTTCGCCGGAATACTGTCGCCGATGTCGGCGTTGGTGATGAATTTCACTCCCTCGGCGGCCAACAGATCGATGCGTCGCTGGACGATCCGCTTGTCGAGCTTCATGTTCGGGATGCCGTACATGAGCAGGCCGCCGATGCGGTCGGCGCGCTCGTAAACCGTCACCAGATGGCCGGCGCGGTTTAACTGCGCGGCGCAGGCGAGCCCCGAAGGCCCCGAACCGATGACGGCGACTTTTTTCCCCGTGCGCTTTTGCGGCGGCTCGGCCGTCACCCAACCTTGCGCAAAACCATTGTCGATGGTCGCGCACTCGATGTTCTTGATCGTCACCGGCAGCTCGTTGAGACCGAGCACGCAGGAACCCTCGCAGGGCGCGGGGCAGACCCGTCCGGTGAATTCAGGAAAATTGTTGGTCTTGTGCAGTCGCTCCAGCGCTTCCTTCCACAGGCCGCGATAGACCAGATCGTTCCATTCCGGAATCAAGTTATTGATCGGACAACCGGACGCCATCCCGCCGATGATCTGGCCCGTGTGGCAGAAGGGAATGCCGCAGTCCATACAGCGCGCCCCTTGCTGCTGCAATTTAGCTTCTGAGAAGTGCTCGTGAAACTCCTGCCAGTCCTTCACCCGGTCCAAGGGCGATCGGTCCGCCGGAAGCTCGCGCTCGTATTCCATGAATCCTGTTGGTTTACCCATTGTTTGTTAGCTCTCTTGCTGGAATAAAAAATTCTTTCTAAAAGCGGGGTGATGGCGATTGAGTCGCCCCGTCTACTTAAATATTTTTTCTCTTCAGGCTGCTGCGAAAGGTCCCAGATGCAAGGCGCGCGAGGGTTCCGTGAGCGCAGGCGTACATCGGTAGTACGTCTAGGCGAACGGCCCGGAACGCAACGCAGCAGATGGACTTTTATCGGCAGCCTATTTTAATTGCCGCTCACCCGCGCCGCATCGTTCATGTTGGCCTGGAAGGCCGCCATAAGGGCATCGTCACCGACCAGCCCTTTGGCCTCGGCCTCTTGCAACGCCTCGAGCACACGGCGGTAATCCCGCGGCATCACCTTGACGAACTTGGGAGCGTTCTCCTCCCATAGCGCCAGGATCTGCCAGGCCCGGGCGCTGCGCGTGTAGACCGCGTGGCGCTTGAGCAGCTCTTCGACTTCCTGCATGTCGCGCTCGTCGAGCCGTTCGAGGCCGACGGTTTCCAAGTTGCAACGATTCTTGAACGTGCCGTCTTCATCCAGGACGTAGGCGATGCCGCCCGACATGCCGGCGGCGAAGTTGCGCCCGGTCTTTCCGATCACCACCACGCGCCCGCCGGTCATGTATTCGCAACCGTGATCGCCTACTCCTTCGATGACCGCGCGCACGCCGCTGTTGCGCACGCCAAAGCGTTCACCGGCCATGCCGCGGATATAAGCCTCGCCACCGGTGGCGCCGTAAAACGCCACGTTGCCGACGATGATGTTTTCCCGAGGCACGAAGGTAGAGCCCTCGGGCGGATACAGAATCACCTTCCCGCCGGAGAGACCTTTGCCAAAATAATCGTTGGCGTCGCCTTCAAGCTCAAGGGTCATTCCAGGCGGCACGAAGGCGGCGAAGCTCTGGCCCGCCGATCCCTGGAAATGGAAGTGAATCGTGTCTTCCGGCAACCCCTGCGGCCCGTACCGGCGCGTCACTTCGCTGCCGAGGATCGTGCCGACGACACGATTGGTGTTGCGAATGTCCAATTTTGCTTTGACTTTCTCGCGATTCTCCAGGGCCGGCTGCGCCAAATCGAGCAACACCTGATTATCGAGGGCGTTCTCCAGCCCGTGATTTTGCGGGATCTGGCAGTAGCGTCCGACGCTCGCCGGCACCTTGGGCTGGTAAAGAATGGCTGCGTAATCCAGACCCTTGGCCTTCCAGTGCTCCACGGCGCGAAGAACTTCGAGCCGGTCGGTGCGCCCGACCATTTCGTTGACCGTGCGAAAGCCGAGCTCCGCCATGTACTCGCGCATTTCCTGAGCGATGAAGTGCATGAAGTTGACGACGTGAGCGGGATCGCCGGCGAATTTTTTGCGCAGCTCCGGATTTTGCGTCGCCACGCCCACCGGGCAAGTGTCGAGATGGCAAACGCGCATCATGATGCAGCCTAGCGTCACCAATGCGGTGGTGGCGAAGCCGAACTCCTCGGCGCCGAGCAGCGCGGCGATGATCACGTCGCGCCCGGTCTTTAACTGGCCGTCGGTTTCCACGGCGATGCGGCTGCGCAGATTGTTGAGCACCAGGGTCTGGTGCGTTTCCGCGAGACCCAACTCCCAGGGTAATCCCGCGTGCTTGATGCTGGTCTGGGGCGAGGCGCCGGTGCCGCCGTCGTGGCCGCTGATCAAAACCACGTCCGCGTGGCCCTTGGCCACGCCCGCGGCGATGGTGCCGACACCGATTTCAGAGACCAGCTTCACGCTGATGCGCGCCTGATGATTGGCGTTCTTGAGATCGTGGATCAGCTGCGCCAGGTCTTCAATCGAATAGATGTCATGGTGCGGCGGCGGCGAAATCAAACCGACCCCGGGCGTTGAGTGGCGCACCTTGGCGATCCACGGATAAACTTTTCGCCCTGGCAGCTCGCCGCCCTCGCCGGGCTTGGCACCCTGCGCCATTTTGATCTGCAGCTCTTTTGCCTGAGTGAGGTAGTAGCTTGTCACGCCGAAGCGGCCCGAGGCGACTTGCTTGATCGCGCTGTTCTTCGAATCACCGTTCGGTTCAAGAACATAACGCGCCGGATCTTCGCCGCCCTCTCCCGTGTTGCTCCTGCCGCCGATGCGGTTCATGGCGATGGCGAGCGCTTCGTGGGCCTCCTTGCTGATGGAGCCGTAGGACATGGCGCCAGTCTTGAAGCGCTTGACAATCTCCTCCACCGGTTCGACTTCCTCGATGGGAATCGGCTTCTGGGCGAGTTTGAGTTTCATCAACCCGCGCAGGGTCGCCATCCGCTCCGACTGATCGTCGATTAGCCGGGTGTATTCCTTAAAGGTCCGGTAGTCATTGTTGCGGCAGGCCTTCTGCAGCAGGTGAATCGTCTGCGGATTGAACAGATGCAGCTCGCCGTCCTTGCGGTACTGGTACTGGCCGTAGACTTCCAGCGTGTGGCCGTTCAGCGGATAGGTCGGGAACGTCCTGGCGTGTTGCTGCTGCGCCTCGCGGGCGATCTCCGCCAAGCCGATGCCGCCGACGCGCGACGGAGTCCAGCTGAAATACTTGTCGATCAGCTCGTGGCCCAATCCTACGGCTTCAAAAATCTGCGCGCCGCAGTAGGACTTGATCGTCGAGATGCCCATCTTGGCCATCACTTTGACGACGCCCTTGTAGACCGCCTTGTTGTAGCCTTTCACGGCGTCGTGGTAGGTGATGTCTTTCAGCATCCCCTCATGAATCATGTCATTCAGGCACTCGTAGGCGAGATAGGGATTGATCGCCTGGACGCCGTAGCCGAGCAGGAGGCAGAAATGATGCACTTCCCTGGGCTCGCCGGATTCGAGCACCAGCCCTACGCGAGTGCGCGTGCCGGAGCGGATCAAATGATGATGCAACCCGGATGAGGCCAACAACGCGGGAATCGGCGCATGGGTGCGGTCGACCCCTTTGTCCGACAAGATCAGAATCGTCGTGCCGTTGGCGATGGCTTGATCCGCCGCATTGGACAACTCCTCCAGCGCCCGTTCCAGGCCCGCATTGCCTTCACTCGGGTTGAAGAGGATCGGCAGCGTGATCGACTTGATCCCCGGCTGATCGATCTTGCGCAGCTTTTCCATGTCCGAGTTTTTCAGGATCGGATCGTGGAGCCTCAACTGGTGGCAGCTTTCCGGTTTCGGCTCGACCAGATTGCCTTCCGATCCCAGAATCAACGTCGTCGAGGTGATCAGTTCTTCGCGAATCGGATCGATGGGCGGATTGGTCACCTGGGCGAAAAGCTGCTTGAAATAGTTGTAGAGCAACTGCGGTTTGTCCGACAGCACCGCCAGCGGCGTGTCCGTCCCCATTGAACCCACGGGTTGGATGTTATTTTGCGCCATCGGTCCGATGTTGACGCGCAGATCCTCAAAATTGTAACCGAAGGCCTGCAAGCGTTTAAGCGTGGCCTGGTGGTTCGCCGGAGGCTCCGGGTCGCTGACCTCGGGCAGCTCGTCGAAATAGACGACGTTGTCCTTCAGCCACTTAGCATACGGGTGAGCTATGGCCATTTGCTCCTTGATCTCTTCGTCGCTGATGATGCGCCCTTCGCTGGTGTCGACGAGAAACATTCTGCCCGGCTGTAAGCGGCGCTTTTCCAGCACCCGCCCCGGCGGCACGTCGAGCACGCCGACCTCCGAAGCCATAATCACCAGATCATCCTTGGTCACGTAATAGCGCGACGGGCGTAGCCCGTTGCGGTCGAGCACGGCGCCGACCACCGTACCGTCGGTGAAGGCGATGGATGCCGGGCCGTCCCAGGGCTCCATCAAACAGCTGTGGTATTCGTAGAAAGCCCGCTTGTCGGCATCCATGCTTTCGTGATTTTCCCAGGGCTCGGGAATCATCATCATGACCGCGTGCGGCAACGAGCGGCCGCTCAACGCGAGAAACTCGAGGCAGTTGTCGAACTTCGCCGAATCGCTGCCGTCGTCCTGGATGATCGGAATGAGTTTCTTTAGATCGTCCCCGAAAAGCTCCGAGGCCAGCATGCCCTGGCGGGCATGCATCCAGTTTTCGTTGCCGCGCAGGGTGTTGATCTCGCCGTTGTGGATCAAGTAGCGGTACGGGTGCGCCCGGCCCCAGCTCGGAAACGTATTCGTGCTGAAACGCGAGTGCACCACCGCGATGGCGGTTTCGACTTCAGGGTCGGAAAGGTCGGGATAAAATGTCGCCACCTGCCTGGGCGTCAGCATGCCTTTATAAATGATGGTCCGGTGCGACATGCTGGAGACGTAGAAATAATCGCCGCCAGGCAGTCCGGCGTAGCGGATGGCATTTTCGGCGCGCCGGCGAATCACATAGAGCTTGCGCTCGAAAGCCATGTCGTCCTTGATGCCCGGGCCGCGTCCGATGAAAACCTGGCGCACGAAAGGCTCAGAGGACTTCGCCGTGTCACCGAGATAGAGGTTGTCGGTGGGCACCTTGCGCCAGCCGAGAAGTTTTTGCCCTTCGCTGACGATGATCTCCTTGACGATCTTTTCAAACTGCGGGCGCTGTTTGCGGTCATCCGGCAGAAAGATCATCCCCACGCCGTATTTGCCGGGATCGGGCAGCTTGAAGCCCAACCCCTCGCAAGCGTGCTTGAAGAACGCGTGGGGAATTTGCAGTAACACGCCCGCCCCGTCTCCGGTGTTCTCCTCGCAGCCGCATGCGCCCCGATGATCGAGGTTTTGCAGGACCGTTAATGCCTGCTCGACGATTTCATGGGATTTTTCCCCTTTGATGTTGACGACGAACCCGACGCCGCAGGCATCATGCTCGAAACGCGGATCGTAGAGACCCTGTTTGGCTGGCGGTAAACTTGACTTGCTCATGCTCCTACCCTTCTTCTAGTTTTCCAATTCTTTCACTTGGAACCGCGGCGCGACGAGTCGAGTTCATCGATCAGGCAACGGCGAACTTATCCGCCATATCGAGAAAAACATTTTTCGTCAACCACAGTTTCTCTCGCAACGTTATTTTTTCTTCCCATGAAAATTTCCCGCCAGCCCGGCATCTAACTCCAGCACTTGGCTTTCCTTAGCCGTCGACAAAACGACTTTCGTGACCGTTCGCGTGACGCCCTCGACGGAGCGAATCTCGCCGAGGAGCCTTTCCAGCGACCCCGTATTTGCCGACTTCACCTTGAGAAGAAAGCTCTCGTCGCCCGTCACGTGATGGCACTCCAACACATCAGGGTATTGGAGCATCTGCGCGGCGAATCCCTCGGTGTCTCGTTGGTGACCAATGGATACGCCGATAAACGCCGCAATATCTTTCCCGACCTTCTTGCCTTCGATAAGGGCATGGTACCCCTTGATAACCCCGCTGGCCTCGAGTTTTTTAACTCTCTCCATCACGGCCGGGGTCGAAAGCTCGACTTCTGCAGCTATATCAGCCAACCGGGATCTGCCGTTATTTTGCAGAATAAAAAGGATTTTTAAATCTATTTGGTCTAGCAAGTTAATAAACTTAAGCGTAAATCATATTTAAACTAAAGTTTTTATGTCATCGTCCTAATAGATTGTCAAGCACCTTTCTTGGAATCCTGCGGCAAATTTAAAAAAGTGATCCGGGCCGCGCTATGTGGCAGTAACTGAACCCGGATTCCGCAATTGGAAAGTGACGCTGTGAGCGAGGGGCAAACCTTGCGCAACGAAGACAATGCTTTTCTACCCCAGAGCCAGGACAGATCTCGCTGCTGTGCGACTTTTGTCAGAGTAATAAGGCGTTCTGCCAAGCGGCAGAAAAGACTTTGAAACAGCACTCCTGGGTGTCTTCGCCGCTCCAGGTTCGCCCCTCGCTCATGTTCAACTGCGGATTTCGGGCTGAATAGCCAACGACTCCAACTCGCAGTCCGGGTCGAATGCCTCCGATTCAGAAAATGTGAAACCAGGAGGTCGAAAAGAGCGCACGATCGAGAAAAGATTTATGCCGCAGGGAAATATTTTAAAATGGCTGTGAATCCTCACCCTGTAATATAACGCTCGAGCTGTTCGATAATAAACTGTTGCTCGGTGATGATGGATTTTACCAGATCGCCGATGGAAATTAGACCGATCAATTTCCCGTTTTCCAAGACGGGCAAATGGCGAATCCGTTTTTCCGTCACCACGGCCATGCATTCATCCACGCTCTGCTCCGGGTCAACGCAGACGACATCGGTCGTCATGATCTCTTTGACCTGTGTCGTCGGCGAGGCGCGGCCGAGGAGCGCGATTTTCCGAGCGTAGTCCCGCTCGGAAATGATGCCGACTAAATTGTCGCCGTCCAATACGACGAGCGCGCCGACGTCTTTCTCAGCCATAAGCTTGAGCGCAGCAAATACCGACGCGTCAGGTCCGATGGACCAGACACTTAATCCTTTGACATCGAGGATGTCCCGGACCTTTTTCATGGGAGCCCTCCTTTGCATCGACGGATTCAAGGCAGCCAAACCAAATGGATTGAAATGGGTATCCCCTTCACACACGTCGGCACCAATGATAGCGTTGAGGGATGGAAAGCCCAAGGCATCCCGTCGCCGGGGTTGATTACCCTCGGACCTTTCAGGAGTTCGACGCGTGGTTGGGCAGCGAGACGGCGTGCC
>JAUYJC010000366.1 GCA_030688735.1 Deltaproteobacteria bacterium
GCTCAAATGCGATAGATGCTTTCACTTGGGAGGCCCTCCGCTTATGGGGTTACGTTGCTGTCTTGTAACTCTTCGTATACCTCATTTCAGAGGGCTTTTCCCGTTCTAAATCTATTTCAAATTTTTATCTGTCCGCTAAGCGCTTACTTGAGGGCTAGCGCTGGGGACCAATCACCGCGGCCTGAGTCCGTTCCAGGACGGCGACCTCGTCGAGCTGGAAACCGAGCCGCTGGGGCGGCTGCATGTGAAAATCCGCGATGATCTCAAGCGCAGCTGGGCCAGGGAGACGCGGCTGCAACGGCAGGAGAAGGGACTGGAAGGACAGACCCCGCAGCTCACCGGGAAGTACGCGAAGGCTTAAAAAGCGTTCCAAACGTTCCAATCGTTCCAATCGTTCAAGCCGTTCCAGCCCCCACCTCTGTCCTCCCCCGCGTCCTTCGACAGGCTCAGGATGAACGGGAGGAGCAAGGAGGGGGAATTGAACGGAGCGGTCGAAGGCCGCGGTTGAACGGTTGGAACAGCGCCGGAAGGCTGTTAGAGTCCGCTCACACAATGAAATTTGGGGGTGATACCAGTGAAAACAGAAACCGCCGGGAGAACGGGCCAGACGAATAATCGGCACGCCAAGAAGTCACCCATCGACCGGCCGCAGAATCTGGGAAAACCGCAAATGAAATGGGGCAGCGACGTGGTCGCCGCAGTCACCCGCAGGCTCAATCTCAAGTATATCGCGCTGGTGCCCGGCGCCAGCTATCGCGGCTTCCACGACAGCATCGTCAATTATCTCGGCAACGACAATCCGCAGATGGTCATCTGCCTGCATGAAGAGCACGCGGTATCCATCGCCGACGGCTACGGCAAGGTAACCGAAGAGCCGATGGCGGTGGCGCTGCACGCCAACGTCGGTCTCATGCATGCGAGCATGCCGATCTTCAACGCCTGGTGCGATCGCACGCCGATGATCATCTTCGGCGCGACGGGACCTGTCGACGCGCATCGGCGCCGTCCGTGGATCGACTGGATCCACACGGCGAAGGACCAAGCGGCCATCGTTCGTGATTACACCAAGTGGGACGATCAGCCGGCCTCGCCGCAGGCGGCGGTGGAATCGGTGCTGCGCGCCAATCAAATCACGCGCAGCGCGCCTTACGGGCCGGTCTACATCTGCCTCGACGCCGGTCTTCAGGAGGCGCCGCTCAGCGAAGAAATCGCGATTCCCGATCCGGCGCGTTTCGCCCCGGCGCCGGCGGCTGCGGTGCCACAGGCGTCTTTGGTGAAAACCCTGAAGGCGATCGACAAAGCGAAGTTCCCGTTGATTCTTATGGGACGCGTTTCGCGCAAGCAGGCCGACTGGGACCGCCGCGTGCGCTTTGCCGAGGCCATCGGCGCCGCCGTGCTTACCAGCAGCAACGATCCGTCGGCCTTTCCGACTACCCATCCGTTCCACTTCGCCGCGCCATGCCTGCGGTCGAACAAAGACGCCACCGCGTTGATCAAGAATGCGGACCTTATAATAAGCTTGGATTGGCTCGATCTCGCCGGGATATTTCGCCTGAGCCTCGGCGCGGCGCAAACGCAGCATCCGGCGGACAAGACGATTCTGCATTGTTCCGTCGACAGTATTCGCACCAACGGCTGGAGCATGGACCATCAGGCGCTTGCCGCGGTGGATATTCCGATCTTCGCCGAGCCCGATCAATTCGTCGCGCAGATGCTCGACGAACTGATCGCGAAGAAAACGCCAAAAGTAAAAGCAAGACCCGAAATGAAAAGCCTCGTGCATTGGAACGACGCGCTCAACGGCAAGACTGCGCCGAACCGGGGCCAGCCGATGTCGATATGGGACATGGCGATGACCCTGCGCGAGTTTACCAAGAAACGCGCGGTGACGTTTGCCCGCTTGCCGATTGGCTGGCCCGGTGAGGCATATGAGTTCGACGGGCCGCTTTCGTTCATGGGGAACGACGGCGGCGGCGCGGTCGGCACCGGACCGGGGCATACCATCGGCGCCGCCTTGGCGCTCAAGGATTCCGGCCGGCTAACCATCGGCGTCATCGGAGACGGCGACTATCTTATGGGCGTGAGCGCGTTATGGACGGCGTCTCACTTTGATATTCCCGTGATGATTGTGGTCGCCGACAACCGCTCTTACTACAACGACGAGATGCATCAGGAGCGCGTCGCGCAAATGCGCAGCCGCCCGGCACAAAATCGCTGGATCGGCCAGCGCATCGACGAGCCCCGAGTGGATCTGGTCGCCATGGCGCGGGCCCAAGGTTTTGAGAGCGAAGAGCCGGTCTCGACGAGCGAAGCGTTGGCCAAGGCGCTCAAACGCGGCGCCGAGATCGTCGCCAAAGGCGGTCGGTACTTCATCGATTCAGTCGTTACGCCGGGTTACGCCGACGCCGGCCCTGACCAGCGCGCCGGCGGCGGGAAAAAAAGTTGAGGGACGGAATTAACCTGGGAACAAGGGGTAGAACAAGCAGGGACTAAGGAGCGCGGTGAAGGATTGCAATAATTGTTATGTTTGAGCATTGCGCCACGGACGTAATTTTGAAGACGAGCCGATTGCCGGGTTTTGTGATTCTCGCCGG
This sequence comes from Deltaproteobacteria bacterium, assembly GCA_030688735.1. Classification (GTDB taxonomy): domain Bacteria; phylum Desulfobacterota; class Binatia; order UBA9968; family UBA9968; genus JACPFE01. The sequence goes on from JAUYJC010000366.1 coordinate 2,595, forward strand.
CGAGGTCGCGGTCTTCGATGGTAGCCCCCTTTACTTGATGAACGGAACGAGCCCTTCGATATGCGCTTCCTTCGCTACAGGCTTTGCCCTACTCAGGAATCCGGTCGCTCCGGGTAAGCGGCGTACAGCGCCGCTGTATCGAGGAGCGCGCTACTCAGGACGATCGATTGAACGTAGCGGCCGAAGGCCGCGGTGGAACGACTGGAACCAAAGTAGAAGTGAACCAAGCGAAGATGGGTAGCTCAACGTGCACGTTCTTTCCAACCGCCAGCCGATATTAACCAGACCACCATGCTCCGCGTAGCAGTCGATATCGGCGGGACCTTCACCGATTTAGTCGCTCAAGACGAACTGGGCCGCGTTGCCGTCGCCAAAGTCCTGACCACTCCTCTCGATCATTCCGAGGGCGTCATGAACGCCATCGCCAAAGCGGGAGCCGATCCTCGCGACACCGCCCTGTTTCTTCATGGCTCCACCATCGCCATCAACACCGTCATCGAGCGCAAGGGCGTCAAGACGGCGTTGATCACCACCAGGGGATTTCGCGACGTCTACGAGATCGGCCGCAGTAATCGGCCCGATGCCTATAATCTATTCTTCGAGCGTCCGGTGCCGCTGGTGCCGCGCAGCTTGCGCCGCGAGGTCACCGAGCGCATGACGGCGCGCGGAGAAATCCATACGCCCTTGAACCGCGCAGAGGCGACGGCCGTTGTTGCGGAGCTGAAGAACTCAGGCGTTCAATCGATCGCCGTTTGCCTGCTGCACAGCTACGCCAATCCGGCCCATGAAGAGGCGCTCGGCGAGATTATCGCCTCGGTTTATCCAGAGGCTTACCTGACCTTGTCGCATCGGGTTCTGCGCGAATACCGGGAGTACGAGCGCACTTCGACCACGGCGGTCAACGCCTACGTCGGACCGGTGGTGGCGCGCTATCTCGGTTCGCTGCGAGAGCATTTGCGCCGGCAGGGTTTCAGCGGAGAAGTGCTCGTGATGCAGTCCGGCGGCGGCGTCATGTCACTGCCGACAGCCGTCCAGATGCCCGTGCGTATGATGGAGTCGGGCCCGGTCGCCGGCGTGATCGGCGCGGCGAAGGTAGCTTCCGCTCTCGGCCACCCGCAGGCAATCTCCTTCGACATGGGCGGAACCACGGCGAAGGTGAGTCTTACGCGCAACGGCAACGCGGAAATTTCCAACCACTATTACATCGGCGGCTACAACACCGGACATCCGGTGATGCTGCCGGTGGTGGACATTGTCGAGGTCGGCTCGGGAGGAGGAAGCATCGCCTGGCTCGACGGCGCGGGAGGACTGAAGGTAGGTCCGGTAAGTTCCGGCGCGCTACCCGGTCCGGCCTGTTATGGCCTTGGTGGAACTAAACCGACCGTCACCGACGCTAATCTTATCCTTGGCCGCCTCGCTGAAGAATCTTTTCTCGGCGGTGAAATGCGGCTCGACCGGACCGCAGCGACGGCCGCGGTGCAAAAGCATGTCGCCGGGCCGCTGGAAATGGACGTCAATCAAGCGGCAGTGGCGATCGTCAGAATTGCCAATGCGCATATGGCGCTGGCGCTGCGCGCGGTGTCGGTGGAGCGGGGACAAGACCCACGAGATTTTTGTCTGGTCGCCTCAGGGGGCGCAGGCCCATTGCACGGCTGCACGCTCGCGCGCGAATTAAAAATTCCCCTGGTGATCATCCCGCGCCTGCCGGGACAATTTTCCGCCTGGGGCATGCTCGCTTGCGATCTGCGCCAGGATTACGTCCAAACCATGCTGCGCGATTACGCCACCGTCATGCCTGAAGAGATCCAGTCGGCTCTGACGGAGTTGTTGAATGCCGGGCTTGCCGCGCTCGGTGATGGAGGAAATGCTAACGTGACCGCGTCTGCAATCGATTGCCGCCTCGATCTGCGCTACCGCGGCCAGGAGTATACGGTGGCGGTGCCGCTCGCCGGCACGAGCTTTACCGGGGCGGACCGAGAGCCCGTCGGGGCGCGTTTTCATGAACTACACCAGTTGCTTTACGGCCATGCTGCGCCGGAAGAAGCTTTGGAATTGGTCGGCCTGCGGGTCACGGTGCATCGAGACATTGAGAAGGCCAGCTCTTTCGCCGCCGACGCAAACTTCGGGTTGGACGCGCATCCAACCGCGGCGGCTCAACCGCAGCGCAAAGTCTACATGGGCGAACGGCACGGTTTCCTCGATACGCCCGTTTGCCGCCGCGCGGATCTCTCGCCCGGCGCGAAGCTCGACGGCCCTGCCATCATCGAAGAACCCGCCTCGACGACGGTGGTGCTGCCCTACGATCATGTCGAGGTGGCTCGGACCGGCGAATTGGTGATCGAGATTGCTCGAGAGGAGGAATAACTTGCGACCCAAGATCGATCCCGCCACGTTGGAAATTGTCTGCGGCGCGCTGATCGCTTGCGCCAACGAGATGGGAACCGTTCTCAGCAGGACGGCGTACAACCCGATGGTCTTCGAGGTGCAGGATTTCTGCGTCGGCATCATTGACCCCAAGGGACAACTGGTTGCGCAGAACTCCGGCGGGCTGCCGATCTTTCTCGCCGATATGGGCGTTGCAGTGCTGGACGGCATCCATAAATTCGGCCTCGCGGGATTCGCGCCCGGCGATGCCATTATCATGAATGCGCCCTACGTGTGCGGGCAGCATCTCAACAACATCGTCGTTTATACTCCCTGCTTCCTCGATAACGAGCTGGTGGCTTTCCCAGCGGTGCGGGCCCACTGGCTCGATGTCGGCGGACGGCGCGTCGGTTTCGGCTCCGTGGAGACCACGGAGATCTACGAAGAAGGCCTGCAGCTGCGCTCCATAAAAGTCTACCGCGCCGGAAAGCTCGACGAGAACATCTGGCAGATCATTTCCGACAACGTGCGCTTCCCGGAATCCTGCCTGGGGGACTTGCGGGCGCAATTGGCGGCCTGCCGCCTCGGGGAGCGCCGATTGACGGAGCTATTCCTGCGCTACGGCAGCGACATGATTCGCGCTTGCATCGAGGAAATGTGGAACCAGTCGGAGCGACTCGCCCGCGCGGCGGTGGCGGCGATTCCCGACGGCGAATACCGGGCGGAATCTTTTCTCGACAACGACGGCCAAGATCTGGCCAAGCCGGTGCCGGTGCGCGTCGCGGTTCGAGTTCACGGCGAGGAGATGACCGTGGATTTCTCCGAGGTGGCGGACCAGGTCAAAGGACCGATCAACTGCGGACCCTCGGGCGGAATCGCCGCCGCTCGCGTCGCCTTCAAAGCTTTGACTTTGCCTTCACATCCGGTCGATGAGGGTTGCTTTCGACCGCTCCAGGTGATCTTGCCGCCGGGAAAATTCTTAAGCGCGCAGCCGCCAGCGGCTCTCGGGCTCTGGTCCATTCCCCTCCCGACCGTGATCGACACCGTGCTCGCCGCGTTCGCCTCGGCGGTGCCCGACAAAATTCCCGCGGCGCACAAGGGCGAGATGGGAGGCTTCGCCGTCTACGGCAACGATGAGATGAGCGGACGGCGCTTCGTCTGCCTCAATATGATGGGCGGAGGTTGGGGCGGCAGGCCGACCGGCGATGGCCCAAGCGGAGCGGTTTCTATTTGCCAGGGCGACGTGCGCAATACGCCGATCGAGCTTTTGGAGTCGCGCTATCCGCTTTTTTTTGAATATTTCTCGCTGCGCGGCGACAGCGGCGGCGCGGGGCGCTTTCGCGGCGGCCTCGGCGTCGAGCTTGCCGTGCGGCCTGATTATCCCGCGCTGGTCAACTTCAACCTGGAGCGCACCCTGTGCGCGCCGTGGGGGCTTCTCGGTGGGCAACCGGGAACCATCTGTGAAGCCCGTGTCGAAAGAGACCTCGACTCAAGTTCCGTTTCCGTGAAGAAGCGGACCCGATATCCGGTCTCCAACCAAGACCGCGTCGTTTTTCTTACCGCCGGCGGCGGCGGCTGGGGTGATCCTCTCGAGCGCGCCCCGGAACTCGTCGCCAACGACGTGCGCGAAGGCTACATCTCGCCGGAAAAGGCCGCGGATTACGGCGTGGTCTTGAATGCCGCCAACGGGGAAGCTGATTTGAGATCAAGCGCGGCGCTCCGCGCCCGTCTGCGCGACGAGAGCCTCAATACACCGAAGTGACTTCGGTATTGGATGTCACCCTCACGCGTTGATCCCCACCCGACTCTTATCTGCGACCGAGACATTTGCCGTAACGGTCAAGACCGAACTTGTGCTATAAGGAGAGCGTAAATCTAAAGCTATGCACCAAGTGAGAATAACCAGGGTTTTCTCGGAATTTTGACAGGGGGTGAAGAAATGATAGGTCGTTCAAAAGCTATGAATCTCTTCGTCTTTCTTGCGGCGGTTCTGTTCGCGCTTGTGGCTCCTTCGACGGTAGCCTGGGCACAGATGAAGGTCAGGCTCAACTGGTCTGCGACGGCGGGAACACAGAGTGGTTTTTGGGTCGCCCAGGAGGAGGGGATATTCAAAAAGAACGGCCTCGAGGTCGAACTCATCCATATCCCATCGAGTTCCAGAGCGATTCAAACGATGTTGGCCGGTGAGATCGCTATTTCCTATGGAGACGCCCGCAATACAGTTCAGGCGGTCCTCACGGGAGCCAATGTCGCGCTGATCGCCGGCGTCAGCAATCGCCTGGTTTTTTCCTTGATGGCGCGGCCGGAGTTTAAAAAAGTGAGTGATCTGAAGGGCAAAAAGATCGGTATCACCCGAATCGGCTCCTCCACCCATACCGCGGCGCTTTTCGCTCTCAACCAAGGGGGTCTCAAGCCGGGCGATTACCAGATTCTTCCTTTGATGGAGGTCCCTAACATCCTTGCCGCACTAATGGCGGGGCAGGTTGATGCCGGCCCCCTTTCGCCGCCAACCAATGTCCGAGCCCGGCGAGCGGGGCTTTCCGAGCTGGTGAATCTGGGCCGCGACGGGCCGGAATATTCGTCCATCACCCTGGTCTCGACTCGTTCTTACATCCGCAACAACGAGGAAATCGTTCGCCGCGTGGTTCGCTCTTACGCGGAGGCGATTTATCTCTTCAAGACGAATAAATCCGTAGCTTTCAGGACAATCCAAAAATACGCCCGCATCAAAGACCCGGAAACCCTGGAAGCGACCTATACCGAGTCTAGCGACTACCTGGAAAGTGTCCCCTATGTGAGCAGGAAAGGGCTCGAAATCATTCTCGCCGAACTGGGCGAACAGGACCCCAAGGCAAGACAGGCGAAGCCGGAAGATTTTCTCGACATGCGTTTTGTCGCGGAACTCGACAAAGGAGGTTTCTTCAAAAAGTCGCAGTGAAAAAGAAGCCGGAAACGGGTCAGCGGATAATTTTGTTGACCCTTCGACTCGATCCCCGGCCTTGGCCCGCCTCTGTAGGCTGCTGGAGACAAGAAAATGAACCAGAAACTTTCCTCCGTCAAAGTAGCAGTCGTGCAGGCGGCGCCGGTTCTTTTCGATCGTGAGGCGACGGTGGAAAAGGCCTGCCGGCTGATTCGCGAGGCGGCGGCGCAAAAAGCGCGACTCGTTCTTTTCCCCGAAGCCTTTATTCCCGCCTATCCCCGCGGCTTGAGCTTCGGCATGGTCGTGGGCAACCGGACTCTCGAAGGGCGGCGCACCTGGCAAATGGTTTGGGAGAGCGCCGTAGAAATTCCCGGCGCCACGACCGAGGCGTTGGGCAACGTCGTTCGTGAAACCGGCGTCCATCTGGCGATGGGCGTCATCGAGCGGGATGGGCAGTTCAGCGGCGGGACGCTCTACTGTACGCTGCTTTACTTCGGTCCGGATGGGCAGATCGCCGGCAAACATCGCAAGCTCAAGCCGACCGGCGCGGAGCGCTTGATTTGGGGAGAAGGGGACGGCAGCACCCTGACGGTGCTGGACACGGAACTGGGCAAGATCGGCGGTCTGATCTGTTGGGAAAACTACATGCCGTTGGCTCGCATGGCGATTTACGGCAAAGGGGTCGAAATCTATCTGGCGCCCACGGCGGACGGGCGGGAGACCTGGCAGGCGACCTTACGGCACATCGCCTGCGAAGGGCGTTGCTTTGTGCTCGGCTGCAATCAGTTCGTCACGCGCGAGATGTATCCTGCCGGCCTGCGGGACATGATCGATTTTAGCGGGCAGTCCGACGTGTTATGCCGCGGCGGCAGCGCCATTGTCTCGCCGCTCGGCGAAGTGATCGCCGGCCCGCTTTACGATCAAGAAGGAATCTTGTTCGCCGACCTCGATCTCGGAGAGATCGTCCGGGGCAAAGTGGATTTCGACGTCGTGGGTCATTACGCTCGGCCCGACGTATTCCAATTGATCGTCAACGAGCAGAGCACGCTGCCGGTGCGGAGCAAATAGAAAATCCCACTCAATTCTTGCCGGCACCCATAAGATGAGGCGCCTGCATTGCCATTCACACCTTACTGCTGAAATATTCCCAAGCCCTTCCGTAGACATCATATTCGGGCATGTCCCAATAGGTCTCATTTCTCTGATTGATCTCAGCTGCGGACAAGTAAACAGGCGTGCCGATCAGGGATGCCTTGTATTGAATTCTGGCCGACTCCTCAAAGAACATGGCGCGCACGCATGCATCGATGATATTAGCGCCGAATGTCGCCGCTCCGTTGCCGCGAAAGATGATTCCCCAGCTTTCGGCAATGAGTCTACCCATCTCGTCGGTTACTTCCGCTGTATGACGGATATGAGAGGAATCAAGAACTTTGACTTCGGGGCCGAGGACATAACCGAAAGCATGAACGACCTTTACGCTGCGATTTAGCGCGCCAAAGACGGAAGCCATTTCCGAATGAAAGCGGCAAATCGCGCCGACATCTGGCCGTTTGCGGTAGATTCCCAGATGCATGTTTATCTCACCGAGGGGCGTTGCGCTCCCCGAAACTCTCTTACCCTCCATGTCAAGAATCACCAGATCTTCTTCCTTTGCCAGCCCCGGAGCTTTTTTGGGTGTGACCAAAATATTACTGGTACCGGGAATGCGCGAGGTGACGTGTCCAAACCCCTGGATCAACCCGAAATGGTCCATGATTCTGCAAGCCGTCAACATGGCTTGTTTAATCTCCGCCAGCGTCTTCAAATCTTTTCTGACGGGCACTATCGGCCTTTTCATCTGTTCAGGTTCAATCATGCTGCATTCTCCTTCTGTCCTTTGGTGAGATCGACGTTTCGGAGGAGTTTACAGAAGTGTTTCATTTTGTCTTGACACATGACTTTTCCATTCCTATGCTCCCAAAAACAAAAACAGGTACTCTATAACACATTTTGCTTTTGGCTTCCCATGAAAATAAACGGAGTTCTGGCATAAGGAGAGAACAGGATGATTATCGACTGGGAACACCATTACCTGCCCGAAGAGTTGGTGCTGAAGAAAGGGGGTAAAATAGGGGAGAAATCGACTCTTTATGAATACGGCAAGCCTCGCGGCGATCTTAACACCGAGCTTTGTGATGTAGAAGAACACCTGAGAGTCATGGATGCGGTGGGGATCGACGTTGCCGTGCTTTCGATGGCCGTGACGAGTGACGATACACAAACGGCGCTCGAAGAGTGCCGGGTATGGGATGACAGAGCGGCTGAAGTCGTGAGAAGGCATCCGAAAAGATTCGCCGCCTTGGCCTCTGTGCCGCCTCTCGCCGGCGAAAAGGCTTTTGATGAGTTGAAGAGGGCAATCGAGACGCTCGGATTGAAGGGCGTGGTCATCCGATCCCAGGTGAACGGTCTCTCGACCGATGCCAAGGAACTCTATCCGTTTTATGAGAGGGTGTCCGCATTGAAGGTGCCGATCTTTATCCACCCGAGCGGCCTGCAACAAGGTTTCAGCATGCTCAATGCGCCCTATGATCTTGGTCGTAGCGTCGGGAGAGAGCTGGATTTAATCGTGGCGACGGCTCGTTTGATCTTGAGTGGTGTTGTTGATGACTTCAGCGATCTCAAATTTGTGATCAGCCACAAAGGAGGCGGTATCGCTGCCGTGAAAGAAAGGATCGAATATCAGTTTGGTTCGACCGGGTCACCAGGAACACGGCCAAGCGGTTCGCGGAACAGGCTGCCTTTCGACCAATGTCTCAACAAACTCTATTTCAACCTTGCCGGACATCACGGTGGAATGAGTTCCGTCCGATGCGCCTTGACGGCGATCAGCCCAAAGCGGCTCGTGTTCGGGACAGACTATCCTCAGGATTTCCGCGGCGATCCCATGAACATAAAGACTTTCATCGAGAACATTAGAAAGCTCGACATCGATAAAGAGAGCAAGCAGGCGATGCTGGGGGAGAATGCGAGGGATCTCTTGGGGCTGTAAAGTCTTTCGTTATCATCGACCGGCCAGAAAGGCCAACGAAAACACACAGGCGAGTGAAACAAGACGTGTGCGAGTTGTCCCACGGAAGTTAATAATGCTCAATTGCACACTGGTTTGGTGCGGAAAACGCACGTTCGCTCGGAATGACAAACCATAGGCCGTCACTTTGCGTGCTTGGCGTCTTGACGCGATAATTAGGGCGCAGGGGTCAAATCTGAAGTTGAATAGTCAAAGGCTCAGGGGTCAGGCTCAGGGTCACATCTATTGATTCTTGATTTCAGGAGCACCTGAGCATCGCGCCTCGAAACTGACCCCTTCGAGTCTGCCGTATTGAGTACGCTTTTACGAGATTTTTAACTTTGGGCTCTTCCGAGTTTGTTGTGAAGAAAAATTCACCACGCAGACACCGAGTTCGCAGAGTATCGAAGCATTTTCCATAACACAGCTCTCTTAGCTTTGCGGTGCGCGGGTTTTGGCTTGCTCCATCGCGATCTTGTCAATATGGCTTAA
>JAUYJC010000407.1 GCA_030688735.1 Deltaproteobacteria bacterium
TACTGTTAAACGCCACCAGGCCAGCCGCGTACTCGGTGTCTCCGTTGGCTAGTTCGTTCCACACAATGACCATAGCTATACAGCGGGCCAGTCCCACCAAAATCAGTCCCACCATATAATCCGGATAGTTTCCAAGAAAGAGAAGCGCAAGGATAAACATTAGCATGGGGCCGATTAGCCAGTTCTGCACAAGTGACAACCCCAGGACCCGCCAATTACGAAATACCCGTCCCAATTCTTCGTAGCGGACTTTGGCCAGCGGCGGGTACATCATTAGAATCAACCCGACCGCGGTCTCCGGGGTCAACGTGATCAGGTGCAGGCTGGCGCTCTTGTGTTCGGCTGATGTCGCCAAGAGCGCCCGCGCTTCACGCTCACGGGTGGCGGCGGTAGTATTCCTCTATGAGCAGGTGAAGGTTCTTTGCCAAAAATCCCGCGAGGCGCTCGTATTCGAAATTGATATAAGGTGAGCGCTCGCGACTCACGCCGTGATGAGACCGCGTTAGTCCCTCCAGAGTACAAGACGATACCAACCCCATCGCTGAACCCGACGAAGCGCCGGTAGTTCTGCCAAAATCCGCTTGATCGCACCCTCTCTGCCGAAAGTTTCCCCTTTGTTGCTTCTTCAGACAAGTTCTGCCCGTAAAGACGCGTCACGTCATCCCGCCCTTTGAAGTCGGTACTCTCTGTTGACATACAAGTTTTAGAGAGACATGATAGCATCCATCAATGAGTATTGATATGTTGTTATGTGTCCCAGGATTTCGCGACAAGAAGTGAATCAGGTCGTGATTGAATCAAGCAGTAACTTAGTTGGAAAATCAGGAGAAGCTAATGGACAAGACTACAACCGGGAAAATCGTGAGAGAGGCTTACGGCAAGATTGCTCAAGGGCAGGCGGGCTGCGGGTGCCGCACTTGTGGACCCGATGCCAAAGAGTTCGCCAAATCCATTGGTTATTCAGAGGAAGACTTAGCCGTCATACCGGATGAGGCCAATCTCGCTCTCAGTTGCGGCAATCCAACGGGTTTGGCGAGCCTCAAGGAAGGCGAGGTGGTACTGGACCTGGGCTCAGGCGCTGGATTCGATTGTTTTTTAGCTGCAACGCAAGTGGGTCCAAAAGGTAAAGCCATCGGCGTCGATATGACACCCGAGATGATTGAAAAAGCAAGAAACAATGCGCAAAAGAGTGGACTTGAAAATGTTGAGTTCAGGCCTGGCGAGATTGAAAATTTACCCGTGAGAGACAACTCGGTTGATGTGGTCATCAGCAACTGTGTTATTAACCTGTCGGCCGACAAGGGGAGAGTTTTCCAAGAGATTTATAGGGTGTTGAAACCAGGCGGGAGAATAGCCATTTCTGATATCGCTCTGCTCAAAGAGCTTCCCGAGAAAATTCGCGAGAGCATGGAAGCGTATGTGGGTTGTGTCGGCGGTTCGATACTCATCGACGAATATAAAAAGATTGTCGAAGCATCCATGTTGAAGGATGTAAGCCTTACGATCAAAGGCTCTTCTGCCTGTATTGATGCTAACACAAAGGACCCGATCGGCAGGGCGATCTTGGAAGGTTTGGGAGACAATATATCTCTTGAAGGGTATGTGGTCAGTGTTTATGTGGAAGGTTACAAATGAGAAAAGGAGGAATGGTGAGCGAGCTGCGGGCATTGGCGGCGGTGAGCCGCGCGTTGGGAGATGAGACGCGGCTGCGGATTTTGAACGTCTTGGTCGAGCGTGGAGAGACCTGCGTGTGCGAGCTCATGGAAATGCTCGCCACGACTCAATCCAACGTCTCATTTCATCTGACTGTGCTGAAAAACACGGGTGTCATCACGGATAAAAAGGTGGGCAAATGGATGTTCTACAGCATCAATCTCAAGGCGCTGGAACAGCAGCTTAAAAGTTTACGCGCGATGTTCAACAAGAAGCGCCTTGCAGCGGCACGCCCGGGAACGAGTATTTTCACACTGTGCTGCCGCAAAGATGCTGTGCCATTAAGCCGCAAACACGCGCGGCAGAAGGTTGCAGATTTAGAGACCCGAGGCAAAGCAGCCGGCGTGCTAGCGGGCAGAGCAGAGCGACGGTAGCGGCGTGAGAATCCTGTTCGTATGCTCCGGCAACTCCTGCAGGAGCCAGATGGCGGAAGGGTTTGCGCGAGCGGCCGGGGTCGAGGCTTACAGCGCGGGCACCGAACCGGCCGGCTACGTGCACCCGGTTGCGGTGCAGGTGATGGCGGAGAAGGGAATCGACATTTCCGCGCAGACTTCTAAAGAGTTGGATCTGCACCTCGCCCAGACCATGGATGCGGTGATTACCGTGTGCGGCGAGGCGGATGAAACCTGTCCGGCGATTCCACACGTCAACCGGCTTCACTGGCCCGTCCCTGATCCGGCCAAAGCAACGGGGACACAAGAGGAAGTAGACAGCGTTTTTCGCGCCGTGCGCGACGACCTCGCACGACGGGTGAGCGATCTCCTAGAAGAAAGTAAACGCTAGCGAGGCGTGGGGCGACGCAACTCACAAATACGGAAAATATCTCCTCGGTTCACGGAACCAGGGATCAGGAAGCTTTTGAGATGACCAAAGAGTATAAACCACTCGGCGCAAGTGATAACGCCCCGGATTGGTTCTATCCAGAGTGGGCCGCATATGATCCTAACAATAAGCCCATTGTGGTTAGGGATACGGATAGTGCTCTGGGTCGTTATAACCTACAAACGAAAGAGATTGGTTTGAAGGATATTGCACGGATTCATGGCCACATGTGTGACGGTCTCGTGATTGCCTTTGTGGAGATCAAGGCTACATTGAACAAAGTTTTTCCGGATGGTGTGGTTGACCGAACAGATCTCCAGGTTGTTTCAAAAAATGGGCCTTGTTGGGCCGATGCGGCGGCGTTTTTAACCGGCGCCAGGCTCAATTTCAAAACCTTGAGGATTGATGCCTCCATCGCTGGCGGATTCATCATTCAGAGAATTTCAACTGGCGAGGCTTACCATGTGCATTTAAAGGCGGGTGTTTTTCCGGATAACCAGGTCGTTCTTGAAAACAGAATTCGGAGCTTACGGGCGCAGGGAAACCCTGTAACGGCGGAGGATATCGATACGGTTGAAAAAATGGGGGATAGCCTGAGCTTGAAACTCCTGACCGCTCCGCCCGAAGAGCTACTGGAGATAAAGAGGTTGAATGATTATAAATTCAACTTTACCGATATGTTTGGCGCTCGGGGAGATATTATCAACAAAGATGTGCCGAGATAAATAGAATGTGCTTCGGTAAAGGAAGCGCTTTATTTCAACTCGTAAAACAACGGAACAATACGAGGATCAGTAAAAAGGAGGATGACGATGGCTGAAGAACGGATCAGTAAAAAACTTTCTTTCCTCGATCGCTATCTGACGTTATGGATCTTTCTTGGAATGTTTGTCGGCGTGGGGTGGGGATATCTTTTCCCAGGTGTAGTCGGCTTCTGGAATCAGTTTCAATCTGGGACGACCAACATCCCCATTGCCGTCGGGCTGATCCTCATGATGTATCCACCGTTGGCCAAGGTGAAATATGAAGAACTCGGCGAGGTATTCCGAAACTACAAAGTGCTCGGGCTCTCCCTGGTTCAGAACTGGACCATAGGTCCCATCCTCATGTTCATTTTAGCCGTCGTGTTTCTGAGAGGATATCCCGAATATATGGTGGGGCTGATCATGATTGGGTTGGCTCGCTGTATCGCCATGGTCATTGTTTGGAATGACTTAGCCAGGGGAGACACAGAATACTGCGCAGGCTTGGTAGCTTTTAACTCGATCTTTCAAGTTCTTTTCTTTTCTTTCTACGCGTTCATCTTCATCACTGTTCTACCCCCGCTTCTCGGGCTCACGGGGGTGGTGGTGAACATCACGATTGGCCAAATTGCCGAGAGTGTTTTTATCTATTTGGGCATTCCTTTCATCGCTGGGGTCATCACCCGATTTACTCTGATCAAGTTAAAAGATAAGCAGTGGTACCATGATAAATTCATTCCCAAGATCAGTCCTATTACGCTGATCGCCCTGCTATTCACCATCGTGGTTATGTTCTCGCTCAAGGGCGAATTCATCGTGAAGATTCCACTGGATGTTGTCCGAATTGCCATTCCGTTGCTCATTTATTTCGTGATCATGTTTCTGCTGTCGTTTTATATGAGCAAGAAAGTCGGGGCCAATTATGCTCAGAGCGCCACCCTTTCGTTCACCGCCGCCTCCAATAATTTCGAACTCGCTATCGCCGTGACTGTGGCCGTCTTCGGGATCAATTCCGGCCAGGCCTTTGCGGCTGTAATCGGACCATTGGTAGAAGTCCCGGTACTCATCAGTCTTGTCAATGTCGCCTTGAAGTTTCGTCAGAAGTACTTTGGCGTGACAGGGGAACCCATGACGAGTAGGAGGCTAAGCCCGGCACGAACAACCTCGGGTGCTCCCAAATAGCGGGAGCAAAGGCCCATCCCCGTATCCGTGTGGAGACACTACTGCGTGCGCGAGTAGGACATCGAGTTGGGCCGGCGGCTATGAAAACGATATCGGAAGAGGCGGTCAGGTTTGATCCGCGTCAGCGGGAGAAATCAATCCTGAAAAGATATGTCGGAAGAAAATCCACGCGAACAGCGCCATGGAAAAGGGCTTCACCAGCCAGTTGACGAACAGCGTCACCATCAAGCCGCGGGGCTTCTTGCCGACGTTCTTCACCGCGGCAAAGTCTACCTTCATCATCATCGGGGTGATCATCAGCCAGATAAGCACCGCGATGGGTATATTGATCTGACTGCCTGCGCCGAATTCCAGCCGCCTCAGTGAATCCGTCAAGCCGGGCAGGCAGAGGCCCAGCGCCACGCCTGCCACCATGCAACCGGCGACCCACAGCGTCAGGTAGCGCTCAAAGCGACCCAACCGCTTGTCAGTTTCAGTGTTGTCCGAATCTGGAGAGGGCACCGCGTCAAGCACCGGCTCTAACGGCAATTATTTCCGCCGGCGTCGTTTCGATGGCGAGCGCTTTTCAATTTCATCCTTGACCCAAGTCAACGCCGCAATGGTCGTTGGGAATCCCAAAGTGGTCAACCCGAGAAGAACCGCATGGT
>JAUYJC010000383.1 GCA_030688735.1 Deltaproteobacteria bacterium
CCGTTACAATGATTGATTTGACCGAGCCGGTAAAGGCAGTCGACTTCGCCGGCCGTCAACAGGCCGGGCAACGGGTAAACGTCTTCAAGCTCTTTCATATGAGATATTTCAATTCGCGCCGGTGTTCGTTTTATATCACCTGTGCCGAGGCGATTGAAGCGACGGTTTGATTTTTGCGCCGTCTGCCCATATTTTCTGGGGTAATGGATGCCCCTTTGAGTACCGCCGGCGCTCGGGCCACGGTTTCCGCTATCGTGGTTTGTTTCAACGAAGAGAAAAATATCCGGGATTGCCTCGAAAGTCTGCGCTGGTGCGATGAGATCGTCGTCGTCGATTCTTTCAGCACCGATCGCACGGCGGAGATCTCTAGGCAATACACGGATCGAGTCATACAACGGCCCTGGGCCGGATACCGGGACCAGAAGGCGTTCGCCCATTCGCAAGCGACCAAGCAGTGGGTGATGCTGGTCGATTCGGATGAACGTGTGACGCCGGGATTACGGGACGAGATCCAGCGCGCACTCAATGGCGATGACGGTCGTTTCATGGGTTATGCCGTTCCCCGGTTGGTTTTCTATCTGGGGCGCTGGTGGTGGCGCGGCGGCTGGTATCCTGATTATGACGTCCGATTGTTCCGCCGCGACAAAGCGGCCTGGGGCGGAGCCGATCCCCATGAGAAGATCCTGGTCGATGGAGCAGTGCGCCGGCTCAAACATCCGCTGCATCACTTTTCTTACCGCAACATCGATGACCACATGCAGCGAATCAACCGTTTTACCTCGATCTCGTCGCGGGAGCTGCGCAAAGGAGGGGGGCGGTGGCGGCTTGCGGACGCCTTGCTGCGGCCGGCGTTCCGCTTTTTCCGCTCCTATGTCCTCAAGCGCGGATTCATGGAGGGGTTTGCTGGCTTCTACGTGGCCGTGACGGCCGCAGTTTATGTTTTTCTTAAGTATGCTAAGCTCTGGGAAATCGAGTTGGATGAGAAAGACGACGTTGGGGGAAAGGAGTCATAACCGCCTTCTCAAAATTCTCCATATCGATCCCGAGAGGAACTGGGGCGGGGGGGAGGCGCAGGTTCTCGGACTACTCACTTATCTTTGTCAAAAGGGTCATCGCAACGATCTTTTAACCCATCCGGGCGGGCGGCTTTTCGAACAAACTGCTCCGCTCGGCGTAAAAAGACTTTCACTTGTGGCTCGAAATGACTTGGATTTGCGGCCGGTCCCAGCTCTGCGGCGGCTCATTCGGAGCGAAAAATACGATATCGTTCATTTCCACACCAAGAGAGCGCATAGTCTTTCGCTTTGGCTGCCGCGCGGGCCTCAGTGTCCGAAATATGTCGTCACCCGGCGCATGGACTATCCGGAAACGAAAAGTTGGTACACGCGATATCTCTACAACCGTAGAGTCGACGGTGTAGTTGCTATTTCTCGCGTCATCTTGGAACTCTTGGTTGACGCGGGGGTCGAGGCGGGCCGCATTCGATTGATTCACAGCGGTATCGATCCGGAGCGGTTTGTTCGTTGCGCCGCTGCGGAGGCTGTAACCGAGGGCGAAGCCGTGGTGGGAATCGTCGCGGCATTGGAATTGCGCAAGGGCCATCGCTATTTACTCGAGGCCGCGGCCAGGTTGAAAGGGCGCGGTCACAGGATCAGGTATTTGATCGCGGGAGATGGGCCGGCGCGCCGTGAGTTGGATGAACGGGTCAAGGCATTGAGCCTGGTAGATGAGGTTAGGTTCTGCGGTTTCGTTTCGGACGCGCCGGCGTTCTTATCGCAAATCGATATCTTTGTTCTGCCGTCGCTGTATGAAGGTTTGGGCGTGGCGGTGCTCGAGGCGATGGCGGCCGGTAAGCCGGTGATCGCCAGCCGCGTCGGAGGGCTGCCGGAATTGGTTGCCGATGGCGAAACCGGACTTCTCGTCGCCCCGAAAAACGTCGAAGGCTTAGTGGCAGCGATCGCACGATTGGCGGATGACAAGTCTCTGGCGCGGGAAATGGGCAGGAAGGGCGCGGCCCGGGCGCGGGCGAGTTTTTCGTTGGAAAACATGGCGGCGCAAAACGAAGCCTATTATTACGAGCTGATCGGGGCGCCGGTGCAATCCTGAGGAATGATGAGATTCAATGAACGCTCTGCGGTTGAGCCGCAACCAAAGTAGAAAAAACACTTCACCACGAAGGTCACGAAGAGCACGAAGTTAAAAAGTGTTAAAACATCAATGTCCGAAACCTTCGTGAAATCGTGCCTTCGTGGTGGAGACTCTTTTTGCCTTTTAGCGCCGGAAGATTAGAAAAGCTCAAATGAAAAGCCTATTGGAACTGGTCGGAAATTTTAAGAAGGCTCATCTGCTGGTGGTGGGCGATCTGATGCTGGATCGTTTCGTCTGGGGGGACGTCGAAAGAATTTCCCCTGAAGCGCCGGTGCCTGTGCTGCGCGTCAGATCGGAAAGCTCCCGTCTCGGCGGCGCGGCCAACGTCATCCACAATATCCGCACTCTTGGCGGCAAGGTGACCGCCTGCGGCGTCATCGGCAAGGACGAGGCGGGCAAAAGAATCCTACACGAGCTTCGGCGGGTTAAGGCGTCCAGCGCCGGGGTGTTTTCCGACCGCGCCTTCCGGAGCATTCAGAAAACTCGGATCATCGCCAGTCCGCGCCATCAACAGATCGTCCGCTTGGACCGGGAAGATCTCGGTTCGATCCGCGCGGCGACGCTGGCCAGGCTGCGGCAGTGGCTCTGGAGAAGCGCTTCGCGCTACGACGCCATCGTCATTTCCGATTATGGCAAGGGCGTCGTCCACGCGGAACTGCTCGATGCGGTCGCCCAGTTGGCGAGCGCGAAACAGCTCACCTGCATCGTTGATCCTAAACGGGAAAATTACGCGAGCTACCGGCTGCCCACGCTGATTACGCCCAACAAGGATGAGGCGAGCGAGGCGTCGGGGATCGCGATTCGCGACGAATCGACCCTCAAGATGGCAGGGGAAAAGTTGATGCGTATGTGGCGCGCCAAAGCGGTGTTGATTACCCGTGGGCCCGATGGCATGAGTCTCTTTTTGCCGCGCGGCCGCGTTAAGCATTTTCCCACCCAGCCGCGGGATATGTTCGACGTCACGGGAGCGGGCGATACGGTAGTGGCGGTCTGTGCCTTGGCGCTGGCGTGCGGCGGGAGTTACGAAGAGGCCGCGGTGATGGCCAACCAGGCCGCGGGTCTGGTCGGCGACGAGGTTGGAACCGTGGCGGTATCGCTGAAGAGTCTCAAGCGCAACTTGAAGGGACTACCATGAAGAGCATGACCGGCTATGGCGAGGCGTCCCGTCTGGTGCGCGGGACGAAAATTTCCGTCCAGGCGCGCAGCTTGAATCATCGCCACCTGGATCTGCAGCTAAGGGTGCCCCGGGAATACCTATCCTTCGAAGAAGAGATTCGCAAAATGATTCGCGAAAAGATCTCCCGGGGCCGGATCGAACTCTTTATCAGCCGCTATCCCGATAAAGGGCGGGCGCGCAAGCTGGAGATGGACGCCGAGCTGCTCGGCCAATACCTGGCCTCGATGCGAGAGGCAAAACGGAAATTCAAGCTGGCCGGCGATCCGGAGCTTTCGCTGCTTTCGACCTTGCCGGATCTGTTTCGCGTTCGTGAGGTCGAGGGCGACGCCGCGGCGGAACGTCAAGGGTTGTTCGGCGCTCTTTCCAATGCTTTGAGCAAGCTCGAAGCGTCGCGCGAGCGGGAAGGCCGGCAGCTCAAGGCCGACATGCAAGCCCAGATTCGTCATTTGACCCGGGTCGCCGTCGCCCTGGCCGCGCGCGCCGAGGAAACGGTCAACCGGATTCAGCGACCTCCGGCGCCGGCGAGAAACGGCGAAAGTTTCGCGCGCCAGGACGAAGGCGGAACGGACTCGATCGGGGTTGTCTTGAAAGGCGATATCAACGAGGAAGTTGTTCGCTTGAAGAGCCACGTGGCGGCGTTGGCCGTAGTGCTTCACGAAAAAGAGCCGGTGGGGAAGAAAATCGATTTCATGCTGCAAGAGGTCCAGCGGGAGTTGAATACGATCAGTTCCAAGGCGCCTCAGTTGCCGGTCGTCCAGCAAGTGTTGGAAGGCAAGGAGCGGGTCGAAAAAATTCGCGAGCAAACCCAGAACATCGAATGACTCGTAACCGCCAGCGATTGACCCGACGACGGGGGATCATTTTTATTCTGTCGGCGCCTTCGGGGGCCGGCAAGACGACCTTGATCAACGGGCTGCGATCGGTCTATCCGGAAATCGAACTGTCGGTTTCATGCACTACCCGCGCGCTGCGCCACGGCGAGGTCGACGGTCGCGATTACCGCTTTGTTACGCCGCGGCGATTCGACGCCATGACGGCCAAGGGAAAGTTCGCCGAATGGGCGAAGGTCCATAATTACCTGTACGGCACTCCGCGCGGGCCGCTCGACCGTTGTCTGCATCGCGGTCGGGATATCCTTCTAGACATCGACGTTCAGGGGGCGAGGAAAATCAAGCGGCTCTACCCCGGAGCGGTCGCGATATTTTTATTGCCGCCGTCGCTGCGGGAATTGGCGCGCAGACTGGCGCGCAGGGGAACCGAGGGGCGGGAAATCATGCGCCGCCGCCTCGCCAATGCGCGGGGTGAAATCCGCCGGGTTATCGAGTATGATTACTGCGTCGTCAACCGGGATGTCAAGGAAGCGGTAGGGGTGCTGTGCTCGATCGTGGAAGCCGAACGGGCCCGGACTTGCCGTGTCACCCGGTGGCGAATGGAGCCGGGGCGCGAGCGCCGCCCGCGAGTTTCCCATGATCAAAAAACTCAACGATCTGGTTGAAAAGGTCCAGTCCTACTATCCAGCCGCGGATGTCGAACTGATCCGCAAGGCCTACGATTTTTCCGCCACGGTTCATACCGGTCAAAAACGTTTGTCCGGGGAACCCTACCTGATTCACCCGTTGGCCGTTGCCGACATCATCGCCGATTTGAAACTAGACGTGCCAAGCCTCGTCGCCGGCCTGCTGCACGATACCGTCGAGGATACGCTTACAACTCTCGATGAGATCAAAGCGATGTTCGGACGCGAGATCGCCATGCTGGTGGACGGCGTCACCAAATTGAGCCGCGTTAATTTCATTAGCCGCGAAGAGAAGCAGGCGGAAAATTTTCGCAAGATGCTTCTAGCGATGGGCAAGGACGTGCGGGTGATCTTGATCAAACTCGCCGACCGGGTGCACAACATGCGCACCCTCGATCATATGCCCCTGGAAAAACAAATTCTCACGGCGCAGGAGACCTTGGACATCTACGCGCCGCTTTCCCACCGCCTCGGCATCGCCTGGGTCAAGAGCGAGCTGGAGGATTTGGCCCTCAAGTACCTCCATCCGGAAGTTTACTACCAACTGAAGCGCAACGTCGCCAAGAGAAAAAGCGATCGGGAGAAATACATCGATGAGGTGATCTCGATCATCAGCAAAAAACTCGAAGCCGAAGGCATCGACGCGGAGGTCACCGGCAGGCCCAAGCACTTTTACGGTATCTATCAGAAGATGGAGAGCCAGAACCTGCTCTACGACCAGATTTACGACCTGGTCGCCTTCCGTATCCTGGTCGACACGCCGCGGGAATGTTATGAAGCCCTGGGCATGATCCACGCGCAGTGGCGTCCCATACCGGGGCGTTTCAAGGACTATATCGCCCTGCCCAAGCCCAATCTGTACCAATCGCTTCACACCAGCGTGATCGGACCCCATGGCGAGCGGATCGAAATTCAGATTCGTACTCAGGAAATGCATCGCGTCGCCGAGGAGGGCATCGCGGCGCACTGGCGCTATAAAGAGGGCGAGGATTTTCACATGAGCGACATCCAGAGGTTTGCCTGGCTGCGCCAGCTCTTGGAGTGGCAGGAAAATCTCCAGGACCCCCAAGAGTTTCTCCACAGCCTGAAAGAAGACCTCTTTGCCACCGAGCTCTACGTCTTTACACCGAAAGGCGATCTGTTGAATTTTCCCAAGGGTTCCACGGTCATCGACTTTGCCTATCGAATCCATTCGGAAGTGGGGCACCACTGCTCGGGCGCCCGCATCAACGGGCAGTTGGTTTCGCTCAAGTATATCTTGCGCAGCGGCGACACCGTCGAGATCATCACGACCCAACAACAGGCGCCTAGCCGCGACTGGCTCAAATGGGCGAAGACTCCCCGGGCCAAATCGAAGATCAGAAACTTGCTCAAGCTCCAGCAGCGCGAACGCAGCGTCGCGCTGGGACGCGAAATTCTCGAAGGCGATTTGCATCGCCATCAATTGGATTATGTGACTCTTGGCCGGGAGGGGAAGATCGATTGGCTGGTGAAGGAACTGGGCATGAAGGATGAAGAGTCACTTCTGGCGGCGTTGGGGTACGGTCGTATCACGACGCGTCACGTGTTGGCCAAGTTGGTTGCGCCGGAAAAATTGGACGTCGGTGCGAAAAAGGCGGAGGGCTCGCTCAAGTCTTTGTTCCGCATGGTCACGCAGCAGAAGCGGGGGTTGGGTATCCGCGTCAAAGGCGGAGAAGACGTCTTGGTGCGCTTCGCGCTTTGCTGCCATCCCTTGCCCGGCGAGCATATCATCGGTTTCATTACCCGGGGTCGCGGGGTGACCGTTCACACCGTCGGTTGCTCCACGGTCATGGAGAGCGATCCACACCGAAAAATCGAAGTTTCATGGGAAGAAAGCGGCCAGCCGCCGCGGCCGGTCAAAATCGAAGTCACCTGCGTGGATCAGCCCGGACTCTTGGCCGCGATCAGCGCGGCGATCACCAGCGCGGACGCGAATATCGCGCGCGCCCAGATCCGCACATTCTCCGGTCAGAAGGCGCTCAATACTTTTGAAGTGATG
>JAUYJC010000400.1 GCA_030688735.1 Deltaproteobacteria bacterium
TGAAGTCACCTCGGCATCGAGCAGCGCCGGCACCGTCAGCTTGCGCTTGGTCGCTTCCTTTTCCAAAAGCTTCTCGTTGATCAGCGCGTCGAGCTTCTGGCGCTTTAAGTTATAGATCTGCTCTTCGAGCTTGCTTAACTGCCCCGCGAGACTCTTTTCGACCTCCTCTGAGCCGATCGCTACCCCATCGACTACGGCGAGCGGTGCGTCGGCCGCGTAAGCGGTGAAGGGAAATCCAAACCCTGCCAATAACAATAAGATCCAAAGAACCGTCATGGGAGATAATCCTTTCTTACCCATCCCTTATTTACGCATAGATTTTTACATGCCGGGTTTAAGTCCGCAAGACAAGAACGGCAGAGCGGGTCTCCCGGCTCTGCCGTTCTTGAAACCCAAGACTGTCAGCCGTCTAGCATTACAGCATAAAAATCCCGCCCAGGTTGCATAGTGCGTCAGTGGCGGCCAAGGTCAATAAGGCATACATGACACCATCCGGACACCATCCAACACGACCCCCAAATCATGGATGGAAGGGCGGCTGAGACAGTGACCGCAGAACGAAATCACGCGCTTTTGGCGCGCACCACCAGGTCAACATCACAATCGAGCACTTGCAGCAAAGAAACGAGCTGATCGACGGATTTCTCGTAGTTCGTTTGATCTAATAAGCGATAGAGTTGCGTCGCAGACGTCCCAAGTCGGCGAATAATCTCGCGCTTGGCCAGCGGGCTGTCAGCAACACGCTTTTGCACTTCGAGTGTCAATTTATAGAGCAAAAGATTTCTTAAGTAACTGGGGTCTTGGTTGTAGTCCAGCACCTGCTCTATGTGAACCGTTCCCGTCTTTCCCGACGCCAGTTCGTAGGTCATGCCTTCGCGGCCGAGCTCTATGTCCACATACACACGCGTGATCGGGTCTTCCGACGTAGGCGCGGGCTTCGCTTTGACGTATGGGAAAGAATACTTCTTGGTCGCTGTTCTAACCTCAAAAATCTTCTTTTTGTTATTAAGTTTCACCGACCGGATCTTCATAGCAATCCCTCTGCATCCAGCTCCTTGATGAGTTCAATAACTCGCCTTGGCGCATTCCCCTTCATGGCCGTCTTATTATCGAGATCCCACTTCACGACCAGCCTTCCGTCCCTGTACACATGCACATGTCTCGGCGAGTGATCGCCTCTCCACCAAACAAAGATGTAGCCGCCACGCCGGAGCCTACCCATTCGGATTTAATGTTACCCGTCAAGGTAACGCCTGTCAAACTGCAAATCTATGTGCCCCGAACCCGCGTGCCAATCCTCCGGGACCGACAAAAAGATTACCCTAAACGCGTCACCGGCAGATCCTCAACACCAGAAGACATAAGTCACGGAGTAACGCTTTTGGGGGAGTGACTGGTGCGGAAGAGGGAGTTGCGAAAAGGGGTTGGTTGTTTGAAAATGCAATTGGTGCCGGACGAAAACAAAGAATCGCAAAAAGGCAACCCCGACCCTCTTGCCAAGCTCCAAGAGATCAATAAGGCATCTAACACCATTTCCTCTTACATGCCGGGTTTGAATCCGCAAGACGAAAACGGCAGAGCGGGGTTGCCTCGCTCTGCCGTTCTTGAAACCCAAGACTGTCAACCGTCTAGCATTACGGAAAAAAAATCCCGTCCAGGTTACACAGTGCGTCAGTGGCGGCCAAGGTCAATAAGGGATTCTGCTGAAAAACCTTCTGTTCATCCTTCGAGAGCCTCAGGACGAACGGAAGGGCTTCTGAAATCATTGGAGATTTTCCGTTCTACTGAGCTTGTCGAAGTATGAGCCTCGTCGAAGCATTCATTGGGCTTTTCAGCAGAATCATTATCTGTACTTGGTGGAAAATATTTTCAGTCGGATGATCGTTGGCTGGACGATCGAAGAGGTGGAAAGCGCCGAGCATGCAAGCAGGCTGATCGACCGGGCCTGCCAAGAGCAAGGGATTGCCAGGGGAAAGCTTACGCTACGCTCCGACAATGGCGCGCCGATGAAAGGGGCTACGATGCTGGCCACCCTGGAGCGGTTGGGGTGCTCCCCTCGTTGAGCCGCCCCTCGGCGAGCGATGATAATCCTTATTCTGAGTCGCTGTTTAAGACGCTGAAGTTCCGTCCATCCTATCCCCATGGCGCCGTTGGCGGGATCGATGAGGCCAGAGAGTGGGTAAGGCGCTTTGTTCAGTGGTTCTTTAATGGGTTACGCGACCCCCTTGGGTGACGTCTGACCGGTCTTGCCCGTCTCGCGTTGCTCTATACCGACGTAACTGCGCGTGTCCTGCCCCAAATAGACCTGGCGCGGTCGGGAGATCTTCTGCTCGGCATCCAAAAGCAGCTCCTCCCACTGCGCAATCCAGCCCGAGGTGCGCGGGATAGCGAAAAGCACCGGGAACATCTCCACCGGAAACCCCATCGCCTGGTAAATGATGCCGGAATAAAAGTCGACATTAGGGTAGAGTTTTCTCTTGATGAAGTACTCATCCTCCAGGGCAATCCGCTCCAGCTCGATCGCGATGTCGAGTAGTGGATTCCTGCCCGTAACCTCGAATACCTCGTCGGCGACCCGCTTGATGATCTTCGCCCTCGGGTCGTAGTTCTTGTACACCCGGTGGCCAAAACCCATCAGCTTACCTTCACCTGCCTTCACCTTCTTGACGAACTCCGGAACCTTGCCCTTCGATCCGATCTCACCCAGCATTCTGAGCACGGCCTCGTTGGCGCCCCCATGCAAAGGCCCGTAAAGAGCCGCGGCCGCCGCAGCCACCGCGCAATAGGGATCTGCCTGGGAACTACCGACACAGCGCATCGCATTGGTGCCGCAGTTCTGCTCGTGGTCCGCGTGAAGGATGAACAGAACATCGAGGGCTTTCTCAAGGATGGCATTGGGTTTGTATTTCACCTCCGTCATCTTGAAAAGCATGTTGAGAAAATTTCCTGTGTAGCTTAAATCATTATCCGGGTAGGCATAGGGTCTCCCAAGGCTGTGACGGTAGGCAAAAGCCGCAAGCGTAGGCATCTTGCCGACAAGCCGATGCGTCTGGGTTTTGCGCGATCCGGCATCGAAAATATGTTTGGCATCCAGATAAAAGGTGGAAAGCGCCGCAACCGTGCTGACTAACATCCCCATCGGATGGGCATCGTAATGAAACCCATCCATAAACTTCTTGATGTTCTCATGGATCATCGTGTGCCAGGTGATATCATGGGTCCACTTCTCTAGTTGCGCCTTTGTCGGGAGCTCTCCATAAAGGACGAGATAGGCGGTCTCGAGATAAGTGCTCTTTTCCGCTAACTCTTCGATGGGATAGCCGCGATAACGCAGAATTCCCTTATCGCCATCGATAAAGGTAATCGTGCTCTGACAGGAGGCGGTATTCATAAAGGCAGGGTCGTAGCTCATCAGACCGAAGTCGTCCTCTGAAACCTTCACCTGTCTTAAGTCAGACGCCCGAATCGCCGCTCCATCCAGGGGGTATATCCCGTAGGAAATAGCTATTTCGTAGCTCTTGCCGGTGCGGTTATCGATCAAAGTAATGCTCTCTTTTGCCAAAGATCACCTCCTGATGTAAGTACACAAACAGTAACTCTGCATTCCTCAAACGCCTGATTTGTGCGAAATCATGTCCCACCGAACGGCTCAACGGGGTCTTTTGTTACGAGTTTAACAAGCATGAGCTATGCCACAGAACCCTGTGCTCATAAATTCTAATCGCGGCCAGCGAACTTCTCATGCCAAGCCACCATTGCCAGCAAAATACCTAACGTCTCGTGAACAGATAGCTGATAACAAAGGACATTGATGCCGTTAAAGGAAACACCTCGGCAATTATATGAATAGAAACTCCAGTCGCGCTAGCCCGCGCCTGCTCATATTTTTTCAGCAATGCGACAGTAAGGGGGCCCCTTTTCGCGAAGTTGAAAAAAATGCGCGTGAGCCGCGCCAGGTTCCGCCCTCCCCTACCCTTGCATTAGCCCCTTTATCTGCAACCATTGG
Organism: Deltaproteobacteria bacterium; assembly: GCA_030688735.1. GTDB lineage: Bacteria > Desulfobacterota > Binatia > UBA9968 > UBA9968 > JACPFE01. The sequence continues at coordinate 4,007 of JAUYJC010000400.1, forward strand.
TTAGCATAATGCCCGCGTGCGCACTCGCAGGAAGGAGACTTCCATGAAACATGTTCGCTGGTTCTTTATCGTTTGTTGGACACTCACTCCCGCGTTGGGTCTGCGTGCGGCGCAGGACGGCGGTTCGGTGGAGACCACGGTGAAAACGGTCACCCTCGATCCCGAGTCCAAAGCCCCGGTGGTAATCCTAGAGACCGTCGGTGACAAACGGCTGCTTCCCATCTGGATCGATATGCCCGAAGCCCGGGCCATTGCTATCGAGATCGAACAGATCGTCCCGCCGCGCCCCCTGACTCATGATTTGATCCGCAACCTTCTCAACAAACTGGGCGTCAGATTGCAGCGCATAACCATTACCGATTTGCGCAACACCACCTACTTCGCACTGCTCTCGCTTGAGTTCAGAGGCCAGACGCTGGAAATCGATTCGCGCCCCAGCGACGCCATCGCCGTCGCCCTGAGAATGAAGGCGCCGATTTACGCCACAACGGAAGTACTGGCAAAAGCCAAATCGCTACCGGCACCAAGCAGCAGCGGGGAGCAGGCACGACAGAAATTGGGGCTGCAAACGCAAGATCTCACCGCCGAGTTGGCGGCGCTTCTCGATCTCTCGCCGCAGCGCGGCGTTCTGGTCGCCGACGTGGCGGCGGGAAGCCCAGCCGCGAACGCGGGACTTCAGCGCGGCGACGTCCTGATTAAAGCCAACGACCAAGCGCTTCAATCCGCCGCGGACTTGGACGCGGCTCTTGAAACCGTCAAAGCGCCGGCGCAAATCCGTCTCGAAGTCTTACGAGAAGGCAAGCCGATCCTCATCATGATCGACTCGCCCTCCTAGGCCGAGCATGCTAGACCCCGATGAGACTTCCGTGGCGATCTCGCGCAATGGCTCTAAGGCGGTCGAGAGGTCATCGACGATTTCCCGGGCAAGTTCGACTGAGGCCTAAAACTCAGAATGTTTCCTTTTCATCGCGCTGATTCAATGGTCGCCAGGTAATCGAGCTGCGGCGCGCATCTGGCCCGTCGCTTTCTGCCAGGAGCGATTGAGGCTCGCGAAGAACACTCCCGCCACGATGAACACGCCGATGAGAGACCATAAGAGGGGCTCGTAGGTTCCCCAGCGGTCAAAGATCGCTCCGGCGATCACCGGACCGAGAACTCCTCCCCATGTGTAAAACAAAACCATATAGCCGCGAATCTTGGCGTAATGTTTCCTGCCGAACAAATCTCCTACCACCGCCCAGCCAAGCGGGAAAGTGGTCTCCACCAGAGCGAAGAACAGGGTAAACAGACACAGAGACCAGAGCGAGCTGCCGAAGATCAGAAGAAACATCGCGGCGGCCCCGGCAAATAAGATGACCGCGGTCAGGCGGGGCTTGTTCGTCTTGTCGGCAAACCAGCCCAGTATCAGCGTCGCCACCATGCCGAGAAATGCATAGACACTCAGCAACAAAGCCGCCTCCGATTGGCTGAGCCCCTTCCAAACCATGAGGGGCACGAAATGAACCGCGATCGCATGGTAGGAACCGTTGCGAATCCCCGCCGCCAGCACCGATCCCCAGAACGCGAAGGAACGCAGCGCCTCGGCCACCGTGACATCTACTTCCGATCGAATCGCCTGCTCTTGGCCGTCTTTGCCGACTTGCAAACTCGCCGGTTCCTCGCCGTCGGGCAAAAGCCCGATGCTTTCCGGCGACCGCCGAATCGTCAGGCTCAGCGGTACGCCGATCGCCAGAAACAAAAGTCCCCCGATGGCCGCCCCCCAACGCCATCCCCAGGTTTGCACGATAACGCTAAGGAGCGGCGCCACCAGAACGCCGCCCAACCCAAACGCCGCGCTGCTAATAGTGATGGCGCGGGCACGGCGGCGGATAAACCAGGTGTTAATCAACACCATGGGCGCATGCATGAATCCGCCGGCGTGGGCGAGAGAAATAACGCCGAGATAGACGATTAAGAAGAATGCATAGCTGTGGACCTGGGAGAGCAACAGGTAGCCGATTCCCATCAGCACTACAGCCGCCAGCATGATCGGTTTTGGGCCGTACCGGTCGAGCAAATGACCGACGATCGGTCCTTCGATGGCGCCTTCCGCACGCGCCAGCGAAAAAGCCAGCGAGGTCGAAGTGCGGCTGAGGCCCAAATCTTGGCTGAGAGGTAGAAAAAACACCGTAAAGCCGAAACTATGAAGGCCGGAGCCGAGCACACGCAGAGCACAGGTGGCGGCCACCATGCGCCAGCCGTAAAAAAGGCCGGTTAGTTTGTTGGGCAATAGATCGGTCCTGTAGCAGTCGTTAGAAGTTTATTAAGTAAGATTAGCTCTTACCATGTGGTTGACACAAACATTTCGAGTCGCATCTAAATTGGACTTATCCCCGTTTCTTCGAGAACGGACTGAGGCGTGGTTTCCATATTCCCAGATTCCGAATATGAATCAGTAACTCCACGTCGCATGTCCGAGCGGAGCAGCGTTCAATTCGCTTCGACGCGAACGCCATTGCGGCAGGGTCGCATTCATCAGCGCAAGGAAATTGTCGTTATGATATCGCTCCAGCAGATGCACCAATTCGTGGACGACGATGTATTCGAGGCACTGCACCGGCTTTTTTGCTAGTTCGAGGTTTAGCCAGATGCGGCGGGCTTCGACATTGCACGCGCCCCACTTAGTTTTCATTTTCTTGATCGCCCATTCATCGGCCTGAACGCCCACGGCCGTTTGCCATTTTTGCAGAAGTGGCGGGATCAGTTCCTTGAGTTGTTGGCGATACCAGCGCTGCAAAACCCGTTCGCGTTGCACGGCGCTGAAATCGCGCCGCACATGTAGTTCGATGACCGATTTATTTCGGGCCACTACCTTGGCCGGTCCCTCGTACGTCACAACACGGAGGCGGTAACGCTGCCCTAGAAAATAATGGCTCTCGCCGCTGACCATTTCCCGTTCGGACTGGCGCGGCTGCGCTTCAAATCTTGCCCGTTGCCGTTTGATCCAACCGAGCTTGCCGACAACCGCTAACCGCACCGCGGCGTCGCTGACTCTGAGCGGTGCCGCCACTCGCACGCGGCCATGTGGCGGATACACTCCCAGGTGCAGATTCTTGATGCCTTTACGGACAATTTCAACCGGCACGCCACTCACTCTAATCTGGCTTTTGTCAGTAATCATTCTGATTTTTCACTAGCTCAAGGATGCGTTCCACAAGATCGTCCATCGGCTCACCCTTGTTTGCGCCGTAGGTCCCCGGTGCCTCAGTTGCCGCACCACTGCTTTCGCCGGTTCTGGTCAAGTTATAAGACTCAACCGCGGCCTTGATGGCTAAACTCACCTTTTTCACCTTAAACTTGTTACCGCGCCAGTCATCCTGTTTGCTTGCGATGACGGCATTATCGATTGCCAGCGCCAACGTCTCATTGTTCCCGATATTGTCATAGATCGCCCGCTTAGCCGACGTATTGAGGGACTTGGGGTAAGACGCACCTTCGGTCGGGTTTTTCACTTTCTTGGTTAGCTCGACGATTTTCTGCAAATATTTCTGGTAATCGAGCGCCGCCCGCCTACGCTCCTCGATCAGCGCATCCAGCAGCTCTGACATCTTTTCATAATACTTTGGATTGATCGGTTGCTCGTCGATGATCAGTCTGCGGACATTGTTCTCGATGGTCTCCGCTACGGCTTCCTTGTTCTCACGGATGCCCTTGGGTAGGGCGCTCACAGCGTCCGCACCACGCTCGACGATAAGCTGAACCAGAGACATATCGTCAAAAGCCGAGATTTTCTCACTTTCGTCAGCACGAATATAAGTGTCTATCAGGTGGCGCATCGCAGGTTCATACATCTTGAGGTCGATATAGTCGCCACTGGCCAGCTTTACCTCGTTGCGAACCTTTTCGTAATGGTCCCCCTCGGACTTCAGGGTGTTGATCTCGGCGTTCGTGTAACCCGCTTTCTCCAGCTCGTTAGCGAGATTCGCAAACGCCCGGACAAATGCCGCCACGTGTTTGTACAGGGCTAACCGAGTCGGTTCGTTCTCTTTGAGTTGCTCGGCGTTACCGGATTCTTTGGCACAGAAAAAGCGCAGGTAGGCTGCGGTGTCCTTTGGCGCATCCACTGGTTCGCACAGCGCCTTGACGGCCTCACGTGCCTCTTCCAAATGCTCACGCGCCTTTTCCAGCCGATCTTTCAGCAGTCCGGCAACATCTGCCGGATCGTAACCGTCGAGCGCTCCCGACGTGTAATCGTGAACAGCGGTTTCGAGACTCTTAAATAAATCTTTGTAGTCGATGATGTAACCGTATTCCTTGTTGTCGCCGTCCAGCCGGTTCACCCGACAGATTGCCTGGAACAAGCCGTGGTCCTGCATCTGCTTGTCGATGTAGAGATACGTGGCTGGCGGGGCATCGAAACCGGTCAACAATTTATCTACCACGATGAGCAGCTTCATCTGTCCCGGCTCGTCGATGAATTTTTTCTTGACCACGGTCTCGAATTGGTCCGCTTTCTTTACTGCTTCCTCCGGCGCTTCGTTGAACCAGTCGGCGAGCATCTTTTGGTAGATCGCATACTTTTGCAACCTTTCCGTTTCGCCTTCGCCGCTTTCCTCACCCTTGATCTGCGCTGTTGTCGGCACGTACGAGGTGACGATAGCGCACTTGCCGTGAAGGTCCGTTTTGTCGAACAATTCGTAAAACTTGCAGGCCTCATAGATGCTGCCGGAGATGAGCATGGCGTTACCATGTCCGCTTTTCAGCCGGTCACGCATCTCCATGTCCAACATGATGTCGGCGGCGATCTTTTCAAGCCGGTCCTGGCAGCTTAGCACCTTCTGCATCGTGCCCCAGCGTTGCTTGAGCTGCGCCTTGGCGAGATCGGTCAAACCCTTCGTCTTGGCCTCAAACCACTGATCGATCTTTTTCTGCGAGGTAATGCTTGTGTCGATGTCACGGGCTTCGTAACGTAAGTCGAGAATCACGCCGTCCTTCACGGCTTCGTCGAACTTGTAGGTGTGAATGTAGCGGCCAAAGACTTCGATGCTTCTCTTTTTGTCTGCCTTGAGCAGCGGCGTACCGGTAAAGCCGACAAACGTGGCGTTTGGCAGAATGGCCTTCATCGCGTCGTGAAGCGCGCCGGACTGAGTTCGATGACACTCGTCAACGAACACATAGAAGTCACCCTTGGCTTTGAAGCCTGGCGGCAGGGCTTTCTTAACTTCCTCGATGTATCCCGGGATGTCGCCGACATCCTCGCCGTCCTCTTTGCCGCCGAACTTGTGAATCAGCGAACACAGCAGCCACGGGTTCGTGCCGTTGAGCTTGGCGATCAGGTCCGCGCCGCTTTTGGTGCGATAAATTTCCTCCTTGACGCCGGAGAACACGCTTTCGATCTGCTTATCCAGTTCGTCGCGGTCGGTGATGATCAGGACGCGGGGGTCATGCACGTGCTCGCGTATCCACTTGGCGAGCCAAACCATGATGAGGCTCTTGCCTGAGCCTTGAGTGTTCCAGATAATGCCGCCCTCGTGACGGCGCACATAGTCCTGCGACGCACGGACGGCAAAATATTGGTTGTGGCGGCAGAGTTTTTTTATCCCAGCGTCGAAAAGGATAAAATCATGAATCAGTTCGAGGAAGCGCTCCTTGCCGCATAGCTGAATCAGAGCGCGATCCAGCAAGTTTTCGGTAGCGCTGTCTTCTTTCCACGCCAGGTAATACTTCTCCGGCGTTTGGATCGTCGCATAACGCAAACCCTCGGTATCGTTGCCCGCCATAACGAACTGCATCGTCGAGAAGAAATGTTCGATGAAGACTTTTTTTTGGTTGTCCAAGTTCTGGCGGATGCCTTCAGCCACGGAAATCGTTGAGCGTTTGAGTTCCAACACGCCCAGCGCAAGACCGTTCACATAGAGCACCACGTCGGGGCGTTTGCCGTGGGCCTTGGCGTCCGAGGCCTGCACGGTAACTTCCTCGGCAATACCGAAGTGATTTTCGAGCGGCCGCTTCCAATCGATAAGCCAGACGGTTTGTGTATTTTCGCCCACGTCAGCCTTGACCTTTACGCCATAGCGCAGCAGTTCATAGACGGCGCGGTTGCGGTCGTAGAGGCTTTTGCTCGTGTCACCGGCGACCTTTTCGAGCTGGTACAAGACCTTCGAGATCAGTGACTCGTCGTGACCTTGCCTTTTGAGAAAGGCGCTCAGCAACTCCGGTTCGATGTTGCGGTTATCTTCGCGTTCGTTCCAGTCGCCGAAATAGTCGTAGCCCAGCGTGTCTCGGAACAGCTTAACGACGCGCACTTGGGTTCTCTTCTCAAACTGGCCGACGGTGCTCATGGTTTCCCTGTTTTTGATCGGTCTGATCCGACTGATCCGTCCGATCCCAACTCTCGCGTCCCTTTGCACTCAGGATAACCCGAACAGCCCCAGAACTGCGAGCCGCTCTGCTTTCCCTGGCGGGCAGTGCGCAGGACCATGAGCTTGCCGCAAAGCGGGCAGGCGGGGGCGGTCTTCGCACGATCCGACGGATCCGACCGAGTTCCCTCCTGCCTTCGCCGCTCCTCCAGCCGCGCGGCGGCAAGCTGTTCCGTGTAGCCGCCGCCTTCAACGAACTGCCGCTCCAGCGCCGCGATCTGCTGGTCGAGCAGATAGTTCGCCTGGTGAATCAGGCAGATCACCGCGTTGGCGACCACTGCCGGATCGGAGTGCTCGAGCCAGCGGGCGTATTGTTTCCGATGATCCGACGGATCGGTATGATCAGACTGATCCGTCCTATCTCTCCTCGCACCCACCGCGCGTACCTCACGCGCCTCCGGGTCGTCCTTGTTCCACTGGCGCTTGCCGCGCTGTCGCAGAAAATCCTCAAAGTCCAGCAGCAGCTCGTCCAGGCTGGCCCGCGCTACGTTCACCAAGCGCAGCTCCGTCTGGCTGGAGGTCGCAGCCGCTCTGCTGCCCTCCGCAATGTTTTGCCTGCCGCTGCGCGCCGCCTGCACCATCTGATCGTGGGTGCGCGAACGCTTGTCGACAAACCGATCGCAGAACGACACTGTCGCATCGTAAATCACTGTTGTCACCTGAAAGCTACGCAGCTCACGATATCCGCCGCTCGGCCGCAGCCGACGTGGCCGGCTTCCCGTGCGGCCTTTCGATCCGTCCGATCGGTCGGATCCGCCGGATCGGTCTGTGGGTTTGTCACTCATAGCTCGTCGCTCACGCCACGCATGGCGTTCCCTCATCCACCACCAACCTCGTCCTCCCAGTCAGCAATTCCTGCATCATGCCCTGCTTGAGGGCGCGGGTCTTGTCGCGACGCTGCTCCAAGGCCGCAAGCTCCGCGTCCATGTCCGACAGCACCTCGGCGATGGCGGTTTGTTCCGGGAGAGGGGGCAACGAAAGCGGCAACTGCGCATACTCGTTGCCATTGATGCCGGGCTGCCCACTTCGCATAGACATCAGGCGCACCCAATTCCAGTATGGTTTTGTCGTTGCATATGCCGCCAGAAAAGCGGGAACAAGGAGATCGGGGTTTGGGCGAACTCGAATCAGAAATCCAGCGAACACCAACTGGCCGTCGTGCGGTCCATACAAATAGGATTTCCCGACACTCGCGCCTGTTCTTGCGAAGACAACTTCGCCCTCGCGCAGAAAATACTGATCGGCATTCGCCGCCTTGAAGGAAACTCGCGGGTCGGGGCAAAAGCGGCCATGCTCAGATATGTCAGTGATGCGAATGTAACTCGGAAGTTTGTCTGAGAAGGGAACAGCTGCCGCATTGATGCCGTAGTCGGGCCGTGAGAGGAGACAATCCCACATCCGCTTCACCTCCCACTCGCCATGAAATCCGGGGAGGCGGGTTTGGCCAGTGAGGAGCTGCTGCATGGCGCCCTGTTTGAGGTCGCGCTTCTTGGCGATGAGCTGGTCCAGCGCGCCGATCAGCGCATCCACATCGCTCAACGCCCCCGCGATGGCACGTTGTTCAGGGAGGGGTGGGAGAACGATGGGGTATCGTCTAACTACATCCACGTTGAGATTGCCGACTCCACCTCCGAGATAGATTTGGTCCTTCGCCCGTTTCTTGTAAGGCTCGCTGTTGAGCAACTGCATCAAGAAGAAGCTATCGAGTGCCTTTGCCGGCTTGATGAGTGTCAAAGACACATAGACTGAGAATTCAAAATCTACGTCGACAACGGCGGCCTCTCCGAACGTTCCAACTCGGGAATAGAGTATGTCCCCTCTTTGAGGTGGGTTGTTGCGGTAGAGCTGACGATGCAGGCCCGCGCTGATGTGCTTGTAGCCCGACCACACGACTCGCCCATCTTTGACGTTGGTGCTTGAGAGAAAAGGATATCCTCGGCTTTCGGAAACGTAGTCGGGCGTGGCCGCTATTCCGCAGGTGATCAAATCCGTCACTTGAGTGAACTGCTTGACCTCCCACTCCTCCGGAATCACCCCCACCTCGGTCCGCTTGTAGCCGGCTGGCACTGAGCTTTGTCGAAGTGGCTTCACTTCCATACCGCCCCCATCTTCTCCAAGTGCTGATCCACACGCGCGGCGAGGGTGGCGACTTCGCCGGTGAGTTGCGGCAGCGGGGTGGCGTAGCGTTCGGCCAGTTGGCGGATACGTCCGGTGAGTGTCTGCGAGACGCGGTCCAGTTCACCCTGCGCGGCGGCGGCGAGCGTAGCCAGCCATTTGTTGTCCACCACGAGCGTCTTGATTTCGTCCTCGGTGAGTTTGCCATACTGCGCCGCGACCTTGGCCATAAGCGTTTCCTGCGCGTCTTCGACCTTCGCGCTGGTGGCCGCTTCTTTCTCGATGAGGGCGAGGTAGTCGTTCAGCACCTTGCGCTCGTCCGCCGCGTCCGCGTCGTCTTTAATTTCTTTCAGCCTCGCCGCGACCGACGCTTTGGTGAGCTTGTCCTTGTCGTTCTTCGCCTCTTCGAGCAGTCCTTCCTCGCCTGCCTGTGCGCCGCACGCAGACAGGCCGCTGTGTTCCTCGGCCATTTCTTCCATCGCCTGCTCGATGGCCGCGACCTCGGCTTCCAGTTTCTCGATGGCCGCCTGGTCGGCGACGAAGTAGCGGGCGATGACCAGCGCGGTCGGGATCAACTCGGCTTTATACTTCATCTTGCCGACGGTGAAATCCGGCTTCTCCTTGGTCTTCTTTTCCTTGTCCTCGATGATGAGCCGGGGCTTGGCGGCTTCGCGCCAGCCGTCGCCGACGATCATGTAAACGTCGTCCTGCATGGTCTCGGCCCAGTAGTCCATGAGGTGTTGATACACGTCGTAAGGGTCGAGCAGCCGGGCTTTCTCGAAGGTGTCGAGCAGGTCCTCGGAGAGCGTCTCGATGAGCGCCTTGGGTTTACCGCCCTTGGCGATGCCTTTCAGGCGCGGGGTGTTGGCCGTCTTCCACTTTGCGAACAGTTTGGTCACGGATTCGTTGAACGCGGTGAACTCCGCGTGGCCGAAGATGGCGGCTTTGACTTCGCCGATGGGCACTTTGAGCTGGGTGTAGCCGGGCCGGTCGGCTTTCTTGAATAGCATGGCGCGCACCGCCGGAAAGACCTGCCAGTAACTTTCAAGGCCATCAATGTCGCGGTTGGGGATGCCGCCGCGCAGATGGCCATCAATATCCTGAATGTCCTCCGGGTCCGTACTGTCGATGTAACGCGGCAGGTTGAGATTGAAGTCGTTCTTCGGGTCGCTGATCTCGGCCAGCGACACCATTCGCGAGTAGCGGGGGATTTCGGCCAGGCGTGTGAAGGTGTCCACGATCTTGTGGATGTCCTGGGCGCGCAGGCGGTTCTTGTTGCCGTCCTTGATGAAGCCTTTGCTGGCGTCGATCATGAAGACGCCCTTGCGCGCAGCCGCATTTTCCTTGTCCAGTACGATGATACACGCAGGAATACCCGTGCCGTAGAAAAGGTTGGCTGGCAGCCCAATGATTCCTTTGACGTAGCCCCTGCGCACAACATTCTTGCGTATGTCGGCCTCCGCACCGCCACGGAACAAAACTCCGTGGGGCAGATTGACCGCCGCCTTGCCGGTGCTCTTCAGCGTCGTCAGGATATGCAGCAAGAAGGCAAAGTCGCCGTTCTTCGTCGGCGGTATGCCGAACTCGAAGCGGCCATATTCGTCATTGGCCGGGTTGAAGCCAGTGGTCCACGATTTGAATGAGAACGGCGGATTGGCGACGATGAAGTCGAAGGTCTTGAGGTGCCCGTCACGCTCTTTGAAGTGAGGACTAGAGAGAACGTTATCCTTCCAGATTATTGCCGAGGGACAATCGTGCAAAATCGTATTCATCCGGGCCAAGGCTGCCGTGGCGTTGTCCATTTCTTGCCCGTAGAGCGTTAGATCGAGTCCCGCCGTGCTCTTGGCTTCGTCGTGCGCCTTGAGAAGCAGCGAGCCGGAGCCGCAGGTAAGATCATGGATGGTCTGACTAGCTCTCTTGGCGCTACCGACACCGATTACTTTGGCCATGACGCGGGAAACTTCCGCCGGTGTGTAGAACTGTCCCTTGCTCTTGCCGGATTCGGTGGCGAAGTGGCGCATCAGGTATTCGTAGGCGTCGCCCAGAATGTCATCGCCCTCGGCGCGGTTACCGCGAAAATCAAGCGCAGGGTTATCGAAGATGCCGACCAGGTTGGAGAGACGGTCCACCATCTCCTTGCCCTTGCCAAGTTTATCTTCGTTGTTGAAGTCAGCGATATCGATCACGCCCTTGAGATCATTGGCCTCAGCCAGCTTGGCGATGATCTTGTTCATCTTGTCGCCGATCTCTTTGTCGCCCTTGGCCGCCACCATGGCGGCAAAGCTACCGCCCTTGGGGACGTCAAGAAGAGCGTGCTTCTGCCCGGCGTATTTGTCGGAAACGTATTTCACGAACAGCAAGACGAGCACGTAGTCCTTATACTGCGACGCATCCATGCCGCCGCGCAGTTCGTCGCAGCTCGCCCAGAGGGAGGAATAGAGTTCAGATTTCTTGATGGCCATGGGTTACATCTACTTGTGGGCGGTCGATATTTTCTCTGGCCTGGTCTTCAGGGGTGGGCGTAACTTGGAACAGAGCACGGAGTCGCTCTCCTCCAGCGGGTAAATTTCCAGGATTGTACGTTTGTTGTCAGAGCGATCACAAGCACCGCTTCGGAGCAATAGCCTCCAGAGTTTAAGTAGTTCAAATCCTTCAAGGCGTTCAACCCACAGGGTCGGTTAAAAAGTTCAAGGTTCGAGGTGCTCAACGGGTTGGCAACTTGTAGAGAAAAAATATTTTCGAGGCCGATCCGCCGATCAGCAGGTATGGAACCCGTTCGCGCCGAAGACAGCCGACGATACGTTCCAAGAGCCCTTGGTCGCTACCCTCTAAAGTACCGGTCACGCTCTTTTTTCCACTTTGCGATCCAGCCTGCCTCAGCGGTGGAGAAACGGGCCAGCAATCGTATCCGTTCCTTCTCGATCTCTTCTTCGTTGGCGCTAGGATGGGCGTCTCGGATGGATTGCCGGAACCAGCGACGCGCCGTCGCGGAGAGTTTGGCGCACTGGCGGAAACCTTCCTGAGCGCTACGCGGGAATCGCGTGCTTTGCATCTCGGTCTTGACGACGCCCAGCCGCTTTAACCAAAGGGGAATTTTCCTGGCCCGCGCCACTGTGTATCCTTCCGCTTTTTTCCCCACCCTAAAGCACTATATCATGAACGTTTGACATTCAGTTAGCTCGGCGAGAATATCGCCGAGACCGTTTTGACTTGGGTGTCATCCCGCCGATTCTGAAAAAAAAGGGCAAGCCGACCACAACCGTGACCGACTTGCCCTTGTACTTGCTACGTGAAGCGCTGAACGATTTCTACTTCTTCCCGTTGATCCCGAAAAGCTCCTGTCCCCATTTTTTCGCCGTGGCGTCGAGCACTTCTTTGCTGGACTCGGCGACGGGCGGGAAATCTTTAATCCACTCGTAGGGCCGGGTCGCGTCGATGATTGCGCGCGAGTTGAAGCCCTTCTTGGTCGGATGAATGATTGGATCGAGGGGGCCGCTCCAGCAGCGGCGCAGGATGTCGATGTCCTGCTCGGGATCGCACCGGCTGGTCATCGCCCAGATCACGTCGTCGGTATTCGACGGATCGATGTCGTCGTCGACCACGACGACGAAACGTCCCAAATAGGCTCCCGCGTGGCACTGCGAAGCGATCACCGCCGCTTGCTTGGCATGTCCGGGATAGCGCTGTTTAATGGCAACGCACATCATGAGCCGGCTGCCGCCTGAAACCGCCAGCCACACGCCTTTGACGTCCGGCACGCCGGCTTTTTCCATCTCGTCCCAAATCAGCGCAGAGCGGAGATAGGAGCGGTACCAGCCGAGCTCCGCCGGCGGGCGCCCCGGAGGAGAGCCGAGAATGATCGGATCCTTGCGATGATAGAGGCGTTTGACCTCAACCCACGGTTCGGCGCGTTCCGCGCTCCCATAATAACCGGTCCACTCGCCGAACGGACCCTCGACTTTCGGATTGTCAAAATGCACGTCGCCTTCGATGACGATCTCAGCGGTGGCCGGAATCGGCAAGCCGGAATACTCTCCTTCGATCATTTCAAGAGGCTCGCCGCGCACACCGCCGATGAATTCATATTCGGGGATACCGTAAGGCACCTCGATGCTGCCGATCAAAAAGGTCAGCGGGTCGTGTCCGAAGGACATGGCCATCTTGAACGGCTTGCCGCTGGCGGCGTATTTTTCGCGATGAATGCGTCCGTGTTTGCCCGGGGAAATGTAGAACCCGACCTTGTCCTTGTCGTGGATCATGACCCGGTAAGTGCCGTAGTTGACCCATCCTTCGTCAGGGTCGCGCGTGATGTCGACGCTGCCGGTGCCGATGTAGCGGCCGCCGTCTTTGTCGTGCCACTTCGGCGTGGGGAACTTGAACATGTCGATTTCCCCTTCCCGGTAGACGTTTTCCAGGAGCGGACAGTCTTTGACGAACTTGGGCGGGATCGGCTTGATCTTCTTGTAGTAGTCCTTCCAGATCTTGACGAAGTCCATCTTGGTCTCGCCCGGCGGAAGCCCCAAAGTGAGAGCCAAGCGTTTGCGCGAGGATAACGAATTGGTTAACACTCGGTAGCCCTTGGGGTAACCTTTTATGTCTTCGAACAGCACGGCGGGACCATCTTCCTTGTGATGCACCAATTCGGTGATGGCGCCGATCTCCAGGTTCCAATCACAGCCCTTCAGCGTCTTAAGCTCGCCCATCTCATCCGCGATTTGGATCCATTCTCTCAGATCCTGAAATTCCATTTTTCCTCCTAGTTCTTTAATTGAAGCGTTGCCACGGCGGAATTACGAAACCGCATTGACCTTAACGAATATTTACCAATGGGTCAAGATCCGAGTTTTCCTTTGCATCACAAGAACTTGCAATTGAAAACAAGCGTTGCTCATGCTACCTACTTCAATGTGTCCGGAAAGCTCAAATCGGTGGACGAACTTAAGGCAATCACCGTCCAAGCGAGAGCAAGCGGAAAAAAGATTGTTTTCACCAATGGCTGTTTCGACCTGCTGCACCGCGGGCACCTGCATACGCTACGGGAGGCTAAAGCCTGCGGTGACATCCTGATTGTTGGCCTTAACAGCGACCACTCGGTAAAGGGCCTTAAGGGCGCGGGCCGCCCGATCCTTTCGGAGTCGGATCGAGCTGAGTTGATCGGCGCGCTGGAGATGGTAGATTACGTCGTCTTGTTTGACGAAGCCGACCCCTACGATTTGGTCGCGGCTTTGATCCCCGACGTTCTGGCCAAGGGCGGCGATTGGGGTCCCGATAAAATCGTCGGTTCGGATATCGTCGAGAAAAATGGCGGCAGGGTCGCCGTCATCCCGTATCTGAAAGGTTTTTCGACAACCGAGATCATTGAAAGGATTAAAGGTTAAATCAAATGGCACGAGTTTGTTCAATCTGCAAGAAAAGGCGCTCGGTCGGTAACAACGTCAGCCATGCCAACAATAAGTCGAAACGGACGTGGCGGCCCAACCTTAAACGGGTGCGGGGAAAATTTGACGGGACGGTCAAGCGCGCCCTGGTTTGCACGGACTGCATCCATTCGGGCCGCGTGCAAAAGGTCGCTTGAGCGAGCGGTTTTCCTCTCTCAGTGAATTTCGCCTCTGGTTTGATCTCGATCCGCCCTGCCGACGGTCCGGCCCCGTGCCCGGACGGCTTTGTAGACACCCTTCACCTTCGAGATATTTTGCAACACATCTTTTAGGTGTTGCGAGTTTTTGATCATCACTTCAAAAGTATTGAGCGCCTTCTGACCGGAGAACGTGCGGATCTGGGCCCGCGCGATGTTCGCCTCCGCGCTGGTGATCGCGGCGCTGATGGCAGCCAAAAGTCCGGGCTGATCCACGCAGGTAACTTCAATCTTGACCGGCCTCGGCGGCTGCCCGCCTTCTGCCCATGAAACTTCGATTTTTCGGTGCGGATCGCTCTCCATGACCGTGGCGCAACCGACGGTGTGAACCGTCACCCCGCGACCGCGGGTAATGAAGCCGATGATATGCTCGCCGGGCAAGGGATGGCAGCAGAGCGCGAAGCGCACCAAGGCATCTTCGCCGCCCTTGACGCGGATACCCAATCCCCGCTTCTGCTGCGAGACCATGCGGAACAGAGACTTGAGCGATCCCTCCGCCTTTTTCGCGCCGACGTCCAATTTTTCCGGCGCAACCAACTTGGCCAACACGTGACGCGTCGTGATGCGACCGTACCCGAGCGCCGCCAGAAGCGACTCTTCGTCCTTCATGCCCAGCTCCTTCACCAGCCAATCGATTTTCCCCTCCCGGCCAAGAGTCGCATAATCCAATT
>JAUYJC010000401.1 GCA_030688735.1 Deltaproteobacteria bacterium
ATGTGCGATCCTTGGCATGACTATTCCCTCCTTTGAATGAATTCTTCGAACAACAAGTTAAAAAATTTCGGCTGTTCGGGCTTTTGTGTAGGTAACCTGGCACAATTACCTTGATTTCGTTCACCACGAAGATCACGAAGGTTTCGGAAATTTTATTCTTAAACTTCGTTCTCTTCGTGCTAGTATCCATGAGAATTGTCGCGGCCTGCGCAAATTTCCCGGGAATCGAAATCTCTCGGATTCGGATATTGCTCACGCCAAGGCGCCAAGACGCTAAGTGACAGGCCCAAGACCTGTCATCCCGAGCGAATGCGAGGGATCTAGGAAAGATTTCTCTCTTCGTTCGAAATGACAATGATTTCCCTTTGCGTCTTTGCGAGAGATAGTCCGAGACCGACCGGTGCGCGAAGCGCACCCTACGAAAACCTTCGTGTCCTTCGTGCCTTCGTGGTGAATCCGACTTTTCCCATTTTGGTTGCGGCGTAGCCGCGCTGGGACCTTCGTGGTGAATACTCTTTCACACTAAACCCGGAAGAGCCAAATTTTCCACCGCGACGCTCTGAAACCAACCGCGGACTTTCTCTTCCACGATCACGAGCACGATCCACAACCACGAGCTATTTCATTTTCAGCGCCGCGTAAATCTTCTCGGCGGTGAGCGGCAGATCGAGAATTCGCACGCCCACCGCGTCCTCGATGGCATTGGCCACGGCTGCCGCCGTCGGGACATTGGGGATCTCCGCGATCGCCTTGCCTTGGAACGGCGCCGGTCCAGTCGGGCTTTCCATCAACACGGTCGTCAACTTCGGCACGTCCGCCGCGTTCGGTATTTTGAACTCGCCGAGATTGCCCACGGCCATCTTACCGTCCACCAAGGAGCTGTCTTCCATCAGCGCGAAGCCGAGCCCAGTGACCACCCCGCCGTCCACCTGCCCCTGGTACGTGAGATGATTCAAAACCCTGCCGGCGTCGTGGACGGTCGTGAGTTTTTTCACCTTGACCTGTCCGGTGGCAGGATCGACTTCGACCTCGGCGACCTGCACCGCGAATGAAGTGATCGGGGCGCGCGACGGCTCGTAGACGCTCAAGTGCGTGATCGGTCCGCGATTCTCTTCGACGGCAAGGCGCATGAGCTCGGTGAAGGCCGTTGCCTTGCGCCCAGGCGCGGCGTAGCGGCCTTTCTCCGCTTTGATCTCCTCCGGCTTACAGCCGATGCGGCTCGCTGCCAACGCGAGAATCTTTTCCTTGATCTCCGAGGCCGCTTGATAACCGGCATGGCCGACGCTATTGGTCGACTTGCTGCCGCCTGTTCCCGAGTCATAAGGCGAAGTGTCGGTATCTCCGACGACCACCTTGATCCGCTCCAGTCGGGTTTCGAGAATTTCACCGACGATCTGCTGCACGACGGTGTGAATACCCGGGCCGACATCAGGAACGCCGACGAGTACGCTGATGCTGCCGTCAGCTTCGATGGTGATCGCCGCGCCGGAGCGGCCGGCGCCCGAGGGGCGCTCGTACACCGCCACGCCCCGGCCGATGTTTTTCGCCTTGGGTTTTTTCCAGCCGGCGGCGTCGACCGCTTTCTTGAGCGTTTCGTGGGCGAGAATCCCTTTGAGTTTTTGGCCGAACGGCGAGGGATCGCCGTCATTGAGCAGATTTTTCCGGCGAAAAGCCACCGGGTCCATGCCCAGTTCCCGCGCGATGATGTCGATCTGCGATTCCATGGCGAAGACCACCTGCGGGCTTCCCGGCGTGCGCGTCTGCGTGCAGGAGACTTGATTGGTGTAGGCGCAAAGCGTCTCGACGCGAATGGCCGGGATTCGATAATAGCTCGCCGTGCGGCGCGGCCCCTGGACGGTGACCTCCGCATTGGCTTTGAGCGCCGCGTAAGCGCCGCCGCTGAAGATCGCCTTGGCATCGAGGGCGCAAAGCCGGCCGTCGCCGTCGACGCCGGTGCGCAGCGTGATCACGGCGGGATGGCGGTGCGCCGCCGCCGCCAACTCCTCGGCGTAGCCATGCACCATCTTAACCGGCTTGCCCGCCCGCTCCGCCAGGAAGTAGCAGAGCGGAACTTCGATCACCGAAGTCTTGCCGCCGAAATCGCCGCCCACCGGCAGAATATGCACTTTGATTTTCGTAGCGTCGAGTTCGAGATCGCGCGCCAGACGGTCACGCAGGGAAAAAGGCGCCTTGTTCGAGGCCCAGATTTCGATCCGGCCGCCCGTGCCAATGCGGACCGCGCAAGCGTGCGGCTCGATGTAAGCGTGAAAGCCGAGCGGCGTGCGAAAGGTGTGCTGGAAGATTTTCGCGGCCTTCTTGAAACCCGTTTCGACGTCGCCGTTGCTCCAACGGCCCAGAGACTGAACGTTGGGCAGATCGGTAGCGCGCTCGGGGGCGTTCTTGTAGGCAGTGGGATTCTCGTGCAGCACAGGCGCGCCCGGCCGGATCGCCTCCACCGGGTCGGTGACGAACGGCAACGCTTCGTAGCGCACGTCGATCAGACTCAACGCCTCCTCGGCGATTTCCGGGCTGTCTGCGGCAACCGCCGCCACCGGCTCTCCCACGTAGCGCACCCGCTCGCGGGCGAGGAGCGGCATGTCTTTCATTCTGAGCCCGGTCAGCACCGGCGGAATATCGGCGCCGCTGATAACCGCGCGGACGCCCGCAAGGCCCGCCGCTTTGGAAGTATCGATGCTCAAGATGCGCGCGTGGGGCAGCGAACTGCGCAACAGCTTCGCCCAGAGCGCGCCTGGAATATCAATGTCCGCCGCGTAGCGAGTCCGGCCGCTTACCTTTTCCGCTCCTTCGAGCCGCGGCACGGATTTGCCGACTTTTTTAAAGGTCATGAAATTCCTCCCGATGAATCAGCCGATCTCGACGCGATAAGACTGAGCTGCTCGTAACGCGTAACATAAGGTAGAGAGCCGACGGGCGTCAAGCGGTAACCCGTGCCGGTGAAGCGGGTTAGTGGCGGGTGAAAGAATTTCGCGGGAAGACACACGAAGCTTACGCATGCCGAATCGTTCTGCATTGTCGTCTCGTCGGAAGGACCGGATCTTCCGCAGCCGGTCCTGTTGGAGAAGCAGCTTGACAGTTAGCCCTGGTCTGCGATACTCACGCGCGAGTCCCCATCAATAACAGGAGGTGGCTACGATGATCCCATTAACGAAATCGATTGTCAGTATTCTGGTGGTCGCGGCTTGGGTTGGCGGCCTGGCCGGCGACGTGGCGGCGCAGGGCCGAACCAAAATCCGCTACGCCCTGGGAGACGTCATTTCCATCGACGAGCTGCCGCTTTTGATCGCCGTGGAGCGAGCGAAGGCGCGGAGCGTGGATGTCGAAGTAACGGCGTTCAAGAGCGAGGAGGTTGCGACCCAGGCCGTGATCAACGGCCAGGCCGACGTCGGCCAAGGGACGCCGTACGCGGCGCTGCAGAAGGTAACCGTGCCGATCCGCTTTTTTTACCAATTGAGCGCATTGCAATTTTTCCCGGTCGTCGCCAAGGACAGCTATAAAGGTTGGAAGGACCTCGACGGTCAGGAGATCGCCGTGCAGGGGCGCGGCTCGGGAACCGAAGCGATCATGATCCTCGCGGCAAAGCAGCACGGCATCAAATACAAAAGCGTGAGTTACGTGCCCGGGTCCCAGGTGCGCCGCCTGGCGCTTATGAAGGGTAACATCAAGGCGACGATTCTCGACGCAACGAATAAAAACTTGGTTCTCAAAGAGGCCCCGGACAAATTCATCGTCCTGCCCCTCGGCGAGGTGAAGGCGAGCGACGAGGCGCTCTTTGCCACGAGAGAGTTTTTGGACAAGAACCAGGCCGGGATCAGGGTCTTTTTGGAAGAGCTGGTGAAGGTCAACCGCGCGATCAACGCGAACCCCAAGTGGGTGCTCGACGAACGCAAGAAGCTCGGATTGCTAAAAGACCTTCCCGCCAAGATGGAAGGCGAAATTCTACCCTTTTTTCAGGAGGCCGTGGAAAACGGAGTCTTTCCTAACGATGGCGGGCTGGAAAGCGCGGCAAAGAACGATCTGGAGTTCTACAGCCTCTCCGGCGCGCTGAAGGGCGACAACCTCAAGGTGGAGGACTTCTGGCACCTCGCGCCGCTCAAGGCCGCGCTCGCCAACGTCAAATGAAAAAAAACGGAGCAACGGAGTATTGGAGTGATGTATTTAATACCCAATACTCCATTGCTCCATTACTCCAGTTTCCGCCCGTTCGTTTCTTAACGTCCTGTCTGGAACCGACTCCGTGGAGCGAAAAAGCGGGATTGTATCTCCCTTCGTTTGGCAACTGATCTCCTTCGCGCTCTTTTTCGGCCTCTGGGAAATCGCCGGGCGCTGGCCGATCAGCTTTGCCTTTCCGCCCTTCAGCAAGACGTTCCTGGCGCTGCTGCGCATGCTCGCCGACGGCAGCCTGCCCAAGGCCTATGTCTCGACGCTCCAACCGCTGATCATCGGCATCGTCCTGTGCGGCGTCGTGGGCATCGGCTTCGGCATCGGCATGGGACTTTCCCGCGCGGTTGAATGGCTCAGCCTCCCCATCTTCATCGTGCTTCAGGCGGCGCCGATGGCGGCGATCATTCCGCTGATCACCTACATGTACGGCATCGGGCTCACCGCCAAAGTGCTGGCGGTCTTTGTCCTCGCTGCGCCTGTGATCGTGATGAATTCCTATAAGGGCATCCGCAATACCAACCCCTCGCTGATCCAGATGTGCCGCGTCTTCCAGGGAACCAGACGCCAGGAAGTGATCAAGATCATCCTGCCCCACGCCGGCGCCCTGATCTTCGCCGGACTGCGGCTCGGGCTGGCGATGGGATTCATCGGCATCGTCATCGCCGAGCTTTTAATCACGCCGACGGGGATCGGCGATCTCATCACTTACCACAGCTCGGTGGCCGACTACCCGGAGATGTTTGCGGCGATCGCCTCCATCGTTATACTCGCGGCGTTCACGATCTACGGGCTCGAGCGCCTCGAGCGCATGCTGTTCCCGCCTGAAATGCGAGGTGTCGATGACTTCGGCTGACGCGATCGTCGAGGCGAAAGAGGTCGGCAAAATCTACGACGGTGGCGTCGAGGCGCTCGCGGGAGTCAACCTGGCGCTTCCTAGCGGCCGGCTCAGCACCCTGCTAGGCCCAAGCGGGTGCGGCAAGACCACGCTGCTTAAAATCATTGCCGGACTGATGCCACCCAGCCGTGGCGAGGTCTGGGTGAAAGGAAAAAAAGTGGACGGCCCCGGCCCCGAGCGCGCGTTTGTGTTCCAGGATTTCGCGCTGCTGCCCTGGGCCAACGTATTGCGCAACGTCGCTTTCGGCCTGGAGCTGCGCGGCCTGGCCAAGGAGGAACGCCATCGAGTCGCCCGTAAACATATCGCCGAGGTCGGGCTCGAATCCTTCGAGTCGAAATTTCCGCACCAGCTTTCGGGCGGCATGCGCCAGCGGGTCGGGCTCGCCCGCGCTCTGGCCGTCGATGCCGACATCATCCTGATGGATGAGCCGTTTTCCTCGGTCGATGAGCAGACGCGCAGAAAATTCCAGGAAGAGCTTTTGGATCTGCTCAGGCACAAGCATAAGACCGTGATCTTCGTGACCCATAGCATAGAAGAGGCGGCCTATCTTTCGGACCAGATCGTCCTGCTCTCACCGCGGCCGGGAACCGTATCGAAGATCATCCAGCCGAATATCCATCGAGACGGACGAAATCCCGACGAGATCCGGCGCGACCGGAATTATCTCGACGCGGTGGACGAGATATGGAACATCTTGAAGCACTACGTTTAGCGAGGTTCGACTTGCTTCACCAGACTTCGTTCTCAGTCGTCGCCGGTCCTCAACGTACCAAACGGCGTACGTTTCCGGCCGGCTCCTCCCTCGGGCCTCGTCTGGCTTGCGATTCGAGCCCCGCTTCGGCCACGCTTGGAACCCCGGTGAGTTAATATGATTCTGTTCGGCAAGAGAATTCCGATTTTTTTCTCTCTGGTGGTTTGGTTCATCGTCTGGGAGATCGTCGGCCAGGCAAAGTTTTCGACGATTGTGCCGCCGTTCTCCAGCGTGGTAATGGCGGGATTTACCATCGTTCCCACCGAGAAGTTCGGCAAAGCGGTCGTCATTTCACTGCGTTCTTTTGCCGTCGGCATGGCGCTTGCGCTTGTGATCGGAATTCCCGCCGGCGTGCTCATGGCGCGAGTGGCAAGCATGGGCAAAATCCTGGGCATGTGGGT
>JAUYJC010000417.1 GCA_030688735.1 Deltaproteobacteria bacterium
AAATGTGCCAGTGCTTTGTCGGGTAAAAAGAGCGCGAGAGCTGCGAGTGGATCGAGGGTCATATGTGGGGGGCCATGTTAATTGGTATGCCCTCAGTATACACGACCGCGCCCTTTTACCAATGCTTTTGCGTATGATCCAAAATAACCTGCCTGTTCCGCGGTCCGGGAATCGCCCGGTGTCAGGAACGCACCGATCAGGACAGCGAAAGAAAACCGCACTGCCCGCCGCCTAAATGCGGAAGAGCATCCGTTGCCCAGCATTTTAACCACGTGCTTTCGGACCGACGCTTTCAATTGCGATGCGGATGATGATTCGTTTTTCGCGCACCATGCGCTCGCGAAACTCCGGCCAACTCTTGTGTTCACCGTAAACCTGGCGTTGCAGGTAGACAAGGGTCTCCAACGCGTCGGGCAGGGAAACGATCTCAGCGCTGCCGTTCACTTGAACCCAACCTCCGCCATGAAAGTTGGGTGTAAAAGTGCACACTGCCGCCCTCGGGTTGCGGCGCAGGTTGTTGGCCTTATATGCGGTCTCCCGGCTGCTGATGATCGCGCGGCCTCCGTCATCCATTCCGACAGTGATCGGCGACATTTGCAGACCACCGTCTTTTCTCCTCGTGGCAAGCACCCCCCAGTGGTGCCGGGTGAGGAATTGTTGAGCCGTGGAGATATCCACTGGTTTGAATTCAGCCATGGTTTTACCGTTTTTGTTTCGAAACGATCGATGTTCTTCGCAAGTTTCCTATAAACTAGATAGAATGCCCTGGTGCAGGATTGCAAGAGTATGCATGGAATTTGTGATCGAATCCGCTCGCCTCGTTTCTTGACCGGCAGCCGGCCTTGCCCTATAAGCAAATGAGAGCCACGAGGAATAGATGACGCCGATGACGATTCCCCAGGTTACGCTTCCGCCGGTGTTGCCGGTGTTCCCGCTGACCGGTGTGCTGCTTCTACCCGGAACGGTCTTACCGCTGCATATTTTCGAGCCGCGTTACCGAAATATGGTCAACGACGCGCTAAATGCCGACAAGATTTTCGGCATGATCCAACCATCTGTCTCCCAACAGGATAACCGGCCATTACCCGGCGCCGACAAGGAAACGCCGGAGTTGTATAAAGTCGGCTGCGCCGGATATATCGAAAGCTGGGAAAGATTTCCCGATGGCCGCCTCTTTGTCCAACTCAAAGGAGTCAACCGCTTCAGATTCGCGGACGAGCTGCCGCAGTTGCGCGGTTATAGACGGGTCAACGCCATCTATAGCGATTTTCTCGACGCCATCGCCGGAGAATGGATTTGCGAGCGGAAAGCAATCTTGGAAGCCCTCGCGGCCTATGGCCAAGCTCGGGGCATGGAAGTCAAGCCCGACCAGGCGGTGCGTTTTTCAAATATGGAACTGATCAATCTCTTGGCCGTTTCGCTGCCGTTCCATCCGGCCGAGAAGCAGGCCCTGCTGGAAGCATCGACGCTCAAAGACCGTGAACGTATTTTGATCAAGCTGCTCCGGCTCGGGGGAAGCCCAACCGACCCCGATGACGAGTCATCGCGGCGCACGCTGAATTGACGAACCCTGCGGCATGGGTGGTGCAATGATCCCGGTTGTCGATCGGGTAACGCCAGCCGCTGTGCAATCATTTCGCCTATAATCAAGAACCGATCCCACTCGTGAGTCACGATCTTATGTGTCCAGGAGCACTTCCGGCGAATTTTATATAACGTCTGATAAGATATATTATGTAAACTTTCGACGAATACCCGTTTCTGTTCTGCGTCGCGCAACATCCGGCCCTCTACCCCCTCCTCTCGACGTATTTCGGTCTATGAAATCTACGGAATTGCTTAATGGGTTAGAAATATCGCCACAGCCACCATTTCTCGAAACCAATCTTGGCCCAATAGATCAGCCGCGATGGTTCCCAGGTGCGCGGCTCAGTTATTCCGAATGGCGGCCAACCGGTCGGATACACTGTTCGATTAGCGGCGGCGCGGCCCACGCCGTATGCGAGTAGTCATATCGTGTGGAGCCACAGGTCAACTGGTTTCCCCTTTCCAGTGATTTCTACGGCGAGGTTATGGGCGAGAACATCGGCCTCTTGGTGCGCCACACCACCCGCTTTAGAAGCCGGCATGTCAGCGCAGTCGCCGATCGCATAGACGTTGTCCCATTTGGTTTCGAGCGTGTCATAGTCGACCCGAATGCCGGTTTCCGTGTCCGCCAGTCCGCTATCGAGAAGAACCTGAGCAGGTCGATGCGGAGGAACCATAACGAGCAGGTCGTAGTTTATTTTGTAATTGTACAGGCCCTGAACTAGCTTATTTTCGGGGTCGATGGAGCGGACGACGAACTCATAGTTTTGCTTGATATTGCGCCGCTTGCTTTCCGCATCCAACCAGACCACTGGGTCGTGCAATTCTCCCGTGGGCTCCGGCTCCCTGGTGAAGTACTCGATCTCGACGCGGTCACGGATACCGCGTTGGCGAAAGTAATTGTCCAACATCCATTGGGTTTCGTATGGCGCGGGCGGGCAGCGATAAGTGCCAAGGGGCACGCCGACGACGATCCGACCGCCGCGAAACGCCGACAGCGCATCGCGCAATCGGACCGCTGATTCCATTTCCCAGGGATGGAGCGAAGCTTCGGCGAACCCCGGCACGAGGTCGGGCCGGGTCTGAAGGCCTAGAGATACGATTAGATAGTCGTAGTTGATTTTCTCTTTGGCCAACGCAACTTCTTGGCGCGTCGGATCGATGCCGAGTATTTCGGACTGAACAACCCTGACGTTGCGCTTTTGCAAATGGCTCAGGCTGCGACTTATGTCTTGGGGCTGTCGCTCGCCCAACATGATAAAGAGGAACGCCGGCATGAAGAGATGATCGGGCCGGCGGTCAACGAGGATTACGTCATGGTCGGCGCCCAGTTTGCGCCCGAGATTGGTCGCCGCGACCACCCCGCCACAACCACCGCCCAAAATCACGATCTGCTTTCGTCCGTTCAAGGCTGGCATCTGAATCTGCGATATTCCTAGGCTGAATTTTTTTTGCCGCCGAAACGCTGACGCGAACGATGCGAAAGTCCCTGGAGGTTTCTCAGTCGCTGCTCGCGCCACTGCGCCTGTTCCGACTTGCCATCTTGTGTCAACTCGCTGCCGAACCTCGAAGTGACGCGGAGAAACCAAAGGAGCAGTCGATCCGATAAATCTTTGATCCATTCCATATCTGTTTGCTGTTGCTATTTCGCCGGTTGCCTGGCGCAGCGCGGCACGCTCTCAAATCAACTCGCGCCGATTAGCGAAGGAACGTGTCTTCCTGTCTTAAAGTATTGGCTGCGTCCAACAACGCCTGCGGGGTGGGCCCGGATTCGCCGATCAGCCCGACTTGACGAAGAAACTGCCCGATCTGGGCATGATCGCGGGGGCTCACCGGCGCATAGGGCCGTGCGGGATTCCCGATGTCGACGCCAAAGTGCTTCATCGCTGATTTCATCACCGGCGGCAATCCATAGGCCGCCCACTTCCCAGGGAAAAGAGCGTAGCAGCGCGCCCAAAACCTTGCCGTCTCCAAATCTCCCGCGCGAAACGCTTTGACAATCTGAGCGCCGATGCGCGTGCCGGGCGGCGGCATGGTAGCCCCCGATCCGCCGAGCATCAACGTCACCAGCAGCGGCTGCATGGTGGTAAAATAGTGACCTCGGCCAGCCAGCTCGATTTGCTCGATCAGTCGAGAAATTTTTGTGATGTCCCTGGAGCTCTCCTTAAAGTAACGGATGTTATCGATCTCGCTGATTTTGACGAAGGCGTCCTGCGGCGGGTCAGCGCCGGGACCCGGGTTGTGGTAGCAAGTCACCGGCAGCGGACTTGCCGAAGCGACTTGGGTATAGAATTCCATCAGTTCTGCGATGGTCGGTTGTCCGCCCCAGGGCCTGAGCGGCATCAAGACCTGAATGAAGTCGCCCCCGACTTTGGCTGCGTATTCCGCCAGCTCGATGACTTCCCGTGGCGCCGGGCTTGAACAGCCGAGTATGACCGGAACCCGCTTGCCGATCATCTCCGTGGCGACGCGCAGCAACTCTTTTCGCTCCTCACGGGAGAGCATCGTATATTCCGCGGCTTCGACGGCGGCAATCGTAATCGCGTCGCAGTCCGGCACAAGGAATTCAATTTCCTTTTCTAACGCTTTGTAATCGATGTTCTCATCGTCGCCGAACGGCGTAAGGCAAGCGCCGATGATTCCCTGAATCGGTTTGGTAAGTGCCATGATAGTCAGTTCAAAATTTCCGCGACGATGCGCGCGTGCCCAGCGTCGCTACCCTTCACGCGCAGCGGCAGGGCCAGTATTCTAGTCTTTTTCCCGACGATGGCGCCGAGATTGGTGACGTTCTCGGCGATCAAGACATCGTTGCCTAAGAGCGTGCGGTGCACGGGAAAGTCGAATCCCTTCGGTCGCAGCGGCGTCGGCAAGTCGACCGTGATGCAGTCGATGCCGAACATCTTGATCCCCTTCTTTACCATCCATTGCGCCGCATCGACGGACAGATAGGGATGCAAATTGTAGTCGGGACTCTCGAACTTTTCATCCCAACCGGTATGAAGCATCAAAATATCGCCACGATTCACCGCCACTCCAGAGTCCTCCAAGTCCTTCGCCGTGACTTCCTCGCCGCCTTTTTTCTTTACGTCAATGACCGCGCCCATACCTACGAAGGCGTCGAGAGGCAATTGCTCGATGGACTTTCCGTTAGGCATGATGTGGATAGGCGCGTCCACATGGGTCCCGGCGTGACAAGGCAACGAAAGCTCGGTCACGTTCAGAGGATGGCCCTTTTCGAGACTTAAGAATTTCTGGACGTGAACCTCCGGTAAGATCGGAATCTTCGGCATCCCATCGTATATCACCCGCGAAAGATCAATCAGCTCCATGACACTCAGCCTCCCTATTTTCCATTTCTCCAATGGGCGTACAGCGGATCCTTATCGACAAATGCCCGCTTGATGCCATCAAACGCCAACCAGAATTGATCGAGAGTTTTCTGCACGGAGGCCCGGACCTGAACCTGCTGCGGGTCTGTCAGCGCATAACGTTCCACGGCAAGAGGTCCCACTTTCATGTGCTCTTCGTCAACTCCCATGTGCAATGTCCAGTAACGGATATCCTCCGAATCGCGCTTGAAACCGTAGTGCTGCGTCAAACCGGTCACGATACGAGACATGCGTTCGCTGGCGGTGCCTTCCAGGCAGAATCCTTGGCAGGCGAACAGTTCCAGCCAAGTTCTCTGATACATGAGTAGCTCACGCCAATCCAGGAAAGCGTGTGTTTCGGGCGTCGGTTCGACACGATCGAGCTCCTCTTTGGAATAACCGCATGCCTTGGCGAAACGGATGTATAGCCCCTTATGACTGTCCGTGCCCGTGATTTCCCCCGTTCCCTCCTCGACCACGTTTTCGATCCACATTTTTTCCAGCTCGGGGTCGTCGGGGCAGCGACTCAGCATCGCCGCAATCGGCTTCGGAAACGGTTTTGGAAAAAACAAATAAAACTGGCCGATGAAACCTTTCAGCTCTTCGCGGCTCAATTGCCCCTGCTCGATCATGCCGATGATCGGATGATCTTTGGAGTGCTTGGCACGCACTATGGCATAGATTTCCTTGACGAATTCGGCTCCTGATAATGCCATCTTCAACGTCCTCCGGTCCGCTGATCAACGCTCAGAGTTGAATTACCCCCGACCAGATTCGAACTGGTGACCCCAGGATTAGGAATGGTGC
>JAUYJC010000422.1 GCA_030688735.1 Deltaproteobacteria bacterium
CAATGTCTGAGGCCTGGCCTGGCAATCTTGCCTAAGACAGAATCAACGCCCTGCCTCTCATCCTCTACCGAGCCGTCTCCGTCAGACGGTGCGGGCGGCTATTTCCGTGAGCCGGTCCATTTGGTCGAGATCGTCGGCGCAGGGCCGGAGAATGAATTCATCAACGCCCATATCGCTCTGGCGCTTGATCGCCTCTTCCACCGCCGCGCGCGAAGCCGGCAGCGTGCGGAGGCGCCGCGCCGAAAGATCGGGATTGTATCCGTAGTTCGCGTTGATATAGCGGCTCGCGTGATCTGCGGCGTTGGGACCGAGCGCATAATAACTCGCTCCGACCCAACGCGGCTTTCCCTTTCGCCCCGCCTCTTGCCATGCCTGTTCGATCTGGCGCCACATCTTGAGCAGGCTTTCCGGCTTTCCGGCTCTCCGCCGCCCGGCGCCATGTAACCATCGCCCCACTTCGCGATGCGCTGCACGATCGCGGGCACATAACCGCCGATCAGGAGCTCGGGTCCGTTTGTGTTGCCGGACCTTGGACCGATCGCTCCCACTTCGCCCGACAGGTTCCCGCCGGACCACAACCGGCGCAGGATCGGTAACTGTTCTTCGGCGCGGCGACCGCGGCGATGAAAGTCACACCCGGTGGCAAGATAATCGTTTTCACGCACGCCGATGCCGAGCCCGAGAGTGAGCCGGCCGCCGGAAAGCACATCGACGGTCGCGGCCTGACGGGCCAGCAGCGTGGTTTCGCGCGTCGGTCCGATCACGACACTGGTCATCAAACGGATGCGTTGCGTCGCTCCGGCCGCCATCGCCAGGACCGAAAGCGGTTCGAGCGCCTGGGAAACGACTCGATCGGTGACGACGACGCTCGAAAACGGGCCGCGCTCGGCGCGGGTGATCCACTCGAGCATCGCTGCGCCGGTAGCGGACGCTACTCGACTAGGTAAGCCTATGGCAATGCGCATCCGGTTGACCTCCAAGTGCGTCGTTGTGGCCTATAGAGCTCAGTGTCAGAAGGCTTTCATTGTTTGAAAGTTGATTCATCTTCTCTGTCTAACTTGCTTTCCGCATCTCGCCGGCCAGGATTTCGTTGACGAGCGACTGATACGGCAGTCCTTTTTTCTCTGCGGTCTTGCGCAGCCAACCCAACACCTTCGCGTCTAAACGAATTGCGATGAGCTTTCTCGGCTCGTCGCCCACCGTTGGTCGACCGACCCGACGCATGGACGAAAGCTGTTTGTCGGAAAGCTCGGGAATATCCGAAAAGTCAATCTTCTTCGATTTCATACCTTTTTCGTTCTTTCCGGCTCGCGCGCCTCGCGCTGATAATCCGCGTGATCTCTTCATCGTTTCTTCTCCTTATCGTGTACGCTATGAGCAGGACTTTGCCCAAACTGCCTTTGCCTAGTCGCAACCGCCGCACTTCAACTTCGGAGTGCTCCAAGTCTTGTCCGTCCAAGCCGTGCGGATCAGAAAACGCCCTGGCTGCCTCTTCGAATGATACACCGTGCTTTCGCCTGTTGCTCTGGGCCTTTCGTGGATCCCAATCGAACATCAATTACGTATATACAATATACCTCGATTGCTCAAGGATTCCTAACCCAAAGATTGGGAAACTGGCGGGACTTCCTGACCGCATGAATTGTGATCCCACAAACCATCCCTGAGACGAGTGATCTGCACATCCAGTTGACCTGTTTGGTCTGCGGGACTATTCTCGCGAGCAAAGACGAGACCCCCCGATGAAGCCGATGCCGAGCGACGACTGACAACTTAAAGACTGAGGAGGGGCTATGCGGGAGAAGTTAGTATCTCTGGAGCAGGCAGCGAAAATTGTGCGCGATGGCGACCGAATCATATTCAATGGTGATATGGACTGGACGCCGATGGCACTTCTTCGGGAGCTGGTGCGAAATGGCATTCAGAACCTTCACACCATCGGCGTGGTGGGAGGCGCCATAAACCTGGACTTCCTCATAGGCGCGGGAGCGACCGCGACAGTGGAAACTTGCAGCCTTGGTTTCGGCAAATATGCCCGGCTGGCTCCCAACTACGAGCGCTATCAGAAAGCCGGTCGCGTAAAGATGAAGGACAATACGTGAGGGGTGCTCTATAGCATGGTCCAGGCTGGATCCATGGGAGCCCCCTTCGTGCCGACTCTTGCCTATGCCGGAAGCGACGTTATCAAGCGCCGCCCGGACGATTTCACAATCGCCGCTAACCCTTTCGATCCCGATGAGCGGATCGTGGTCGCTAAAGCCATCAACCCCGATGTGGGCATTTTCCACGGCTTGAAAGCCGACCGCAGGGGCAATGTTCTTCTGAGAAAGGGCGGAGAAGAACTGCTGTTGATCCAGGCCTCCAGGAAAGTGATCGTGACAGTAGAAGAGATCGTGGAAAAAGTCGATCCGGAGGCTTCGGGCGCTCGTTTCATCCCGTCTCTTTACGTCACCGCCGTGGTCCACATGCCCTTCGGAGCCCACCCGACCGGCGCTCCCGGATATTATCCCGCAGACGACGAACAGTTGCGGGAGTACTTGGCGGCCTCCACTTCTAATGAGACATTTGGCGCCTACCTGGACAAATACGTCTTCGAGCCGGGAAGCCACGACGGGTATCTGAAACATGTGGGGTTAGGTCGCATCGGGAGCGTAGCGCCATGACTGCAGAGCTTCAAATGTCCGTCGAAGAATTGCTAGCGGTATTTATCGCTCGGGAAATGCGGGACTTCGAGACCTGTGCCTGTGGCGCGCAATCCTTCATCCCCGCGGCGGGAATGCTTCTGGGGCGCGAGCTTTATGCTCCCAATATGGAGATCATCATTCGCGGCACCCGGCACTATAATCCCATTATGAATCCCAGAGACTTCCACTTTCTAGCGCAGCGCGGAAAAATGGATCTCTTCTTTATCGGCGCCATCGAGATAGACAAACACGCCAACTTCAACTTGCACGTCATCGGCGACCGCGATGCCCCGCAGGTGCTGATGCCCGGGCAGTACGGTACGGGTCTACTCTACTATGCCGTCCCCCGCATCATTATGTTCCGCACGGCGCACACGAAACGTATCTTTGTGGAAAGAGTTCACTACATCTCGGGCGCCGGGACGTCGCCCGAAGGAATCTTCCGTCGCACCCGAGAGGTAAAGATTCTCACGCCTATTGCCTGGCTCAAGCTTAACCAAAAGAGCAGGGTCGTGGAGTTAGAGTCGGTACACCCCGGCCATACGGCGCAAGAGGTGCAGGGAAACACCGGCTTTGACCTCAATATTCAGGGCCCGGCCTCCACAACGCCTGCGCCGACCGAGGAGGAACTTCATACTCTGAGGACCGTTGTCAAATCTGGCATGATTGAGACAGCAACCTACTCCGACATAGCCCGTACGCGCATCGGAAACACGGCGTGACAAAGCAAGAGAAGAATTCGGACTGAACCCGCGCGAGAAATTGGCGTCGTGCCTGAGTCCTAGGGGTCTAGTAAGATAGCATAAAGCGTTGCCTAACCTGCCTGGACGTTTTCAATTGCCTTTATCAATTGACCGCTAAATTGTCTGGACGTCGCGGCCAATTTGACAGCTCGTAGCCAATTGGCTACTGTTAGGTTCAACCTATGCAGCAAGCCGTTCCGAGAAAAGTCGAAACCTATGTGACACTCGACGGCAAGGATGTGTTTCAGGGATGGCTGAACGGGCTGGCAGATAGGCGAGCACGGGTACTCATAGAAAAGACTATCGCGAAAGTCCGGCTCGGCAATCTTGGACGGCATAAATCCATCGGAGAGGGTGTACAGGAGATCGTCTTGGAATACGGCCCTGGTTGCCGAATCTACTTCGGTGAACATGGTTCGACGCTGGTTGTTTTGCTTCTGGGAAGCACGAAAAGGCGGCAGGACGAAGCGATTAAGTTAGCGAAGCGGTATTGGAACGATTGGAAGGAAAGGACCTTGAGATGAAAGCAGGACGGAAAAAGGTTTATCCGGCGAGCAGGGCGTACGAGGAAGGTCTGGACGAACGTCTCAAGAGTCCCGAGTACGCGATCGAATATCTGAATGCTATTCTTGAGGACAATGACCCGGATCTTTTGCTGTTGGGCCTTCGAGACGTTGCGCGAGCCTATGGCTTCACGCAGATTGCGGGGTCTACGGGCCTCAATCGGGAAAGCCTTTACAAAGCTCTTTCAAAAGGCAGGAATCCCCGGATCGGGACCATCATGAATGTGCTGTCCGCCATGGGGTGCAGCATCAGGTTAGCGCCAAGCAAGAGAACAAGGCGCAAAGCGGCATGACCGTGGTGGGATGGGCGTTTT
>JAUYJC010000435.1 GCA_030688735.1 Deltaproteobacteria bacterium
CTTCATTCCGCCGTATGAGAACATCGAGGCGGATTATGACGCGGGAACCGATCATGAGGTCAAGCTACACGACGGTTCGCGGATCCTTTTGCACAAACTAGGCAAAGACTATGATCCGACCAACAAGGCGCAAGCGGTCACAGCGATCCACGCTGCCATCGCCGAGGGTAAGTTTTTGACGGGACTGATCTATTATAATCCGAACCGCAAGGAATTCGCCGAAGAGTTGAACCTGTGCGACACTCCGCTTTCGGATCTCACCCAGGACGATCTGCAACCGTCTCTGGAGCAGCTCGAACAGATCAACGCTAACTTCATGAAGTAGTCTGGGCACCAAAAGCCCTTGCATCAAAAAGCCCTGGTAGCATTCCTGCCAGGGCTGTTTTGCGAAACCTTGAACGTTTTGAACCGAGGCTACAGCCCCGCCGCTCGTTTTGGTAGCTCTTTCCAAGTGTCGATAATCTCATTGGACGACGCCACCAGGCCAAAGTGGCGCCGCATGTTCTCCAGCGTGCCCATATGCAGTTTCGCCTCGTAGGCCGCTGAGCAGTCGTCGATCATCGTCACATAGTAATCGTACATGTAAGCGTCGCGCGCCGTGGTCTCCACGCACACATTGGTGGCGACACCGCAGACCAGAACGCTTTGAATTCCCCGCGCCTTGAGCACCGTGTTGAGGTCGGTATTGATGAACGCGCTATAGCGGTGCTTGATGACGACTCGTTCGGAAGGCAACGGTGAAATCCCTTCGTATAACTCCGCGCCCCAGGTGCCCTCGCGGCAGGTGTTAAGGCCGCTCTTTTGCGAACTGCGATAGATCCACGACGGCGTGTCCGTCCATTCGCTGTGGGTCGTCCTGATGTAAACGATCGTAAGCCCTACGCGCCGCGCCTCCTCGATCAGCCGCCGAAGATTCGGCACCATCGCCAGCGCCGCGCTGACATCCTCGCCGCGCTTGCCGGCACTCCCTTCGAGACTGACAAAATCATTTTGCACGTCTACCGCTACCAGCGCGGCGTATTTTGGATCGCACCGTTCTTTGAGCGTTCGCAGAATATCCACCTGACTCCTCCTATTGCTGGTGCCAACCGAGTTGAAAGCTGACCGCAGATTGCTGAAACCTGATAGCTATCTTAATGATCGTGCTTTATTTGCAACCCGCCGTGGCCCATCGCCATGATGTCGGCGCGAGTGATCTTCTCGCCGGCCAATAGGCGCGGCAACAACAGATCGAAGGCGGTGAACGAGTCATGCAGCACGCAACCTGAAAGTCCCAAGACCGGCGTGTCGTGGAAATACGCCATGACGAACATCGAGCCCGGCAAAACCGGGAAGCCATGGGATTCGATCTTCGCGCCGCTGCGCCTGATTCCTTCCGGCGTCTTGTCATCGGGGTCCACCGACATGCCGCCGCTGACGAGAATGATTTCGGCGCCGGCCTGTTGGGCATTTTTGATATGGCCCGCGATCACATCCGGATCGTCGGGCGCGAGCTTGACCGATTCCAGATGCGATCCCATCTCGCCGACTTTGCGGCTGACCACCGGCTCAAAGCCATCTTTGATTCTGCCGGTAAACACCTCGCTCCCCGTAACGACCAGGTGCACGCGCTTGGACGGCATCGGCAGCAAAGTCACGATCGGTTTTTCTTTGCACAGCCCCTCAGCTTTCTGGATCAGCGCCTCCTTGACGACGACCGGAATCGTGCGCGTGCCCGCGACGACGGTGCCTTCCTTCACATAACGATTGCCCGGCAAGGTCGCCAGCATCAGATCGCCCAGCGAATTGAAAATATAAAGCAGGTCGGCATCGATTTTCAGCAGGCCGGGTATTTCCGCCACCAAGTTGATCCGTCCTTCGCTTGGGTCGGTCAATTTGAGATTCCGGCCCGCGGCAGCTTTGGCCAGCCGGCGCGCCGCGTCTTCTTCGTGCAGCTCGTCCTTCTCCAGATTCATGACATAAATATTGGCCTTGCCGACATCCAAAAGTTTCGAAACGTCTTCTGGGCGAATGATATGGCCGCGGCGAAACGCCGGCCCCTTATATTTGCCGGGCACGATCTCGGTAATATCGTGGGCCAAAGGCAGGCCCACCGCCTCTTCAACAGGTATCACTTTCAGCATCGTCTCTAATCTCCCTCAACCCCATCTAACAAATTCCGCGCAATTGTTCCACGCGCCTCTGGCTTTGTCCAGCCGTTTAGTGTTAATAGGCGAGCGCATGACCTTATCGGAGCTCGTCCGCTATTTTCTTTATCTCGGCGCCTTCGGCTTTGGCGGCCCGGTGGCATTAGTCGGCTTTATGCGGCGCGACCTAGTCGAGAAACATGCTTCGATCAGCGAAGATACCTACAAACTATCTTTGGCGCTCGCTCAGATCATGCCCGGTCCGCTCGCCGCGCAAGTCGCCATCGCCATCGGCTATTTCGAGGCAGGTATCGCCGGTGCAACCTTGGCTGGAATTGCCTTCGTGCTGCCGTCGTTTCTAATGGTGGTCGGCATCTCGCTGGTTTACGTCGCCTACGGCGGGCTTTGGTGGATGCAGGCACTGTTCTACGCGATCGGGGCGACCGTAATCGCGATCATCACCATCGCCGCTTATAAGCTCGCCCGCGGCACGAATAAGCGCGATCCGCTGCTCTGGGGCATATTTGTCGCACTTACAGGTGTAACGCTGTGGGCCCAGGCCGAGCTGGCGGAATTCTTCATTCTGGCCGGCGTTGTAGTTCTTCTAGTGCGCGCGTGGCCGGGGCTGAAACAAGGTATTCTCATAGCGCTCGGCGGCGCGGCCATGGGTTTAATTATTTGGACGTTCGAAGCTTGGCTTCGCCAAACCGGCACGGCAGCCGATTCCGGCAACGTGCTAGTGCAAATTCTATTATTCTTCACCAAAGCCGGCGCGTTTGTTTTCGGCAGCGGTCTGGCGATCATTCCTTTCTTACAGCAAGGCGTCGTGCAGCAATTCGGCTGGTTGAACGATCACCAGTTCCTCGACGCCGTTGCCGTGGCGATGATCACGCCGGGACCGGTTGTCATCACGGTCGCTTTCATCGGTTATATCGTCGCCGGTTTGGCAGGCTCGATCATGGCGTCCATCGGCATCTTCCTGCCGGTTTATATATTCACCATCGTTCCCGCGCCCTGGTTCAAACGCCACCGGGACAACCCGCAACTCAAGGCATTCGTCGACGGCGCCACCGCCGCGGCCACGGGCGCCATTACCGGCGCGGTCCTGGTATTGACCACGCGCGCGATCATAGACTTGCCAACGGCGGCCATCGCGCTCGTCAGCCTGGCCGTCTTATGGCGCTACAAAATACCTGAGCCGATCATCGTCTCCGTCGCCGGCCTGGTCGGCCTAGTGCTTTGGCCAATTTTTCACTGAGATCGTTCAATGAAGTGGGTTACTCGAAAACAGATCCGAGTTAACCGAGTCGCGACGGCGTGGTTAATTCGCCGGTTCATCGATCCGCAGGCGGAATTCATTTTCGTCGAGCCTGACCAGGTGGCAGAGGTGCAATCGCGGCAGGGGGCAAAGGGCTTTGACGCGCCGGGGGCGACTTATCCGCACAAGGACGAAAAAGGGCGCTGTTCGTTTGAAGCTCTCGTCGATGACTACTGCGCCAATAATCTCGTTCTGAGAAAAATCGCGCGCATCGTGCGCGGCGCCGACTTTGCCGATGAAACTGACCCAACCGAGGAATCAGCCGGAATTAGAATGATCTCGCAGGGCTTTCCGCTGGTTACCAAAGACGATCACGAGACCGTCGAGAAAGCCGCTTTTCTCTACGATGCGCTGTATGCATCTATTAAAGCGCGGCAGCAGAGCAGGTAGATATTCCGGAAGCACCGGATCGCCGCAGCGATGCTCGCCGCGTTAAATTACTCGTCTCGTTCTTGTGGCTTTGGCTGCGCAACCGATCCGCTGTCTGGCGTCGTATTCGCGGAACTGACAGCATCCTTGGACACGACCAACACTTTGTCGATCCGTTTGTCGTCCATATCGACGATCTCAAAGCGCAAGCCGCGCCATTCGAACGATTCCGACACCGACGGTACTCGGCCCATTTGAGTAAAAACAAAACCGCCCAGAGTTTGATACGCGTCGCGCTTTTCACCCGGGATGGCGTCGACGTGAAAGATCTCTTTGAATTCATCGACGCTCAACATGCCGTCGAGCAGCCACGAGCCGTCGTGACGCCTGACCGCTTTCGAATCGGCGGGCTTTTCACCGATCGGGATATCGCCGGCGATCGCTTCGAGTATGTCGTGGTGCGTGATTAGACCCTCGATGCCGCCGTATTCGTCGACCACCAGCGCGATGTGTTGGTTCGACTTTTTGAACGATTCCAATAATTCCAAAGCCGAAATCGTCCGCGGCACAAACAGCGGCTGCCGCATCAATGTGTTGAGATCTATCGGTTTATTGGCGAGTGTGAGCGCGAGTAAATCCTTCGCTTGCACAATGCCTGTGACCTTATCGAGACTGCCGGCTGCCACTGGAAAGCGCGAGCGGCCGCTCGCGCCGATCTTGGCGCGGATCTGTTCCATGCTGTTTTCCAAGTCGAGCCAGGCGATCTGCGTGCGCGGCGTCATCAACGATCTGGCGCTTGTGTCACCCAGACGGAGCACCGCTTCAACCATATGTTCCGCTTTCTTCTCGAAAATACCGGCCTCAGTTCCCTGCTGCACCAGCGTCGTGATTTCTTCTTCCGTCACGGGTGGCTCGTCAGATTGCGCTTTACCGAACAGCCGACAGATCATGTCGGTCGAAGCGCTCAACAAATGCACCATCGGCGCAGACAGGCGTGCGAACGAGCGTAGCGGCAGCGCGACCCAGGTTGCGATCGTTTCCGGATGGCGCATGGCGAGACGCTTCGGCACCAGCTCGCCGATCACCAGCGAAAACAAAGTAATGATCAGCACCGCCAGACCGAGACCGAATTGCTGGTGATAGTCGCCGACGAGTGGCAGGGATTGCAGATAAACCGCCATCCATTCCGCGACGCCGCGCCCCGCGAACACACCGGCAAGGATGCCGATCAGCGTGATGCCGATCTGCACCGAAGAAAGAAAACGATTGGGCGATTGCGCCAGCTCCAACGCCACCTTGGCGCGTGAATTTCCTTTTTTGACCCAATCCTGGAGCCGCGACTTACGCGCCGTGATCACGGCCATCTCCGACATGGCGAAAATGCCATTGCCAAAGATCAATAGAGCAATGATTAGAATTTCAAGTCCGATAGACATTCGTTTGGCTCCTTCAGCGACCGCTGACGCCGTAGCCGCTTCATTGAAATTCTATCGCACTGCTACCGGTAAACAAGCATAAAGCGGGGGATTGCGAATGGTGCGCCACTGCGCAGTTAGATTTCACCTCTCGCTTGTGGCATAAACCAGCGTGATTGTTTTCGGCATATGAACGAGGTCCTTCTCACTTTGGG
>JAUYJC010000460.1 GCA_030688735.1 Deltaproteobacteria bacterium
ATTCATCCCGGATTCCGCAGTTGCAATTGACGTGCGGAGCGAAGAGCGCACCTTCCGTAGCGAAGCCAATGAGTTTCTGCCTCTAAGCTAACACCAAACACCGGTGGTTTGAGTAGGAAGCTAAATCCCGTGACAACGGGGCGCGAAAATGCGAAAACGACTCTGAAACCGTACGTCTGGGTGGCTTCGTTGCTCCAGGTTCGCCCTTCGCTCACGCCGGCCCCAAAGTTTCAACTGCGGAATCCGGGTTCTTTTGCCGGCCGGCGCAAAAATTGAGTGAAGGGCTATGAATCGGACGTGGTTTAATTTATTGGATGGGGAGTCAGGGTGTGGTAAGTTCGCTTTTTGCCGGACTTTGCCACGATCACTGGGGGGTAGACAATTGACAGATCCATCGTCAGTTCACGAACGGCTCGTGCGCAGGTACTTCCATGAGGTGTTCGACCAGGGGAAGGTGGACGTGGTCGAGGAGCTGTTTCATCCTCAGTGCGTGATGCACCGGCCGGGAGGGACGGTTGACGGACTCGATGCGGTCCGTGGGGTAGCCGAACACCGCAAAGAAACCTATGCGCAGTTCAAAACCGAGATCCACGATGTTTTCGGTTCGGCAGACCGGCTGGTCGCGCGGCTTTCTCACCGTGGCGTGGGTTGCGGTATCTGGCGGTCCCGCTTTGGCAGCTACGACGTTAGCGGCAAAACCGTGACCTGGGACGCCATCGCAATTTTTCGCTTTGACAACGACCGGATCATCGAGGAGTGGGTCACGCGCGACGAGCTGGGCATGATCTTACAGTTCGGGCTGGTCAAGCAAACTCCCGAAGTGCGGTAAGCGGTGATGCGCATATTCAGGGCGAATCCTGTCGTGTTTGAATGAATGTGTAAAAAAGAAGTGTGCGCGAGCCGGGGCCGAAATGGCTGCAGCCCAGGGGAATGAGAAAGGACAAGATATGCTGCTCCGTATCAGCTTGATTTATATAAGGGTACGGAGTAATTTCTGTCCCGTTGCCAATGGTCGACGCTTCTACACTACCGAACTACCGAAAAATGTTTTCGGATCGGAAAGAAAACGCCGCGCTTGCGCAAATTCCTGCGGCTTTAGCCGCATCAATCGGCATGAGTACTGAAGACATCTCTCAACAGTTGGCTGTGCCGGCTTCATTCTCCCGGCCATTAAAAAAGGAGGAACTATGAGATCGAGACGTTTCGTGACAACCCTGTTTCTCGCTGCGGCGTTGCTCGGTGCTGGTCCGCTGGCCGCCCAGACGGTCAAGGTCGGATTTCTCACCACGTACAGCGGGCCCGGCGCGGCGCAGGGCGATCAGCTCGATAAAGGCGCCAAGCTTTACTTGAAGTTAAATAGCGGCAAGCTGCCGAAGGGCGTCAAGATTGACTTGATCAGCCGCGATGACACCGGGGCGAACCCGGATGTTGCCAAGCGCATCGTCCAGGAGCTGATCGTCCGCGACAAAGTCCAGCTCCTGACCGGCTTCGTTTGGACGCCGAACGCAGCGGCGATCGCGCCGCTCACGGCGGAGGCCAAGGTGCCGTATATCAGCATGAACGCGGCCGGCGTCAATATCTTGAACCTCTCGCCCTATATGGCGCGGGTGTCGTTCACGCTATGGCAATCGGTCTATCCCCTCGGCCAGTGGGCGGCGAAAAGATTCAAGCGCGCCTACATTACGGTCAGCGACTTCGCTCCGGGTCATGAAGCCCAGGAAGCATTCACCAAGGGCTTCACAGACGGCGGCGGGGAGATCATCGACGCCGTGCGCATCCCGCTCGCCAATCCCGATTTCGTTCCGTACATGCAGCGCGTCAAGGACAGCAAGCCCGACGTGCTGTTCGCCTTCAACCCGGCCGGAAAGCAAGCGACCGCCATGATGAAGGCCTATAGCGATCTCGGTCTCCACAAAGCCGGCATCAAGTACATCGGCCCGGGCGACATTACCACCGACGAAGAGCTGCAGGGCATGGGCGATGCGGCGCTCGGCGTTATGACGGTGCACCACTACTCCGCCTTCGCCGACCGTCCGGCCAACAAGGCATTCGTCGCCGCCTATAAGAAGGAATACGGCGAGAAACTGAACCCGGGCTTCATGGCGGTGGGCGCTTGGGATGCCATGGACGTGATCTTCAGCGTGATCCGTGCGCAAAAAGGCAAGCTAGACCCGGACAAAACGATGGATCTCATCAAGCAGTATAAGAATCCGAACAGCCCGCGCGGACCGATCGCGATCGATCCCGACACCCGCGACATCGTTCAGAACGAGTATTTGCGCGAGGTGCGCAAGGTCGGCGGCCAACTGGCCAACGTCGAACTCGAGACCCTGGCGACGCAGATCAAGGACCCCTGGAAGGAATTCAACAAGAAAAAGTAACCGCGAGACGCGAGCCGTTTCGCAGCAACGGGTCCTGAAACGAGACGCATGGAAGTTTTCCTGCCGTCGCTGGTGAGCATCGCCTTTCACGGGATCGCCTATGGCATGATCCTGTACGTGATCTCGGTCGGCCTGTCCGTGACGATGGGACTCATGGGGTTCGTCAACCTCGCCCACGGCGCGTTTGCGATGGCGGGCGGCTACGTTTTGACCTCGGCCATCACCCGTTTGGGGCTGTCTTTTCCGTCGGCGCTGGTGCTCGCCTTCATCGTGGTTGCGGCAGTAAGCGTGCTGCTCGAACGATGGCTCTACTCGCGCCTCTATGACGCCGGCGAACTCGAACAGGTGCTGTTTACCATCGGCCTCATTTTCATGTCGGTGGCGGCTGCGCAAGTGGTCTTTGGCATGCTGCAGCAACCGGTGCTGCTACCGGATTATCTGAAAGGTCGGGTTTCTCTGCTCGGTCGCGATTTTCCGCTCTACCGCCTGTTTCTTATCGTTGCCAGCGGTGTCATCATTGCGGCGCTATGGTTCGGGGTGGAGCGCACCCTGTGGGGAGCCATGGTGCGCGCCGCAGTCGATAACCGAGCAATGGCGCAATCGATCGGGATCAATACCCGGCGGCTGTTCACGATCACCTTTGCCCTGGGCAGCGGGCTTGCGGGACTGGGCGGGGCGCTCGGCGCCGAGATTATCGCCATACAACCGACCTATCCGTTCGAGCATCTGGTCTACTTCCTGATCGTGGTGTCCGTCGGCGGCCTGGGGAGCTTGCGCGGCCCATTCGCCGCGGCCCTGCTGATCGGCATCAGCGACACCGCCTGCAAATACTGGCTACCCGAGTTCGGAGCGTTCTTCATCTATGTTGCGACCATTGCCCTGTTGCTGTGGCGGCCTGCCGGATTATTCGGGAGACGCCTATGACAAGTTTCATCGGCTATGGTGCCGATCCGCGTATCCGTTTCACCGAGTGCTTGCCCTGGATCGCAGCCATCGCGGCCTTCTTTCTCCTGCCGGACTATCTCTCGCTCGGGGCGCGCATTCTGACCTACATCCTGTTCGCTTTGTCGCTTGATCTGATCCTCGGCTATGCCGGCATCATTACTCTAGGGCACAGCGCGTTTTTCGGGTTCGGCGCTTACGTTGCCGGCATTCTCTCCGCCAAGCTCGGAGTGACCGACCCGCTGTTGCTGCTGGTCGCCGCCGCTATCATGGCCGGTGCGCTCGGCGTGGCGACCGGCGCTGTGATCCTGCGCACGCATGGGCTCACGCAGCTTATGCTCACGCTGGCGATCGCCGCGGTGTGCCTGGAAATCGCTCACAAGGCGACGCCGATCACCGGTGGAGCCGACGGCCTGTCCGGCGTCACCATTGCTCCGATCTTCGGCGCCTTCAAGTTCGATCTGTTCGGCAGAACGGCTTACTTATGGTGCCTAACCATTTTGTTCGCCAGCTGGTGGCTGACGCGCAGGATTATCTACTCGCCGTTCGGCGCCACGCTTGCCGGGATTCGTGAGAACAGGGTGCGGATGCACGCGATCGGCGTGTCCGTCTACCGCCGCCTGCTGACCGCCTACGCTATTTCGGCGATGATCGCGGGCGTCGCCGGCGCGCTGCTCGCAGAGACCAACCAGTTCGTTGGCCTCAATGTGCTCGGCTTCGAGCCATCGGGCGAGCTAATGGTAATGTTGATCCTCGGCGGCGTCGGCAGGCTCTATGGAGCCTTCGTTGGACCGCTCGTCTATCTGATCGCCCAGGATTTCCTCGCCAAGCAGTTTCCTGAATACTGGTACTTTGGCATCGGCCTGATGCTGGTGCTGGTCGTGCTGTTTGCCCGCGGTGGAATTCTCGGTCTGGCTGATGCGCTGGTCGCGCGGTGGCGGAAACTGAAATGAGCGCAGTACTGGAAACCCGCAGCTTGTGCAAGAGCTTCGGAGCGCTCGTCGTCGCCGAAAATATCAATTTTCGCCTCGAAGTTGGCGCGCGCCATGCCCTGATCGGTCCCAATGGCGCGGGTAAGACCACTTTCGTCAATATGCTCACCGGTCTGCTCGCGCCGTCTGCCGGCCAGGTTCTGCTCGGTGGCGAAGACATTACCCGCCTGGCACAGGAGGCGCGCGTAAAGCGGGGAATCGGCCGGACCTTCCAGATCAATACCCTTTTCCGCGACATGAGCGTGCTGGACAATGTTGCCCTCGGCGTGGCCGAACGCCAAGGCGTTTCGCGGCGTCTTTGGCGCGCCGCGAGCCGTCATCGCCAAGTGCGCGAGGAAACGTTCGCCCTGCTTGACATGCTGGGGCTCGCCGACGATGCCAGCAAGCGCGTCGTCGATCTTCCTTATGGCAAACAGCGGCTGGTCGAGATCGCCATTGCGCTCGGGCTTAAACCGCGGGTGCTGTTGCTTGACGAGCCGGCGGCCGGAGTGCCTTCGCTCGAGTCCGGCATGATTCTCCAGGTGCTCGACTGCCTGCCCGAAGAAATCGCCATATTGATCATCGAGCATGACATGGACGTGGTGTTCCGCTTCGCCCGGGCTATCACCGTCCTGGTGGATGGCCAAGTGCTGTGCGAGGGCCCGCCCGCGGAGATCGCCAGCGATCCACGCGTGCGGCGGGTCTATCTCGGAGAGCAGCATGAATGAGGCGTTGAAGCTCACGGGCGTGCGCGCAGGCTACGGCCCCACGGTCGTACTCGAGGACATGGAACTCCTGCTGCCCGCGCGCGGCTCGCTCGCCGTGCTGGGCCGCAACGGGGTGGGCAAGACCACGCTGCTCGCCACCATCATGGGCCTTACCACGTTGCACGCAGGCAGTATCGAATATCAGCGCCGGCCGATTACGCGCCTTCCGGTATACGAACGGGCGCGGCTCGGCATCGGCTACGTGCCGCAGACTCGCGACATTTTTCCATCGCTTTCGGTGGAGGAAAACCTGAGAGTCGCGGCGCTCTCCGGCGGCTGGGCGCCCGCCCAGGTGTACGAGCTTTTTCCACGCTTAGCCGAACGCCGCCGGCACATGGGCAACCAGATCTCCGGTGGCGAGCAGCAGATGCTTGCCATTGGACGCGCCTTGATGGGAGGCCCGTCGCTGCTGTTGCTCGACGAGCCGCTCGAGGGGTTGGCGCCCATCATTATCGAGGTTCTGCTGCAAGCGATTCGGCGGCTGATGCGCGAGGAGGCGCTTGGCGTCGTTTTGGTGGAACAGTCGGCGAAGCTCGCG
The DNA here is from genome assembly GCA_030688735.1 of Deltaproteobacteria bacterium. Taxonomy (GTDB): domain Bacteria; phylum Desulfobacterota; class Binatia; order UBA9968; family UBA9968; genus JACPFE01. The sequence continues at coordinate 5,600 of JAUYJC010000460.1, forward strand.
CTCGAGCTTAGTGACGAAGCGCTGGTGCTCGACCGCGGACGCATCGTCTATCACGGCCCGAGCGCTGAGTTGCTAGCCGATCCGGCGCGCCTCGCCGCTCTCATCGTTGCGGTCTAGCAGGCTGCTGAAAAGACCTTTGACCGGCCTGATGTCATTAAAAACATTCCATAACACTTGGGACTATGGGAAGAGTCCTGGCGAGTTTCGGAAAAGCGTGAGGGTTAATCTCGAGACCGACTATGGCACGGGATGAAGCGAACTCGGAAAAGTTGGAAAGCCTGCTGTTGGCTTTTTATTCTCCTTCGCCGAATACCTCGCAGCTTGCTGCGAGGATGAAGGCGAGGAGAACCCTCCGTAGCCTTGGCGAAGGAGGGTGGAAGGGCTTCGGAGAATTTCGCAAAGATACCTCGGAGCTTTGCTCCGAGGAGCTTCATTCGATCGTAAACTGGAGAGAAATCGCCTGCGGGTCATGCGAGGGCCTGCCCAGCGCCATTCGGCCGGAAGCACGGAGAGCCAAGCGCTTGTTGACTCGAAACGCGGGCTCGCCGTCAAACGAGATATAGATGCCGTTGCGACTCGTATCAACCAATTCAATAATTCCACCGCGGAACTCAAACTGCCCATGGCTATTTGACACATACGAGGTCGGATCGTAGATGACGAGGTCGTTCGTCTCGCCGCGACCGAACTTGATCGGTTTGCCGCCCGGTTCCAAAATGCACTCTTTGCCGCCGCAGTTGAGGCGTAGGCGGCCAACTTTCATCCCCATAGTCATTGTCTTCGATCTCATCATGGTCTCAGCGCCCTCGCGCCAAACCAGCTCGACAAGCTCGACCGAGGCTTCCTTCCCTCTCAGCGCCGCGCTGCGCCATGGACGGACAAGGGATGCGAGTTCCTCCGAGAACTGCTCAGCTGCCGGCCGAGTGGCCAAGATGCGCTCGCGAGACGACTCACCGACAACCCGCGCTGCCGTGTTTACGGTATCGCCAAACACGTCATCCTTCTCCATCAACACGGGTCCGCTATGAAAGCTTATTCGTAAGAAAAGTTTTTCCGTTTCGAAGCGATTGCGAATATCGGCGGAACGTTGCATCTCGCAAGCAGCATTCGCTGCGTCGCTTGAGGTATCAAACAGGCACATGAGCTCATCGCCGATACGCTTGACGACTCTCCCTCTGCATCGCTCGACGTCATCGCGCAGCTCTCGGAGCAAAGCGTCGACGATCAATTTGGCCGCCGCGTCGCCGATGCGGGAGCAAAGATCCGTCCACCCGGATACATCAACGAAAAGAACAGTGAGTTCTTTCGCTCCAGCCCTATGCGTTGGTGTGCTACTTGTCATAACCTTGGATTTTATCTCATTCCTGGGCCGCAAAACGCAAACGGTCGGTCAAATTGAGTCCACCGGTTATGCCCGACGCTGAACCGTTCCCACGTCGCTGATGGTAGGCGTACACGCAGACTCTGGAAAAGTCCCGTGGGTGTGAGTCCAATAAGAAATACAAGGGGCGTCGTAATCTGGCAGATCCTAACGACTGGACGCTTTACCCGTCGTGCGCAGATGGGGAAGCTGAACAAACAAATATACAGACAAGCGCTTGGGCCGTACAGTAGGATTTCGCGGCCCCATGCTTCGTTAACGGCAAGGTGTTTGCGCATGAGGAAACCGTGGCTAGCACTACGTTACTTTGCGGGGAAACGACATAAGTCAGATCAATGGCGGATTATTTGGGGAGAGATTCGATCATGGTTGGTTGAGGTCGTCGATGTCTGTACCAGATTTGGAATATTGGACAAGTGCCGGGCTCAAGCATTTACGACGCCCTGGGGAATGCGATCCGGCAGCTTTGGGGCCGACACGATCTCGCAAGCAAAAACTGCCGTAATGAACTGCAAGCTGATTTTGATCCAAAATCGTTGATCGTTGACCGCCCCCGGTGGGTGAGTGAGGCTTTCTCAGTCAGAGATGTCGGCCTCGAATCCGGTTTTCTTGACGGCCGAATTGTGGTAGATGCAGAGCTATTATGGCACAGGACAACTTACGAGAGACATTAGGACTTGAACAAGTAGTGGAGCTGCGCGCAAAGACCGAAAAGATTTCGAAGTTTTTGCTGGGACAGCTCAAAGATTACTTAGAAACCATCCGGCCTCTATTGGCGCCGGTTCGAGTCTTTGGAAAGCATATACGGTCTCCGATGCGGGAAGATGTTCCTGGGGCGGAGTCCGCTCTCAGGAAATTGGGCGAGAAATTTAACGAAATCTGCAGCAAGCCATTTTCGTTATCGCCGGACCTGGCGGACAATGCAGTGGCCGATTTGGATAGCCGTCTAGAGCTCTATCCCTGGGAATATAACCACGAAGCCGCGGGCGACAATGAGAAAAAGATCATTACAGTAACCTCGCCGGTTAGGAACGTACTGACATACAAATCCTCGTACTCCCTCTCCCAAATCAGACTGGCAGTCAGCGGGATAGGGGATCGCAGGCAGGATGACATACGGGAATTTCTAGTGGCAGCGTTGGCAATGAAGTCTGTCATGGATAGCTTCCCGGGGATTGGGCGGCTTCTGAAGGACCTGCGCTACGAGGTCCAGGTCGAGAAATGTCCCGGCTTGGGCGATCTCCCGCTTGTGGTTATCAGCTCATGTGTGCTTTCGTTTCGCCCCTCCGATGAACTGGTTCTGGCTACGACCAGACTTTCCGGCGTGCCAGCATTTTTCGAATTGATCGATACCGACGCAATTCACGGAATGCAAGATCCATTGAAGCCTCGGCTCGAAGAACTGCTGCGGTAGCCGCCGGAGCTGTTCGCTTCAAGAGCAGGGCAGGAGGTTACGGTTGTGGGATTCAAACCAAACTAGGATCGTTATTTCATCACAAGTTTAGCATCTGCAAAAAAAGTTTTTACAAGATCCTGACCATTGTCGGTTGCTTAAGACGGTCGTCGGTTTAAATTCCCAAACAAAGGAGGCTCCGGATATGTCTAAACGGTGGGAGCGCGCGGACGTTCGACTGGTAAGCGAAACTGATACAACGAGAGAGCCGACGCCGGTAGGCGAGGAGACGAGTTTCATTATCGGTGTCCTGGGTGATTTTACGCGTGGGCAGGGGAGCGACTCAGCAAGCGGGACGGTGTCACCCGCCGATCGTAGGCCCTTGGAAATTGATCGGGATAACTTCAATACGGTCATGGAGCGCCTCGACGTGAGGTTTGAGGCGAGCTTAGATATGAGTTTGGAGCAGGAAGGCGAACAACGCTCAATGCAGCTCCCAATGCGGGGAATAGAATCGTTTCATCCGGACGAAATCACTAAACAGGTGGAACCGCTTCAGGTTCTGGTTAAGCTCCGCCGCGCGCTCGAAGATCCCAAGAAATTTGACGCGGCGGCCGCCGAAATGCAGAAGTGGATGAAGGCACCCGATGCCGTCACGACTCAGCCGCAGTCCAACACGCCTTCAAACTTGTTGGAGACGATACTTGAGGAGGCCAGTCCCTCCGCGGCATCGCAAACTCGGAAAAATCCCTTGGGCGATATCGAGCGGCTTGTCCAAGAGATTGTCAGCCCGCACGCCATTCGGCTGGATGTAACTCAGCAGCAACAGCTTATCGCTGCTGTTGAAAAGGTGCTCGGCGAGCAGATGAGAGCTATCTTGCATCACGGCGAATTCCAGCGGCTGGAAGCCGCATGGCGGGCCCTTCACTTTTTGGTGATGACCGCTGAGACCGGACCTCAACTTAAGATTTACTTGCTTGATATTTCCAAAGCAGAGCTGGAAAACGACTTGGCCAAATCGAGAGAAATTGAAGAGTCCGGCGTCTTTAGAAGTCTCTCGTCTCTGACTGTTGGGACGCGGGATCAGGCGTTGGGCGCTCTCATTGGAAACTACGATTTTGGCATTAGTCTACAAGACGTTCACATGCTTGATCGAATCGCCCTGCTTGCGCACAATCTTAGGGCGCCTTTCATTGCGGGGGCGAGTCCGCGATTTTTCGACATCGACGCTTTTGCTGACTTTCCGACTGGAAAGGCTCTCGCCAGGTTATTTGAGGACGAGCAGTATGTCACGTGGCGGAAATTTCGAAAATCTCCGCAAGCGCGGTCTGTGGGCCTGCTGCTCCCGCGATTTCTGTTGCGCGTCCCTTATGGCGCTGAAACCGACCCCATCGGCTCTTTTTCTTTCGAAGAAGGCGTTCGCGGCAAAGATCACGACAAATACATGTGGGGAAACCCGGCGTTTGCGTTTGCGGTTATCCTGGCCCGTGAATTTACCGGCAGCGGGTGGTCACTGAATCCAGCGCGCCTGGTTGGACAGTTGGATGGTATCCCGCTGCATATTTATGAAGATGGCGGAGTTGCACAAGCAAAGCCATGCGCTGAGGCGCTACTTTCAGATGAGGTTATTGAGGCTTTGGCACACGAGGGCTTTATGCCGCTGATCTGTCATCGCGACCGGGACTTTTTTATGATCCCTCGCGCACAGTCTGTGGCCAGCCCACCCGCCGTCTTAGCCGGTCATTGGTGAGCGGCAAGATAAGGTTACCTTGGAGGCGGCATTGCTGTGCGCCGGGCAATGCGGCAGGTCACGTCTAGCACCTCACATGGGTTTGACGAAGTGAATGACGGCGGCGACGATGAAGGAGCCGATGTAGGCTGCTAAGAAATCAAAGAAAAGGCGAAACTCAGCGATTTTTTCCAGGTATTCCTTAAGTCCAAAGTAAAATAACATAAACTGACCCAGGAACAATCCTATCGCGCCAATGAACACCGAAAGAATAATCGCCGAGCCCGCGTCGCGGGCCACGGTCTTGTGCGCAAGAAAACCGGCAACAAAAGCCATGCCGAAGTACAACACCGGATTGGCCTGGAAGTAAGCGTAAATTTCTCGCGCGATCTCTTGCATCGAATCACCTGTTAAAGAGCTTCAATATCTTTGTCGTCGCGTCCTTCGGATCGGCCGCGCTCATAACCGCGGAGATAAGCGCAACTCCGCGGACTCCCGTGCAGCGCGTGTCCGCAATATTCTCGGGCTTGATTCCGCCTATAGCATAGATGGGAAGAGAGATTTTTTCCACTATTTTCTTGAGCGCCGCCATCCCCTGCGGTTCGCCGTAGGGCGCTTTCGAAGGGGTAAAATAGACGGGACCGAACACGACAAAGTCGGCGCCTTTCCTTTCGGCGTCCGCCGCCTCTTCAAGTGAGTGAGTCGAGGCGCCGAGCAGTCGTTGTCGACCCAGCAGAGCTCTTGCCGATTCGATGGGGATGGAGGCGGTCGAGAGGTGAACACCGTCGGCGTCGACAGCTAGAGCCAAATCGATGCGGTCGTTGATCAATAGGCGGGCGTGGTAACGCTGGGTGAGCTTGCGTGCCGCTTCGGCAAGGAAAAAAAGGTCTCTTCCGCCGAGGTCCTTCTCTCTGAGCTGAATAGCTTTGACGCCGCCGTCCAATGCCTGCTGCAAGACCCAGAGCAAGTCACGCCCCTGGGTCAAGTTTCGGTCGGTGACCAGATATAGATGGAAGTCGGGCGTCGGCACTGGCGACAGCTAACCCAGAATCCCGTCTATCGGGCTCGAAGCGGTGGCGTAAAGCTTTTTCGGGATGCGCCCGGCGAGAAATGCCTTTCGCCCGGCATCAACGCCGAGCCGCATCGCCTCCGCCATCAGGATCGGATCCCTCGCGCCGGCGATCGCCGTGTTCATCAAGACGCCGTCGCAACCCAATTCCATGGCAACGGCAGCGTCAGATGCGGTGCCCACGCCGGCGTCGACAATGACCGGCACCGTCGCCTGCTCCAAGATAATGCGGATGTTGTACGGATTGCGAATGCCCAAACCGGAACCGATCGGCGCGGCCAGCGGCATCACCGCGGCGCAGCCGATCTCTTGAAGTTTCTTTGCCGTGATCGGATCGTCGGTGATATAGGGCAGGACCACGAAGCCTTCCTTGACGAGAATCTTCGCAGCGTCCAAGGTTGCGGGAATGTCGGGAAAAAGGGTCTTGTCGTCGCCGATCACTTCGAGCTTGATCATTTTGCCGACGCCGGCCTCGCGCGCCAGGCGGCAGGTGCGCACCGCGTCGTCGGCGGTGTAACAGCCGGCGGTGTTGGGCAGGATCGTGTACTTTTTCGGGTCCAAGTAATCGAGCAGATTTTCCTTATGCGGATCGGTAATGTTGACGCGGCGCACGGCGACCGTCACGATCTCGGCGCCGGAGACCTCGATGGCTTTGCGCGTTTCGGCGAAGTCTTTGTACTTACCGGTGCCGACGATCAACCGCGATCGATAGCTCCTGTCTCCCAACTTAAGCAGGTCTTCCATGATTTTATCCTCCGCCCAC
>JAUYJC010000465.1 GCA_030688735.1 Deltaproteobacteria bacterium
TTTCATATCGTCGAGAAACTGTCCCTTTCCCGTGAGCAGACGCTTGTCTTCGGTGCGCCGAAGACTGCGGCCTACCCATTTTTTTGGCAGAGAACTTTTGGCTGTATCAGGCATCAGTGACTCCTCGTGCCGTCGACGAACGATTTCTCTCTTGCTATTTATTGATCCAGCGTCGGTAATCGTGTGCCGACATGTAATCCTTAAGGGTAACGTTCTGGAACCTCGCCCGCTCGAAGATCGGCAAGGTCGTGCCTCTCTTGAGGTTTTTATACTTCCACGGAACCGTGGCATCAATGATCATCTTTGCTTTTCCGACGAAACTCCCATCCATCAGTTCTCTAGCCCCTGCGATGGGATTGTTTCGATGGGTTTTGACATTCCGAATGATGTGGATCTGCTCGGCGGGGTCGCACCGGGTCGTCACCGCCCAATCGATCTCGTCCATATCAAGTATGTTTACGTCCTCATCGACGATCGTGATGGTCTCGAGATAAACGGAAAATCCGTAGGCGGCCATTGCCACGTGGATTTGGAGACCCTCGAAATCGTAGTCGTCCTTTTTGACCTGAATGATGCCGTGATGCCAGTGAGCCGTTCCCGGAGTCAGGGCCGCGTCGACCACGAAGTTGGGTTCGAGGTCCTTGACGTATTTGTAGAAGGCGACATCGTTGGATAGTCTCAAGGTATAATTTTCCTTCGTCCCGGCAATGATGGCGTAGCCGACGGCATCTTTCCTGTAAGTCAGGGCGGTAATTTTCATGATAGGTTTCTGCTGCGGAATGCTCAAGTATCTCAAGAACTCCGGCCATGGCCCCTCCGTGCTCTGCTCGTAGGGCGGCTCGATGACTCCCTCGATCACAAAACCGGCCTCGGCGGGAACATCCACATCGATGGTCTCGCATTTAACCACCTCAACCGGCTTCTTTCTTATGGCGCCGACCAGACCGAGCTCATTCTCACCTAGGGGAAGCTTGGTGGCTGCTGCGATATACATTTCCAAAGGGGCGCCAACGACCAGCGCCACCTCAAAAGGTTTCCCCTCTTTGCGGCACTTCCTGAAATCGTGACCAACCCCGGTCTCATTTCTTACGTTGAGGATAACCCTGTTGTCCTGAAGCAGCATCGCACGATTCATGGCGACGTTTTGCGTTCCGGTTTCCGGATCTTTCGTGATGACGAGCGGCTGGAAATACTTGCCGCCATCGTCTGGCGTCGCTTTGATCGAGGGGACCATTTTTAGGGCATCGAAATCACGCGTGCAAATCTCTTCCTTGCAGGGGCCGCCTTGAACTCTGACCGGGGGGATCAGGTTTTGGCTGACCTTGATGAAAGCCTCCTTGAAGTCGAGAGGCGAGAGAGGCAATCCGAGGATCTCACAGGTCCTGGATCTTTCCGAAAGAACACACGACGCAACGGGAAAACGATAGCCTTTGACGTTCTTGAAAAGGACACCCGGAGTTGTCGGTAAAGCGTTCAGGGCAAAAATAATCCCGGCCACTTCGCATTCCGAGTCGACCTCTTTATCAATCTCAATAACTTCCCCGCGCTCGCCGTAATAATCGAGGACGCTGCCGAGTCCGGTTAGTTCGTGCACCTTTATCATCGCAGAGTTCCGATCAGAGTTGATCCAAGTTCACATAGGCATCGAGCTGAAGCCTATCCATGACCTCTTTGGGGACCTTGTTTCTTTTAGCGTATGCGGAAAGAGAAGGTTTGGCGGTTGCATCGATGCCCATCTTTGTGACGACTCCCTCGGCAGCGGCGGATGGGTCCAGCGACGAACCCCTGACTCCAGGAATAACGATGATGTCACGGTCCGCTTGTGTCCTCGTACCTACCGCCCAGATAACCTGCTGCAGGTCAGTGATGTCGACATCTTCATCGACCACAATGACGTTCTTGAGGTACATTTCCGCGGAAAATGCGGCGATCATCGCCGATTGCGCCTGCCCTTGAAACCTCTTTTTCATGGAGACAATCAAAGAAAACGGCGCGGGAACATGGACATCGACGACGGTGGGCACGGCCGACTTAATAGATTGGTATAGGTTCGCCTCCATGGGGATGGTGGCCACGACCAGATGCTCTCGATGCTGACCCCCGCAGATATCCTGGTAGATCGCGTTTTTTCTAAGGTGCATGCACTTGATGGTGACAACCGGCCTCAATCCCTTTCCCGTGGCATAACCGGAAAACTCGCAAAACGGACCCTCTTCCTCTCTCAGGTGGGGTTCGACAAAACCCTCCAACACAATCTCCGCGTCGGCAGGGAAAAGGTTGCCCGCCAGTTCGCCTTTAATCATCTCCACAGAGCACCCGAGTAGCCCGCCGATAATACCCAGCTCGCTGCGACCGTAAGCGCCGATGTAGAGCGCACCCAACCCCCAGGCGGGATGGTTTCCGATCGAGATAGTGATTGGCAAGGGTTTTCCTTGATCCTCCAAGCGCGAGTAAATTTCATGGAGGTGCTTGCCAACCGTCATGAAGATTCCCGCCTTGTTTCGGCCTTTGTACATCAACCTGTTAAAGCTGGCGTTGTACTGTCCCGATTCAGGATCTTGTGCCAACACCACGCCGGCGGTAATGTAGGGGGCGGCATCACCCTCGTGGTAGATCATCATGGGCAGCGCCTTGAGATCCACCTCGCTGGCGTCGATTCTCTGTTCCATCACGGGACCGTCGGTAACGATCCGAGGCGGGATCGGGGATTCAACGGCCTCGAGATATTTCTCTCTGAACTTTCTGGGATCAATATTGATGCTCGAGGCGATTTTTTTCTTCGTCGAGTAGACGTTCGTGACGACGGGAAAGGCTGAGCCTTTCACCTTTTCATAATAGAGGATGGGGAGCTTCCGCAGCTCCTCAAGCTTGGTGAGTATCGCGGCGACTTCATACTGGGGATCGACTTCTTTCTTTATGCGGCAGAACTCCTTGGGATTCGCCTTTTCATATGCCGCCAGGAACCCTCTCAAATCCTTAGTCATCCTATTCTCCCCTCGGGGTTGTGTACCTTTTTTCAGGGTCGAGAATATGGAGGATTCTGAGCTCCTCGTCCGTTGGCGGCGTGGATTCGCCAAGATCTTTCTTAATCATAAGGTCGAAGCCGGTATTTTTCTTGACCTCTTCCACTGTAGCTCCGGGTTGAAGGGCCTCCAGGCACATGACCTTTTGTTCCTCATCAAAGCCCAGAATGCCAAGGTGGGTCACGACCTTAAGGGTCCCCCCAGCAATCAGCCCCGCGGCTTTTCTTGAATTACCGCCGCTCAGATATCCAGGGCTCGTGACAAAATCAACTCTCTTCACGAGTCTTCTCTTCTCGTGATGCATGGCAACGATCACTTTAGAGAGGCTGGCTATATCGTTCCCACCACCTGTCCCCGGAAGCCTGACCGCGGGCTTCTTCCAGTCGCCGATACAGGAGCTATTGATGTTTCCGTACTGATCGACTTGAGCTCCGCCCAGAAACCCATAGTCGACATAGCCCCTCTGCTGCAGGAGCAACACATCCGTCGTGGGAAGAACCATATTGGCTTTCGTAGCGCACCTTTGCTCGTTCGTCGAGGGAGGGAGTTTCCCCGGCTCGATGAAGGGACCGATTACGCCGCCTTCAAACAGGATCGTCAGGGTCTTCGCGTGGGTTTTCTGGGCAAGAATGGCCGCTAGCAAGGGGAGGCCCGCACCCGCAAAGACGACCTTGCCATCCTCGAGAAGTCTTCCGCTGGAAATGCACACCAGTTCCGCCGTGTTGTAGGTAAGCTCAGCTGCCATATCCCTTCCTCGCATTTAACGTAGCTCTTACGATATCTTTGACATTGAAAAGGCTGAGATAGTCATCGAAAGTTTGCGGCGCGTAAACGTATTTGTCGAGGTATGCCTGGACCCCCTCGGTGCTTCTTTCCATCATGAGCTTTACGTACATATCCATATGGTTAAAGTCCGGCTCGTAAGCCGCGTAGCACTCGTGGGGTATGCAACCATAGGGCGCCTCGACTACGGCATCAACGCAGAAAAAGGGAATATCCGTGCGATCCGGGGTTCTCCTTATCTCGTCGTTGTCGATGATCTGCTCGGTCGTCAAAATGACCCTGTCCGCTGCGAGGGCAATATCTTTGTCCATAAAGGGGAAGCCGGTAATTTGCGCATTGCCGTAGGAATCGGCCTTCTGCACATGAATGATCGCCACGTCGGGATGAAGAGCCGGAACCAGCGCAAGTTTGTCGCCGGTAAAAGGGCATTGCATCTCCTTGATATCGGCAAGCTGTTTGTAAACATCGGAGCCCAGCATGGACCTGGTTGGCAGGAAGGGAACGCCCATCGCCGCGGCTCGATACCTCAACCCGAGACTCATGTGGCTCCACTCTTCGTAAGTCGCTTCTCCGGACTGCACGAAGTGCCTCATGATCCTGGAAACTCCCCAGGTCACTCCGGGGCTGAACCAGCTCGTTATGATGTGCCTTGTCGTACCGGCAACCAGGAGAAGATCTCCCTCCGTTGCGGTGATGCTTTTGGAAAAGACCAGCCCGCTTTTCTTTTGTCTGATAATCTCCCAAATCAGTGCTATGGGAGTTCTCGAGTAGTGGCAACCGCCGATCGCCACGTGGACATTGTCCGGGATGAGGGTCACGGCCTCAGTCAGACTCATGACTTTCTCTTTGAGTCCCTTATCCTTTTTCTCAATTCTTGCTCGAAGACTAAGATAGGATTGGTCCATCGAAGTTCCCCATGGCGATTCTTGCGGCAAAGTATCGCATCGCGACCGTGAGTGTCAATGTTTCCCTCAGCAAGGGTGATTATCCTCTATCGCCTTCAGGATACGCTCTTTCAATTCTCTCCGCTTTGAGGGATCACCGTTCGTTTCCCGAGAAATCTCGACATCCAGCAATAGATGTGCCGGCTGGCCTAAAACGAGAACTCTGCCGCCTAACTCCATGGCCTCATCGATGTCATGCGTGATGAAGACCGAGGTTTTGTGGGTTTCGCGGATGAGGTTAAGAAAGTCCGTACGCAATTTGATCGCCGTCACCTCGTCCAAGTGACCGAACGCCTCATCACACAAGATGACATCGGGATCGACGCAGAAGGCACGCGCAATGCCGACCCGCTGCCTCATGCCGCCCGATAGTTGGTGAGGATAAGCATTCTCAAATTGCTCGAGGCCGACCCTTTCAAGCCAATGTCTCGCCCTATTGTACCGCTCTTTCGCCGGAATACGCAGGATCTCCAGGCCGTAGGCGGCGTTGTCCAAGACTTTGCGCCAGGGCAGCAAGCGATCTGTTTGAAAAACCGCGCACAGTTTTCCACGAAAGTAGTCGAAGTCTGCGTAAGGCTCTTTGCCATCGATGGTTAGACTCCCCTCGGTCGGTCTTTCCAAGCCAAGGAGAATGTTGAGTGTGGTTGATTTGCCGCAACCGGTTTTGCCGACGACGGAGATCACCTCTCCTGCATCAACGTGGAAGCTGAGATTCCTAATAGCCTCAAAACTTCCTTCTTCTGTAGTGAAGTTCTTTGCGAGACTGCGGCTTTCAATCTTGGGCATAAGCTAGTGAGCAGTCGGTCGCCATCTCAGGAGACGGCTTTCGAATCCGGTTATAATCCCCTGCATGCCGAGCCCCATCATGACTAGAACGAGGGTCCAGGCCAACACACCACTCATGCTCAGAAGCGCCTGCTGCTGCACCATGCGATAGCCGACACCGGTGGAGGCGCCGACGAGCTCCGCGACGATAACAACACGGACCGCGAACCCAATCGACACCTTCCATGCGGTGAGGATATTGGGAACGATGGACGGAAGAATAAGCATCCGCAGCAATTGGCCGCGCGTCGGCCTGAAGGCCAGAGTCATCTCCATCAGATCTCTAGAAACTCCCTTCACAGCGTCCCGGATGCTGTGGGCAAAGACCGGGAAAGAGACCGCCAGCATCAATGCAAAGATGCGCGTTTCCGTGCCCCTAAACCAAAGAATCACAATGAGAGTCCAGGAAAGCGCCGGCACGCCCATGATAAAATTGACGATGGGCATTAAATAGTTCTCGCTCGTCTTGGTGGTTCCCATGACAATTCCCAGGGTGCCGCCGAGAATAAAACCGCCGACGAGCCCCTGCATGACGCGATAGAGCGTGAGCAGCGTGTCGTAGAGCAGAGTTCCTTCTTTAGCCATGTTGATGAATTCGAGCCCGATGAGTTGCAGACCGGGAACAATGAACTCCGGAAGAAAAAACGACGCAATCTGCCATCCAAGAAGAAGCAGCCCGAGAGAGACGAACATCTCTAAGCTGCCCGCCCTCTCCTTTGGAAGCGATTCCACGAAAATTGCCCTACTCGGGGAAGAGGAAAACTATCGCAGCCCGCGATAAAAGAAATTGGCGTCCGGGAGCTTTGCGATCATGCCGATATCAACGCCTTGTTTGAAAAGCTCCATCATCGCCTTCTCCTGGGATTCCGCCGTCAATTGCAGGAATCGTACTCTCTTGGCTTTGAGCGTCTCGCGGAGGATCGGAATCGGCTCTTTGGTCCTCTTGGCAACAATATCGAGGGCCTCTTCCGAATTCTTATTGAACCAGTCAATCGTTTCCTTCATGGCGTTGTGGGTTTTTTGCAGGAGATCCTTATTGTCCCTTGCAAAGTCATCGTGAGCTACCCAGCCCAATAGCCAATGGTATTCGGTGCCGGTCCTTTGTCGCCACAGGTTGTCCAAATCATCCGCGGAAACAAGGTCTTTAAACTTTTTGGGTTCGTCCATGACGAGCCGCGTCGGCACCTGGGAAAAAACGATGCCGGCCACCGCCGAACCCGTGGGCGACTTGAGCTCTGCGACGACGCCCGGCTGCTCGAAGTTTTTGATTTTCAGTGATTTGAGGTCAACGCCGCCCCACTTAAGGTAGATCTCCATCGCGCGGGTGTTTTCTGAAGCCAGCGGTGCGGCGATCTCCTTGCCATTGAGATCTTTCATAGCGTCAATGTTTGGCGCCCGTTCTGTATGCACAATGACCGAAGTTCCAAAAATCTGGTAAGTCGCAAACGCCTTCAATTTCACGCCTCTGGCGTATTGGTTGGCGTAGCTCATAAGCCCGCCGGTCGCAACTTTGTAGGACCCCGCGGCAAAATCGTTGTAAACCGCCGCTGTCGAGGGCTGTTCCACCCACTCGATATCGATTGCGTTTTTCAGATCAAACCGTTTCGCTCGAAGAACAGAGACCATCCAGATGCTCGTCGACGGGACACCGAGGGTGCCAATTTTCAGCTTTGGAGTTTGGGCGCTGGCTGGGGGCTCCCACAGAACCGTGGCTCCCAGCAACGCGAAACAGATAAGACAAACGCTCGCAACAGAAACTTTAGGCCACCTAGACATAATTCACTCCTCGTATGATCGGTACAGCCAACACGATTGCCGCGATTCCATACACAGGTATAGTGAAGACGTGTCTGCTGTCAAGTCAGGGGAGGGAGATCGGTTTTCTTCTGCCTGATGATCTCGTGGCTCGCCGCAAACGGAATGAGCGATTCCAGACCGCAGCCCATCGCGATCGACATACCATTTTCGACGTCGCGGGCGATGGCATCGTGGAGCGAGCGGATCTTATCCATACCGGCCATCTGTACCTGCTGGAAGATTGGAGTTCAACAGGAAGCGTGTCGCGACTTGCGAGCTTGACAGGCGCGCTTGTTGGCGCGTATTAAGTCGAGAGTGATTGCGTTCCTACAGTCCATTTCAACCGGGAGGTTTTTCATGAGGCGATGTAAGGCGGTATTTGCTCTGGCGGTGATGATACTGATCGGTGCCGGCGCCAAGCCGGAGGCGGCGGAGATCGGCGAGCTTAAAATCAACTACGGCGCGGTGAGCGCGGCCTATACGCCGATATGGGTGGCGCAAGACGAAGGGTTTTTCGCCAAGCAGGGCCTCAAGACTGATCTCAAGCTCATCGGCGCGGCCACCGAGGTGCAAGCGCTCCTCGGCGGCAGCCTGCATATCGTCAACGGCGGGCCGGAGCTGGTGGACGCCCGCCTTCAGGGGGGCGACGTGCTTTACGTCGGCGGCATAATCAACCGTTTCGTGTTTTCGCTCTTCGGCAAGTCCGATATTCAGAAAGTCGCCGACTTGAGAGGTAAGAACATCGGCGCGACCCAGCCGAATTCGTCCACCGATTTCGCCGTCCGGCTGTTGCTCAAAGAAGCCGGGCTCGTTGCGGGAAAAGACGCCCGTATTCTTTATGTAAAAGGCGTGCCGGAAATTCTCGCGGCGATCGTTCAAGGGACCGTCGACGCCGGCGTATTGTCGCCGCCGACGACGTTGAAGGCGCGCCAGGCCAACATCAAAGAGATTCTAAACATCACGGAAAAAAACATCCCCTGCATCCAGGCGAGCATCGGCACCACCGGTTCCTTCGTGAAAGAGCACCCGGATGTGCTCAGGCGTTATTTCCGCGCCTACGCGGAAGCGGTGAAGTTCATGCGCGGC
>JAUYJC010000471.1 GCA_030688735.1 Deltaproteobacteria bacterium
TTCCAACTACTACCCGGATTTTCTGATCAAGCTATCCGACAAGCGAATTGTCATTGCCGAAACCAAAGGGCAAGAAGATCTGGACGTGCCGCTGAAGATGCGACGGCTGCGACAATGGTGCGAAGACATCAACCGAGTGCAGGCAGACGTGGAATACGACTTCGTTTACGTGGACGAAGAAAGCTTTGAGAAATACAAACCCACCTCATTCCGGCAATTGGTTGATGGCTTCAGGGAGTACAAAGAGAAAATATGACAAGGCTCTGTACCTGACCGCTATTCCGCTGCGCTCCATAGCGGGAGGTGAGCTTGTGGGCGTTGTCCCTTTTTAGGTGTCCGTCAAACCCGGGCTACCTCAAGCTGACCCCAATTTTCTCCTCATTTCCACTTAGTTGGCGTTGAATTGCATTCCAAAAATGAAAAACGTGCTATGGTCACAAAATTAACCTGCGCCGTCGCGATAACGTATTGTTTTCCGGCGCGGCCAACGGAGGGAGAGAAATGAACAGCTTCTCGTTGCTAACATTATGAAAAAAGTCCTGCTTACTAGTGTCTGCCGACCCTTGGGAGAAGCGTACGGCGATGCTCCTAGCGTTGGCTACGAGCTTCTTCACGGTCAGGTGACCAGGGCCCAGGGAATGTTCAGCCCACGATCTCTTCACACCCAATTTTCTCTGGACTACATTGCTGCTAATCTCGATGTGCCCACCACCGTGCTCCAGTACCCATCGCGGCAGGAGTTGATCCGCGAGTTAAAGAAAGGCTACGACTACGTCGGAATTGCCTTCATCATGGCCACCTTCCATATCATGGAGGAGATGGTGCAGCTCATCCGCAAACATTCACCGGGAACTAAGATCATCCTTGGCTCTTACGGCACGGTTCTCTCGGACGACGTTTTGAAACAATATGGGGATCATATCTGCAGGGAAGAGGGGGTCGCCTTCATGCGCAGGCTACTCGGCGAGCCGGAGATCCAGATGCCCTATGCTCACCCGACGGTGATCAACCCCATGAGGATCTTCGGAAAAAAGGTCAGCCAGAGCGGCATGGTCTTCGCCGGCCTGGGTTGCGCAAATGGTTGCGATTTTTGTTGCACCTCCCATTTCTTTAAAAGACGCCACATCCGCTTGCTCCCCAGCGGAACGGATATTTATGATGCGGTCCGTCGCTATCATGAGATCGACCCGGAGATGTCCATTATGGTAATGGACGAGGATTTCCTGCTGAACAAGCGCCGGGCAATGGAGTTCCGGGACTGTGTGGTGAAAGAGGGGAAGGCGATATCGGTCTTTTGTTTCGCCAGTGTTCGGGCCCTTAGTCGTTATACGGTCACCGAGATCATGGAGATGGGGATTGACGGGATGTGGATCGGCTATGAGGGGACTCGGTCCGGCTATGAGAAGCAGAGCGGTCGTCCGGTTGCCGAGGTTTTCACCGAGTTCAGAGAGCATGGGATCACTATTTTGGCGTCGATGATCCTAGGCTTTCCCTATCAGACGCCGGAGATTATTCAGGAGGAACTGGACGGCCTGCTCTCTCTGACGCCTGCTTTTTCCCAATTCCTTATCTACGGGCCTGTGCCGGGCACCCCATTCTTTAAACACGTGAAGGACAACAATCTCTTCCACGAATATGTCGAGGAGACGCCGAAGGAATTCTATCGCAGGGCGACCGGTTTTTTCTCTGTCGTGAAACATAACGAAATGACGGCCGCTGAAATCGAGTCGATCCAGCGCAACTGCTTCGATGAGGACTTCCGGCGACTCGGCCCCTCAATTTATCGTGTAGTAGAGACCTGGCTGAATGGCTATCTCAAATGGAAGGATTCGAACATTCCGATCATGCGCGAGAAGGCTCAGCTTTTCGCCAAGAAGCTACGAAAAACCTATCCAGCGTTTCTACCCGGCAAATTATTCGGCCCCACCAAGGAAGTCCGTCGAAGGATCGGAGCGCTTCAGCAGCGAGTTCACCTGGAGTTGGGTAAACCCGTTCGTCTCCAGAAAGTCGAAGCTATCGGCGCTATCGGAACGGCTGTCTGGTCCGGATTCGCCATCAAAGCGAATCTTTTCCAGAATCCCCGTCTGATGCGTACGGAGTATCGGGGCCCGGTCCCACCAAGAGAATCGGAGCCGATTTCTTCTAACCCGATTTCCTGGCTGGATTCCGCTGATGATACGCCTATTACATGAGCCGATTAATGATGATCGCGGCGCGATGGCGTAATCGTGCAAAAACGGGCTCAGCTCACTCTGAGGTAGCCCCAATTTTCATTGTGCCGATCCGCGCATTCAATCGTTGAATCTTTTTATTTCGCGGCCAGCGGCGACCCTCAGCGTTGTTTGGCTTTTCTTTCCTCCGCGAGCCTTTCCAGAAACGAGAGGTCGAGCAGGTCGGCTGCCTTGAGATTCATCCCGGCCAGGTGATTGTCGTTGACGATAACATTCTCGATGGCTTTAACCGTGATCCAGGGCAATCCGGGAGTGAGCTGGCTATAGGACCTACGGGTCTCCTCCAGCTCTTCGGTGGCATTCGAGCGGAAATATTCGCCGAGCATCCGCAAGACCTTGTCCTTGTTTCTCTCATCGCGGTAGAAATCCATTCCGTCGGCGAGTCCGCGCAGGAAGTTCATGACGGTTTCCGGCTCCGCGCGGATAAATGACGCCGTCGTGACCACTCCCGAGATGGTGTACTCAAAGTCCGATTTGGAAAAATCTACAAAAATAGGGAATCCCGCTTTTCGTGACAGCAAGGTGAAGGGGGGCTGAAGAACCGTCGCCTGTACATGTCCGGCGCTCAAAGCGGCCCAGCGCTCCCCGGCCCCGCCAACCCCGAGAATGGTCACGTCCTTCTCCGCATTCAAGCCCAACCTGCGCAAAGCGAAGCGCGCAATGAAATCTGTGCTGGCTCCAATCTGGCTGATGCCGACTCTTTTCCCCTTCAGCTCAGCGGGAGTTTTGATCGAGGGATGAGCCGCCAGAATATAGTCCAGCCGGTTGCCTACGGCCGCAATGTAACGCTGATCCTTTGCTCCCTGCGCCCAGGCGCTGATAGTCGCTAAGGCGCCTTGCATCTCCATTTTAACATCGCCGGAAATCAGCGCCTGTACTCCGGCCCGGCCGCCTCGAATGTAAACCGGCTCCACACCCAGGCCGTATTTCTCAAAAGATCCCGAGCGCTGGGCGACCCAGAAAAAGCTGGTCGAACCGCCAAAAGGATAAGAGACCTTCATCTCCCTCAGCTTTTTAGTTTGCGCAAAAAGAAAGTCGGGACAGAAAAGCCAGAGAAGAAAAACCGCACAAAAAAGCTTCCGTTTTAATATCGGACTGCGCATAAAGTTCCTTTCCGGAATCTAGCTGAGAGCGACCCGAACTCGCCTTTAGGATACTACCTGTTAAATATTTTCATTTCGCGGCCAATTGTTTCGACACCTCTTTTAGATAACTCTGATCTACGTACTTTGCCAGCGTGAGCGGCGGCCCCTTGCTCGGGGTTTGTTCTGAATAGATTTGGATTTTGGATTTCAGTCCCTCCAGGGTCACGTCTCTGTCCGGGTGCCAGATGCGATTCTCCGTATAGTACTCCCACCCTTTTCTGGCGTAAGCGGGTTTGCGTTTTATTTCCAAGACTTCCACAGCGGGCTCTTTGTTCGGGAGCGGAAAAGGGGACAGGCTGCTTTTTGCCACCGACAAACTGGAAAAGCAGCCTGTCCCCTTAATTCCTTTCCCTTAATTCCTTCCTTAATTCCTTCTACCTATTGGCCGCAGCGCGAACCAAGTAAGAGCGATCAAAGAAGTCATTAGGATCGCCCTTGATCTCTAGCGCTTTGAGCAACGCGACAATGCTCTCTTTTTCTATTTCAACGTTCAGGTCGTCTGCATAATAGTCCAACGCTTTTCTCTGGGTGTCCGCATTTCCCTTCAACTTGGCAGCGATTGCTAACTGAATCGCCTTTTCTTTGTCAGACTTGATCAAGCGCATAGACTTAGAGAGCGCCCGAATAAAGCGAACAACAGTTTCCGGCTCCTTCGCGGCAAACTTTTTTGCGGCAACGAGAACAGAAGAAGGGATCTCGGACAACACGGCGCCCACTTCCTGAAGCACGGGAAAACCTTCCGCTTCGACTGCAACGCGTTCACTGGAACTCAGGGGGATCGCATCCACCTTTCCGGCCTTCAATGCGCCGATGCGCAGCACCGTACCGCCGGCCGCAAGGAGGGTATAATCCTTGTCTTTGATCAAGCCGCTTCGCCTTAAGGATTCTATGACGGCAAACTCGGAGAAACTACCTATGCTGGTCACACCCACTCTCTTGCCTCTAAGATCACCAAGCCGCGCCAGCCCCTTGGCGCCTATCAAGGCGTAATCGATCTTAGTCTGGACACCAGAAATCACGACAACAGGGGCGCCCCTGGCAATGGCGCGCATTATTGCGGCGACACCCGAGATGACCAGGTCTGCGTGGCCACTGGTTAATATGGCGACCATGAGGGTACCGCCGCTTGCGATCGTTACGCTGTGGACCTGAACTCCTTCTTCTTTGAAAAATCCTGCTTGCTGCGCGACCGCGATCGGCAACTGGGTACTCCAGTTAGCCGACACCAGCCCAAGTGTGATTTCTCTCAGCTCCGCCGCTCCGACTCTGGTCGCGCAAAAGAACAAAAACAATAACGATAGAACTAAACGGGTTTTCAATTTCCGATTTTTCATGGCGACTGTCCTTCTCCGCTAGACCAAGTGTGGAGGAGCAAGACAATCCTTGGAACTGTCAACCATCACCTCCAGTAACGAGGGTTTCCCGAATTGAGCGCCCTTCGAACTGCCGGCATGATCTGGTCCGGCTCTATGATCCGTTCGCTGTGAGCGCCGAACTCTCGTGCAATGTTGGCAAGGTGGGGAATCGGCAATTCAGTGCCGATAAAGCGATTCCCATAGTTGACCATTTGCGTGCGATGCATTTTCCCGAACACATCATTGTGGCACACAATGGCGATTGCGGGGATATTGTATTTAACCGCCGTCGCCAGTTCAGGTAATGCCATCATCATAGAACCATCCCCAAGAAGACAAACTGCGGCTCGGTCGGGCATTGCCAGTTTTGCCCCCAGCGTCTCGCAATATTCAGCACCCATAGGATGCCACGTTCCTATGCCCAGATTATGAGTGACCGCCGTGAAACCGTATTCGAACCAAGCTTGAGTGCTACCGGACTGCCCCACTATGAGAGCATCCTGTGGCAGAACCTCTCTTAGATCCTTCATCAGCCTCAGGGGATGGATTGGTATTTTGGATGAATTTTTGTGCGCGGTTATAGAGATTTCCCATTCTGTCGAGCCTCTTGCAAAACCCCGCGCGTAGTCAGATTTGCGCCAGCCGCCAGGGCCGAGCGGCGTCATGCCGGCATGCGTTGACGAAGGAGGCGTTCGGTCATTCGCAGTGACAGCTTCTCCATTTCAGTAACGATCCGATCGA
>JAUYJC010000476.1 GCA_030688735.1 Deltaproteobacteria bacterium
GGGGTGCTGTTTCAAAGTCTTTTCTGCCGCTTGGACAACGCCTTATTACTCCGACTAAATTCGCACAGCAGCGAGATCTGTCCTTAGCTCAGGGGTAGAAAAGCATTGTCTTCGTTGCGCAAGGTTTGCCCCTCGCTCACAACGTCACTTTCCCACTGCGGAATCCGGGATTACGAGCCGCAAATCTACGGCAATAGCTGACTTGCAACGGGCGAAATTCATCGAAATGAGTACGTTTTGAGCTGTGGGGAGCGCCGATTTGGCCGCGCCGCCGTCCGATCATTCTTCAGCGGTAAAAAAGAAAAGCCCAATCATAGCAAATATGGCATTGGGAATCCATGCGGACACCCACGGCGGCAACGCGGCGCTGTGTCCGAGTGAGAGGCAAAAGGCTACAAGGACCCAATATCCAAAGCCGATCAGCATCGCGACTCCGAAACTTAATGCCATGCTACCGCTCATTTGTCGCTTCAGTGCGAAAGGAATCGCGATAAGGACCACCAACGGAGAGATCAACGGCAGGGCCAACTTTGACTGAAGATCGACTTCATAGCGGGTAGCATCCATTCCTTTACTTCTCATGTCGGCAATCTGTTTTTGCAAGTCGAAATAGGAAAATGCGTCAGCGTCCCGGGCGAGGAGTTTGAGGTCCTCAGGAGAGTCCGATATCGGGACAGCGTCGGTGGTCTTTTGGCTTACGATTTTGCCGTCCCTCGGAACCCTCCATTCGGTTGCTTGAACCGATTCCCAAATGCGGCCGTTCCATTTCGCGGCTGGCATCTCTACCAAGCCCCGCAGAGTGAAATCACGATTGAGAAGGAAGACGGTTACGCCATGCAGCGTATTCGTCGCCGGGTCGAAGTCATCGACATTGACGAAGCTGGCGGATCCCCTCATCCATATGTCCGCCGTTCCCAACAAGCTTTTCTGCTGCTTCTTTCGGACTTCGGTCCTGAAAATCGTTTGAGCCTGTTGGGCAAAGATCGGTACCAGGGTCTCGTTCCAAATAAACGTAAATAGGCAAATGATCACCGAGAGAATCAGAAGCGGAAGCGTGATACGCGGAACACTGATTCCACTGGACCGCATGGCGGTAATCTCTTGAGATCGCGTGAGCATTCCAAGGCTAAATAGCGTTGAAAACAAAGTCGCGAAGCCGATTACGCGCGAGGTTGACAGCGGGGCCTTGTAGAAAAAGTACCGGATAACTGTCCAGGTGGAAGCGTCGGTGGTGATAAAAGCGCCGACGTTGTCAAAAAAATCTACGATCATATAGAGAGACGTAGTGCAAACTAAAGTAATTGCAAATATGCGCAGGAATCCCTGTGCCAAATAGCGGTCGAGAATGCCGCCCAAAGGGGAAAAGCCGAATCTTACTCTTGTTTCCACGTTTTCGTTCTTACGCGTTTCTAGTTCGTTTAATGCTTGCCAGATAACGGCGGGCTGTGCCCCAAGCCTGCTCCATTCTCGTTGGCAATGAAATCGGCGATTCGCGGACCGCCTTGCAGTAGAAATAGACGGCGACGCCTCCCACGAGAATGTTGGGAAGCCACAGGGCCGGGACCGGATGAAGAAGGCCTTTATCTCCCAGCGCCTTCCCGAAAGATAACACCACATAATAGACAAGCAACCAGAAAAAAGAAAGCATCAACCCCCACGAGCGATTGGCCCGGGTCGATCTTGGCAAGAGTGCAAGTGCCACACCTAACAGACAGAAAACGAGAGGGATAAAGCCAAAAGAGAGCCGTTGCTGCAATTCTACACGTTCCGGTATCGCACTGGTTCCTTCATCAAGCTTCTGTCGAATGGTCCTGGCGAGGTGCCGAAAGGACATCTCTTTGGGTCCCGGCTTTCTACGCTTGATCGAGCCTGTCATTTCATCCAAATCAAGCCTGAAGTCGTAAGTATTATAACGGGTCTGGCTGAAACCCAGGCGATTTTTCTCCTTCTCGTAAACGGTTCCGTCAAATAGCTTGAACCGTAATGTGTTGCTTTCTTCGTCCGTTGTGATTTGCGCCACTCTTCCGAGAATAATTTGCTCTCGAGCAGGCGCGCGCTTATCTACGATGAGAACTCCTTGGGCCGTATCACCCGGCGGGATTAGCTCCTCTACATAGATGAGGATTTTTGGAAAGTCATCGTTGAACACCTTTTCCTTTAGCGCCGTTCCGATGCGACTCTTGGCGATGTGATAGAGTTCTTTCTTGAGAGCGAAATTAGCGGCGGGCCGAGCGAACATCGTTACACTCAGGGTAATAACCGCGACGACGATCGCAACCATGGCGATTGGACCCAGTATCTGGTGCGGCCCCACGCCCGAAGCCTTCATCGCGAGGAGTTCTTGGTCATTCGAAAGTCTACCCAGTCCCAGCAGGATCGCCAGGAGGAACGCCATCGGCAAGGTCATTTCGAGGAAAGTGGGCAAGATGAGCGAGAGCACTTTGCCGATTTGCAAAATAGGAACCCCGCGAGCTACCACAAGTTCGATCAGTCTTAACAAGCGGGCGATAAAGAGAATGAAGGTGAAGGCCGCAAGCCCGAATAAAAAAGGTGGCAAAATTTCGCTAACGAGGTAACGGGAAAGCATTTTTGGCATCACGATGCGCTGATGTTATCCTGTAGCGCTATTATTGTAAAATCCTCGGATGTAAGAAGGATCTCAGGCTATGGAAAACGACCAATATGTTGTCTTTGGCCTCAACCCGGTCTTGGAAAAGCTTAAAGCATCGCCGACCGATGTGGGGGAAGTCTTGGTTAGCAAAGGCTCCGAAAAGCCGACCCTCAGGTCCATTGAGGCCATAGCCCGCCAGCTCGGATTGCGCGTGACCTACGTCGAGTCCGGTCTTCTGGATCGCTTAGCGAACGGACAGCGACACCAAGGGGTGGTGGCGAAAGTCTGCGGGTTCGGCTATTCGAACTTCTCTGATTTACTGCAACACCTCTCCGATGCTCCGAACTCGCAGTGGATCTTGCTTTTGGATGGGCTGACGGATCCCCGAAACTTCGGCGCTGTTTTGCGCACTGCGGAGGCCGTGGGCATTCAGCATGTTTTAATTCCCAAGGACCGCTCGGTCGGGTTGTCGCCCATCGTCGTTAAAGCGTCCGCAGGCGCGGTCCATCATCTCAAAATTTACAGAGTTACAAATCTCCGGCGGGCCATATCAGCCCTAAAGGAGCGAGGTTTCTGGATTGTAGGTCTTCACGCTCAGGCCGAAGAGAGCTTTTACAGCCGAGACTACCCCGATCGCTTGGGAATTGTCTTGGGTAGTGAAGGTGACGGGATTCGGCCGCTGATTCAACGGGAATGCGATTTCCTTGTCGGTATCCCGATGCTGGGTAGAATCGGGTCACTTAACGTCGCGGTCGCTGGGGCCGTATTCCTTTATGAGCTCCTGCGCCGCAAAGTGCGCATTGACAACCGCGAGGGTAAAAGATAATAGGTCATAATGGGTATCCCCTTCACTCACGTAGCCCCCAGGGCTGGGGCTGGATCGCGGACAGCAATGATCTGATGGTACGGTGTCGGTGCGACGGCAACGGCCTGCTGAACGAGGCGATGGAAGAGCAGTCCGCGGGCTTGGGAGCG
>JAUYJC010000477.1 GCA_030688735.1 Deltaproteobacteria bacterium
GTAGTCGATACCCTGGCACTGGGGCCCCCCACCCGTTGTCGCTGTCTAAGCCCTATTTCAATTAATTTCGCCTGTCCAATACTCTTTTTCGTATGAGCGTCATAAGTTTTTTGTAAGTTCTTGGGACTTACGGTTTCCATGTGGCTAACCGCCGAGGCACGGAGGACACGGAGGGGAGAGAGTCGATATTAACTCTGCGAACTTTGCGTCTCTGTGGTGACCCTGTGGAATATCAACACGACCGACACGAAACGCCACGACTGGGCGGTATTCCACGGGGTGACTACGCCTTCACAGGTTTTTATAGTTGATTTCTGCTATGGGTCTGATGGACAATACGGAGTGCAATACGAGGTCCTCCTGTGACACTTGGGCAGCTTCGGATTTTCATTGTTGTAGCAACACGACTGAACTTTGGCGCAGCGGCTGAAGAGCTTAAAACTTCTCAGCCTGCGATTTCCCAGCAGCTTCGGCGATTGCGAGAGGAGCTTGGGAAAGAAGTTTACAGGAAAGTTGGGGGCGGAATTCAGCTTACAGCGGCTGGCTCTCGTCTTCTGAAAGAAGCAAAAGCGATCCTGTCGCGCGTTGACAATATCAGAGCAAGACTCCACGCTGAGCCGGCGGCACGCCGCGCTGCCGAGTCTCTCACCGTGGGCGGAAGCTATAGTCCGTCGGCGGTCTTATTACCGTCGCTTCTGGCCCGTTTTAAAAAGAGCCACCCCCAGGTCGAACTCAAGCTGCGCACGGACAATAGACCCAACATAGAGCGGCTGGTTCTTATGGGCGAAGTGGAGCTGGCCGTGCTTAGCAATCCCACCTCGAGCCGTCATCTCTCCATAGAGCCTTACCGAACCGAGTCTTTGGTCGCGTTCGTCGCCAACCATCATCCTCTGAGCGGAAAAAAACACTTGACGTGGGAAGATCTGGGGCGGCTTGGTTTTGTTATCCGACAGCCGTTAGAAGGCGACGGAGCAACCGCGCAGTTTATTCGCCGTCTCAAAGACCAGGGTGTAAAGCTTAAGGTGGTCATGCACTGCGAGTCGCCGGAGGCGGTAAAGGTCGCGGTGAGCCGGGGAATGGGTGTGGGAATTCTGTTCAAGGATGTGATTTCGGATGGTCTCAAGAAAGGCGAATTTAGAGAACTGAGGCTTCCGGTAGACGGCATAGACGGCAAGAGCTTTATCGTCTATCGCAAGACCAGACCGCTTTCCCCCGTCGCTCAGGATTTTCTCAAGCTGCTGCGAGCGCAACGAGCGAAGTTTACGAGCAAGTCGAAGTGAAGACGCAAAGGTGCTCTTCATTGGTGGGGAAGTGGAGCGGACGTTTTGAACGTTTTGAACGTTTTGAACGATTTGAACGTCTTGAACGGGTTTAGAGCTTGCGCACCAACATGATGCCATCCCGCACCGGCAGCAAGACGTTTTCCACCCGCGCGTCGGTTCGAATCCGTTTGTTGAGCTCGTCGATTTGTTTTGTGACCTCATCCCGAGCGTCGATCACGCGCCCGCCGTGCAACATGTTGTCCAGAATGATCAAACCTCCGCGCCGAACCAGGTCCATGCAAGCTTCGTAATATGCCGCATACTTCTCTATGTCCGCGTCGATGAAGCAAATATCGAACGGCCCCCAAACCCGCTTAAGCGTTTCCGACGCCGGTCCCAGTTTCACTTCGATCTTAGACCCATGC
Source organism: Deltaproteobacteria bacterium (assembly GCA_030688735.1). Taxonomy (GTDB): domain Bacteria; phylum Desulfobacterota; class Binatia; order UBA9968; family UBA9968; genus JACPFE01. Next base: position 1,688 of record JAUYJC010000477.1, read on the forward strand.
GGGCTTTCGGCAAAGTAGCGCTTGGCGATCTCGGTCCTTTCCGGGTCGATTTCGCAGCTAACGATGGTCCCGCCCTTCGGCAGCGCTTCAGCCAAAGCCAGCGTGGTGTAGCCCGTAAACATGCCGATTTCCAGAACGCGTCTTGCGTTGGTCAACATGACCAGCATTTTGAGAAACGTTGCTTCGAGCGCTCCCACCATCATCCCCGGCTCGCGGGTTTTCGAATAGGTCTCCATCCAGAGCTTATGGTGCAGCGCCGACAGCGGTTTGCTGTGCCGCTCGGCGTAGTCCTCGATGCCTATCGGCCTTATGTCGAGCATGGTTCTTTCCTCATTCCTCGAGGTGTAGCGTCGTCAGGTTAACGGTGGCGATTTTCGGCGACGAACCGCTTAACCGACGGGGTCACCCATTTTTTCTCTATCCTAATTTTACGCCCAATCGCTGTCTTATGTCACGTGTCATTTGCACTGCTATCCGCGGCGTGCGCAAATTTTCGGAAGACTCACCGCGGAGGCGCGGAGGACGCAGAGTAAAGAGTTTTTTGGTTAAGATAGACTCCGAACTCTGCGAACTTCGTGTCTCTGCGGTGAAATCTCTTTTTCCCTTTGGTTGCGGCTTCGCTGCGCTAGGTTATATGCCCCCTGGACTCACTTTCTCTTCCAATCAACCCTTCGACTTGAGCCCAGCCCTGGCCGGTGCTCTTGCTCAGGATTCCGCTCCACGGGCTTGCTGTGGGGCTCCACATGACTTCTGCGCCCCGCTTCTTTGGTGCGTGCGACCCTTACGTTCACGGTCGCGATCATTTATGCTAAAACTCGGCAACATGGGTGTTCCCGCATCAGTGCTAGGCATATCTTATCGAAGGAGACGATAACATGGGTATGAATTCAATGATTCAGTTATGCTTGGCAATTTTGTTATTGCCGGCTTCCATTTCCTTTGCCGCATTGGACAAGGTTCGAATCGGCATGGGCGCATTCAGCCCCAGCAACAGCGCCGTCTGGGTAGCCGAGGAGCGTGGCTTCTTCAAGAAACATGGGGTCGAAGCCGAGGTGATTTTCATCGGCGGCGGCGCTACGCGCAGTGTCAACGCGCTGCTCGCCGGCGATATTCAATTCGCCACAGCGGGCGGCAGCGCGGTTATAACTTCCGTCCTCAGGGGCGCGGACCTCGTGATGATCGCGGCGCTGAATAACAAAGGCGTGCACCGCTTACTGGTGCGGCCCGATATCGATACGCCGGAAGAGCTTAAAGGCAAAAAGGTCGGGATTACCGCTTTCGGCACCTCATCCCACTCCGTGCTGACTCTGCTGCTTAACCATTGGCGGATGCGCCAGGATGAACTGCAGGTGCTGCAAATTGGCTCGTCGCCGACCATGCTCTTGAGTATGGAGAAAAAAGTGATCGACGGCGCGGTGCTTACCGATCCATCCTACTTCATGGCGGAGGACAAGGGCTATAGAGTGCTCGCCGATCTCGCCAAAATGAACATTCACTATCTGCAGAGCATGATGGTGTCGACGCGGAGTTATCTTCGGGGAAACCGCGACCTGGCGACGAGAGTATTGAAGGCGTACGTAGAAGGAATCGCTTACTTCAAAAAGAACAAAAAAGACAGCGTCAGGATCATCCTGAAGAGGATGCGCATGGAGGCTGACAAGGAGAAATACGCCGAGCGCACCCACGAACAATACGCCAACGTCTACTTTGAAAGAATTCCCTATCCGTCCCTCGGCGGTATCAAGACGGTTTTGGAATCGCTGGCGCGGGAAAACCCAAAAGCGAAAAATGCCGATCCGAACGCCTTCATCGATCCGAGTATCTTGAAGTCATTGGAAGACAGTGGGTTTATTAAAGCGCTTTACGATTGACGACCGCGCCTTTGAAATTGCTTCCTCAGGCTTTTCTGTAAACCAGGCCTCGGAGTTTGCACCGCCGAGGCGCAGAGGGCGCAGAGAAAATCGCCTAAAAATGGCAACTTGAACAAACCCTCTGTGAACTCCGTGTCTCTGTGGTGAACATCTCTTCACAGGAAACCCAGAAGAACTTTGAAATTAAGCATTTTCAGTAGGGCGACTTTTCGCTCGACGCCGTTTATAAGGATGTGTCACGGACCCGTCAGTCGCATGCCCCCGTCCACCGGAAGGATCGCCGCAGTCACGAATGACGCTTCGTCGGAGGCCAGATACAGCGCGGCACAGGCCACGTCCTCCGGCTCGCCGATGCGGCCGAGCGGGACGCGGTTTTTATAGCGCGCAAGTTTCTCCGGGGTCGAGGTATCGACCATCGGCGTGCGCGTTGGACCGGGGCAGATGCAGTTCACTCGAATCTTGTCTTTTGCGTGGTCCATCGCCATCGCTTCCGTGAGCGTAATCATGCCGCCTTTCGACGCACAATAGGCGGCCCGGCCGGCCTGCCCGAGCATCCCCGAGCGCGCCGCGATGTGAAGGATTACTCCGCCGCCGCGCTTTATCATTTCGGGAATCGCGAAGCGGGAAACGATGAACGCGCCCTTCAGGTTCACGTCGAGCGTCCGATCCCAATCTGCTTCGGTAATATCAGTGATGCTGCCGTTGGTTCTCACGCCCGCGCTGTTGACGACGATGTCGAGGCCGCCGAAGCGCCGGACCGTTTCATCGATAAAGCTTTTCATCTGCGCCGAATCGGCGACATCGCCCGGCCAGAATAGGGCTTTGCCGCCGACTTTTTCGACCATCGCTACGGTCGCGAGCCCCTTCGACTCGGTCGGCGAAGTTCCCGCCACTGCCGCGCCTTCCGCGGCGAACAAAACCGCGATGGCTTGTCCCAGGCCCGATCCGAAGCCGGTGATAAATGCTACTTTGCCTTTGAGCTTCATGCCAAGTCTCCTTCTTGGGATATTCAGGCTTCTGTGTGGCTAACCTGGCCAACACTATTTCTGTGCAAGGACTCGGAGATTGCACCGCAGAGGCGCTGAGACCGCGGAGAAAAGAGTTTTTGGATTAAAAAATACTCCGAACTCTGCGTACTCCGTGTCTCTGTGGTGAATACTCTTTCACACTAATCCCGGAAGACCCCCTTCTTGCAACACCGTTCCAAACCGTTAGAAATCGGCAGCTGTCATCCCGAACGAAGTGAGGGATCTATTCCGAAAGATTCCTCGTCGCGTCGCTCCTCGGAATGACACCGCAGGATACGTTGATTTCACCGAGGTTTCTGTGTAGCGGCAGGCCCTGGTTCGATGGACTCACCATCCCGAGCGATGTCGAGGGACCGTGCCTGCCCCGGTTTCGGGCGACCACACAGGATAGCCCCTACATCTTTCGGTGAAACAGCCCCACTGCGCGACATTGACTCGCCCACCCACCGTTGTTACCTTTAGAAAACAATCGCCGAAGGATTCCAAGCGCGTGCCAGAAACCGATCAAAGAATTCCCGTTACCGTCCTCACCGGCTTCCTCGGAGCGGGGAAAACCACCCTGCTCAACCGCATTCTCACCGCCGACCATGGCCGGCGCGTCGCCGTCATCGTCAACGAGTTCGGCGAGGTCGGCATCGACCATCACCTGCTGATCTCTTCGGACCAGGAAATTGTCGAGATGAGCAACGGCTGCATCTGCTGCACCGTGCGCGGCGATCTGTTGCGCAGCCTGTTTCAACTTCTCGATCACCGCGAGAAATTCGACACGTTGATG
>JAUYJC010000421.1 GCA_030688735.1 Deltaproteobacteria bacterium
GCAGGAGAAGAGAAGGGAGAAACGCGTTCCAGCTTTCAACCGCGAAGGGAGTAGTATGTCTGAAAAGTGCTGAAAATCACTATCAAGGAACTCTCAAGCTGTAAATACTCCTAGGCCCAACTGCGGTCAGAGCTAGAAGCCGCTGTCAGAGAGGAGCGGCAACGCCGGATTGTTATGTCGCTATATTAGGTGGTGGATTTGGGTCGCCTTGATATATTGACACCGGCGAACCGGCTGTGTTACTGGGCCTTGTGGTATTCGGTCTCCCGGGCCTTGTTATTCTACTATCCATCGAGGGCGATCAGCTTCGCCGGCAAGGTCGTGATCCGGCGATACGTAGCCTTTACTAGGGAGGTTCAATCATGTTCAACGACGCGCGCAAACGGTTTTTCACGCTACTGCGGCTTTTCATCGGCTGCTTGGCGGCCTTTCTGTCTAATGAGGCCGGCGCCGCCGACCGGCTCATCGGTCTACACTCCGCGCAAGTCATGTCGCAGTCGATGCCGTGGATCGCTCAAGAGGCCGGGCTTTTTAGGAAATACGACCTGGATTTCCGTCTGGTTTTTATTTCGTCGTCGCCGGTGGCCACCGCCGCGACGATTAACGGCGACGCGGAGATCCAGGTAACAGGGGCCATCGGCAACGTGCGCGCGTACGTTCAGGGAGTCACTGATTTGGTCTTTATCGGCGGAATAAAAAATATCCTGACTCACAGCATGCTCGGGAAGTCGGAGATCAAGCGGCCCGAAGATCTCAAAGGGAGAAGGGTCGGGGTTGGACGGTTTGGCAGCAACACCCATTACTTCGTGATTCAAGCGCTGAAGCGGTTGGGCATGGATGCGAGCCGGGATATCCAGGCGATACAAACCGGCGGAGGGCCGGAGACGTTGGCGGCGCTGGTCGGCGGCAGCGTCGATGCGGGGGCAATAGTGGCGCCGGGCGACGCAGCGGCGGTGGCGCGGGGGTTTCGTTACGTGATCAACGGTCCCGAGCTGCGCATTCCTTACGGGGCGACGCAATTAGTGACGCTTCGCTCTAACATCGCCAAGCGCGGCCCGGTCATCGGACGGTTCATGCGGGTGATGACCGAGGCCTCAAGAATATTGCACACCGATAAGAATCTGGTCTACAAGGTTCTCGGCAAACATCTGCGCATCACCGACACGAAGATTCTCGACTCCGCGTACCAGTCGGAGATTCCGGCGCTTGAGCGCCGGCTCGAATTAAACGAGGCGGCACTGCAAGCATCGCTGGATGAGATCGCGCCGCTGGATGCGCGGGCAAAGGCCATCAAGCCGCAGGATATGATGGATCGCCGGTATCTCATCGAAATGGAGAAAAGCGGGGCGTTCGACAAGTAGGCAATAGGCAGAGGGCAGTAGGCAGAGGAGAAGAGAAAAAGGGTCAGGAGCCTTTGTTCCACGTGACGATTCCGCCGAATGTGTTGGTGAGAGCGAATAAGGTCATCAGATGACAGTGCTGGGTAACCGGGCAACGAGTCCTGAGTAACGAGTGCTGAGTGCTGAGTGCTGAGCGGGCCAGCGATCGGACTCAGGACTCGTAACTCAGGACTCAGGACTGAACCTAGTGCGGGCGCATAGGGTGATCCGATAACAGATCATCCAGCACAGAGCGTTGGGTCTTGGCCCAATGCTGTGATAAGATTTTGATCGCCCTAAACGCTCACGGAGGGTTCAACTATGGCGCTTGCCAATTGGGAAGAAAGCGACTCGGCCAAAGCAAGGCAGATATGGATAGATTATCAGCGGCAACATGATCTCTCCGCTCGCATTGGCCAGACCGCGGGCATCGATCCTCGCAGCGGGCGCATCTGGTTTGGCTCGTCGGTTCGCGACATCGTCTCCCAAAGAGCCGCCGAGGGGTTACACTCTCCGCTATATTTTGAACGAGTCGGATCAGAAGCCTATTTGCACAAGGGATCTCGTTGGTGATTCTCGGCGTCGTGTCCCTCCAAGGATTACCGACGATCATACTTCCGATTGCCGGACGAGATTGGACTGCCACCATCGACACCGGTTTCAACGGCGACGTGGAGTTGCCGGAAAGTTGACGCGAGTCACTCAATGCTCAATTCGTCGGCCGTGCGACGGCCGCTTTGGCTGGCGGTCAAAGCGTTGAGGAAGATCTCTATCTGGTAGATTTTCCCTTTGATGGGCGGATCGTTCAGGCGGAAGCAACGTTTGTTTCCGGGAGCCGTATTCTTATCGGGACTCGCTTGCTGCGCGAATATTCTTTGCACATCAACTTCGCCAGTAGGACCGTTCAGCTAGAGCGGGCGTGATCGTGGTATCGCGAAAAAAAGCATTTCACGGAATTTCACTAGCCGTAAACGGGAGGATTTTTTGATGCCGGTGGCGAAGCGACCATTTATGCCCCACGACGGGAAGGCTCCTCGTTCAGCTTCAGCCAATGCTGGTATGCGAAAACGGCGGGATTTGTTGGCGCTTCGCCCGGTATGGTAAAGTCACAGGGTCGATGGACAAAACATTGCAAGTCCTGAACGGTCTGGTAGCGGAAGGGGTCCTGAGCCGCTATGCAATCGGTGGCGCCATGGGCGCAACCTTTTATGTGGAACCGGTGTTGACGTTCGACTTGGACATCTTTGTTGTCTTGCCACAGACAGTCGCCGGGTTGTACACACTTGAACCGCTATATGCGGCGTTGCGGGATCGCGGTTACAGGGAAGAGGCGGAGTGCGTGACTATTGAAGGTATTCCCGTGCAGTTCCTACCGGTACACAACGATTTACTGGTGGAGGCGCTGACCGAGGCACGCGACGTGCTCTATGAACAGACTCCCACTTGGGTCTTGCGCGCGGAACATCTCCTGGCCGTTGCCCTTCAGACCGGGCGCGATAAGGACCGGGAACGCGTAAGACTGCTGCGTGAACAGGCGAACCTTGACGCCGACTACCTGGCAAATCTGCTGAGACGCCACGGTTTAGAAGGCAAGTGGAAACCATGGACACCCTGAAGCCGGAAATCGCCCGACTCATCGCTAGTAAGGAGCAACGTCGCCACAAGCTCGCAGCGTTACCTTTCGCTGAAAAGGTGCGCATGGTGGTGCAACTGCAACGGATGGCGGCGCCTGTCCTGCGGGCGCGCGGACGGGCCGTGCATGTGTGGGCGCTTGTGAATAGCGAAGCCTGTCATGAAGCAATGACACCGCCGCGCCGGTCGTCTAGCCAAAATCCTTAACGGAACGAAATCCGCAGACTCGCCGGTCGAACAGCCGATAAAGTTCGAATTTATCGTAGACATGAAAGCAGCCAAGAAGATCGGCCTTACGGTGCCACCGAATGTGCCGGTGAGAGCGAATAAAGTGATCAAGTGACAGAAGCCCGAGATCAGGTGTCAGCAAAAGCGAAGAGAAAAAATCATGAGTAAAACAATTATTTGCCTTGCGCTTAGCGCTATGCTCTTTGCGCTTTGCTTCCCCGCCCAGGCGCAGCAGCGAACGAAAGTTCCACGGATAGGGAATCTACATGGTGCCTCCCCTTCCGCTGCTTCGGCCCGCATCGAGGCATTCCGGCAGGGTCTGCGTGAGCTTCAATACGTGGAGGGGAAAAACATCGTCATTGAGTACCGATATGCGGAGGGAAAACTCGATCGCCTCCCCGCGCTCGCGGCCGAGCTAGTGCGTCTCAAGGTAGACATCATCGTCACGGCTGGTCCGTTACCAACCCGTGCCGCAAAGGAAGCGACGACTACGATTCCCATAGTCATGACGAACGATCCTGATCCGGTTGGGACTGGATTCGTCGCCAGCCTTGCGCGGCCTGGTGGGAACATCACTGGGTTGTCCACGCTTGCCCCTGAGCTAAGCGGAAAACGACTGGAGCTGTTAAAGGAGACCGTTCCCAGGCTCTCCCGCGTGGCGGTCTTTGGGACTTCGACCAGACCAGAACACGCACAAGGGTTAAGAAAGGTTGAACTCGCCGCAGGGGCGTTGAAAGTGAAGCTTCAATACCTAGACGTTCTAGATCCCAAGGATATTGAGACTGCATTCCGAGCCGCAGGCAAGGGGCGGGCTGACGCGGTCCTTTTCCAGGTGGCGGGCCCGTTCGCGAGTTCTCAGCGACCACAGATTGCAGCACTCGCGGTAAAAAGTCGGCTCCCGGTGATATACGAGGGGGCAGAGTATGTGGAAGCCGGTGGGCTTATGACCTACAGCGTGAACGTCACCGACTTGGACCGGCGCGCCGCTACGTATGTGGACAAGCTTTTGAAAGGCAGAACGCCTGCTGACCTTCCCGTCGAGCAGCCGATGAAGTTCGAGTTCATCATCAATCTGAAAGCGGCGAAGCAGATCGGCTTGACGGTTCCACCTAACGTGTTGGTGAGGGCGAATAAGGTCATCAGATGACAGTGCTGGGTATCGGGCAACGAGTCCTGAGTAACGAGTGCTGAGCGGGCCAGGGAGCGGACTCAGGACTCATAACTCAGGACTTAATCGAGCAAGGCGGTAGGGAGCAAGCAGCAGGCAGAGAACGGAGGAAGCTGTGCAGCGAGGCGCCATCGATATTCATCACCACTACGTTCCCGAGCAAATAGTCGGCGAGGCGAGGCGCCACGGCAAGGCGCTCGGCATCGAAGTCTCGGAGGACAAAGACGGATCGATTTACTTTTCATTCAATGGCGGTCCGAGGTATCCGCTGCAGCGGGGATTGACCGATGTGGAGCCCCGGCTGGCGATGATGGAGAAAAGCAAAATCGCGTTGGCGGCGCTCGATCCGAGCACGCAACTTCTCGGCTATGATCTAAAAGGCGAGCAGGCGGAGAGCTGGTGCCGCATCCACAACGAGTCCGTCAAAGAATTTCTGAAAAAATATCCCGACCGTTTTACGGCGATGGCCGCGGTACCGATCCAGGAGCCGGCGCGCGCGGCGCGAGTCCTGGAGCACGCGGTCACCGATCTCGATTTCCGCGGCGCCTACATCGCCACCAACGTCAATCACCGTTACTATGACAGCGAAGACTTCGATCCCTTTTGGGCCAAAGCGCAGGAGCTGGACGTGCTCGTCTTCATGCACCCGGACAATGCAGCGGGAACCGAGCTGATGGGCGCTTACGGGTTGCGGCTGGTTTGCGGCAATCCGGCCGACACGACGCTTTCGCTGGGGATTCTTATTTATAGCGGTGTCTTCGACCGGTTTCCCAATTTAAAACTCTGCACCTGCCATGGCGGCGGCTTCTTTCCCTATCACGTGAGCCGCTTCGATCGAGAATTTCTTACCGGTAAACAGGCGACCCGGCGCGCCGACCGTCCCAATGCGCCGCGCTGCGCCGATGTGCCGAGCGCTTATTTCAAAAACCTCTACTTCGATACGCTGGTCTACGACGTGGGAACCCTCGACTTTCTCCGGCGCAAAGTCGGCGCGGACCACATGATGCTCGGCACCGACTTTCCGTACCTGCTCGGCGACTGGCAATGCGTCGATAAAGTCGAAGCCCTGCCATGCTCGGAGGCGGAGAAGCACACAATCCTAGAAGGGAACGCGAGGAGGCTGCTGAAGCTTCCGGCGCGTTAAGAAGACTCAGACAGTGACGGCCCTGCTTTCGGGCCATGAATGATCCGGTTCTCTTCGGTCACTGCAACCTACGTAACGCCGGTGCTGGCGAACACGGGATAGCAGTTTCCGAACAGATTCAATTCGCCCGGTCCGGCCGCTCGTTGGTCTCTGCCGCCTTGGCCAGCCGGATATCGATCAGCGACATTTGTCCGCCGGCAATCGCTTTGAGCCCCCGTTGGAGCGCGGCGCGCACTTCGCCCGGCTCCTCTACTTTCTCGCCGTAGCCGTCGAAGGCGCGCGCGATCATCGCGTAGTCCGGACTCGGATTGATCGAGATGCCGATGAAGTCCTGATTTTTCACGGCGAAGCCGTCGGGAAAGAAACGGGGCACGCCGGATTTTTGCGAGTGATAGCCGTAGTTGTTGAAGAGCACGATCATGATCGGCAGGTTGTGCTCCTGGCAAACTCCCAGAGCCGCGAGGCCCGGATCGTAGTTGAACGCACCGTCGCCGATCAAACATAGCACGGGCCGCTTGGGAAAGGCCGCTTTGACCCCGAGAGCGGTCCCCGTGCCGGTGCCGAGACCGCCGAGGCAGCCAGCGAAGAACGTGCCGGGCTTGAGCATGTCGAGATAGCGATGGATCGAGAGCCTGTGGGTGATGGTTTCTTCGACGACGATGGCGTCCGCTGGAATGACCTGCGCCAGCTCGTGGGTGACCCAGCGGGTGTCGATGGGTTTTTGCTCTTTGCGGGCCAATACCTCCTCCTTCCACGTCGCCTTGCGTTTTTCGTAACGGCCGCGCCATACGTCGGCACGGCGTGCCGCGTCGGCGTTGCCTTTGGCGATGCGTTTCTTGACGGCTTCGAGCAGATGTTTCATCGAGCCTTCGATTTGGCCGGTGAGAATTTGATTGACCGGATAACCCCAGTAGGGCAGCTCCGAGCGCAGCGGATTGTCCGACAAGACCGCGACTTTGGTTCCCGCGTTCAGTTTCTTTGACGCCGGGTGCCAGGGCGCGATGACGCCGAGCAGAACAATTACGTCGGCTTCCTGTAAGAACTCCTGCGGCTCGAAACCCGCGTGCAACGGATGGGTGCGCGGAAAGTTGACATAGCTCGAGGCGCGGCTCTCGACCACGCCCGCGCCGAGGATCTCAGCCAGCTCGACGAGTTTTTCCACGACGCCGGGATCGCGCCCGGCTTCTTCCGTGATGATGACCGGGTTTTTCGCTCCGGCGAGCAGTGCCGCCAGTTCCTCGATTGCCGCCGGGTCGGCCATCGGCGCGGGGATGGGAACGTTTTCGGCCACCGCGTTCTTGGTCATCTTGTCGAAAAGATATTCCATCGGCAGCGACACGAACACGGGTCCCTTCGGAGTGGCCATGGCCAATTGGCAGGCGCGCTGGATGGTCGCGGGCAATAGGGATTTCGCGTTGACGCCGTAGCTCCACTTAACGCAGCGGTCAACGAGCCGCGCCGGCCCGCCGATATCGGCCAGGGCACCGAGCCACTGCGCGCCGACGTCGGGTCCGGCTTCTTCGCCGAAGCCCAATGATTCGCCAGTAAATACGACCATGGGAACCTGTTCATGCAGCGCGCCGCGTAGCGCCATCGTCGCGTGCAGCGCGCCGACGGTCGTGTGAATCATGACGGCGGAAAGTTTTCCCGTCGATTTGGCGTAGCCGCTGGCCATGCCGACGGCGACCTCTTCGTGGCGTGAGCTTATGTAGAGCGGCACACCCTCGCTTTGCGCCTTGGCTTTGGCGAATGCTTCCCACACCGGCGCCCACTCGGAGCCAGGGGAAGAAAAGATTCGATCCACACCCATGTGCGATAGCACGCGCAAAAGAGTATCGGCGCCAGTCATGCCTTCGGTCTCGATCATAAGACTCTCCTCTTGTTCAAATCGTTCAAAACGTTCAAGGCGTTCAAGCAGTTAATCTGATTCGTAACTGTATGGCGATTGCACTAGCGTTTATCAGAAAACAGCGACCGGCTTCAACTCATCTGTCCATTCCTTTTCCCCTGGGCGGGAGACGGTAAGGAGGGAATCCTCCTGAGCTGATGGTCCATTTTCGGAGGAATCCAAAATCGAAAATCTAAAATCCAAAATGGATTTACTGAATCACCTTATCCGCCTTCATCAGCGTCCACTGCGGAATCGTCAGGCCGATCTGTTTGGCCGTCTTGAGATTGATCACAAACTCAAACTTCATGGGCTGCTCCACCGGCAGATCGGCGGGCTTGGCGCCTTTGAGAATTCTGTCCACGAAATATGCGACGCGCCGGTAGCTCTCCGCCTGGTCCGCCCCGTAGGACATGAGCCCGCCGGCCTCTACAGCTGCTCTGTTGCTGTACATCGACGGTAAACGGCTCTTTAACGCCAAGCCCGCAATCCGTTTTTGGTTAGGAGTCATTAGCGGGCCCTGGAGCACGAAGAGTCCATCCGGGCGCTGCTTATTCAGCGCGGCGAATACCCTCTCGAAATCGCCCGCATTTCGCACCTCCCATGGCTGAATAGTCAACCTCAGCGCACGTGCTGCGGCTGGGAGAACCTCTTTCACGTCGCTGACATTGATTGAAAAGGCCGGATCGTAGGGAACCGCGATACGGGCAAGTTTTGGAACAGCGTCCTTAAGCAGCTCCAGTCGCTTCCCGAACAGATCTTTGCCAAGGAGAGTAAGGCCAGTGACGTTACCGCCGGGTTGGGCAAGGCTTTCGACTAAGCCATCCTTGACAGGATCGGCCCCACTGGTGGCACCCGTCATAACGATGGGAATCGTCTTGGTCGCATTCTTGGCCGACCGGACCACCCGGCTCCCTCCAGCTACCACGATGATATCGACCTTGAGACGCACCAGTTCGGCTGCAAGCTCAGGAAGCCGATTGTTATTCCCCTCCGCGTACCGGTACTCGATGGCGATGTTCTGTCCGACTATGTAGCCACGCTCGCGCAGAGCCAGCCGAATCGCCTCGGCGCGGGCGGACTCACTAGTGGGGTCGCCCGTCGATAGATACCCTATCCGCGGGACTTTCTTCGCCTGCTGCGCGTGGGCTAGCCTCGATTTCCACAGTACCGGTAATCACCTAACGCTCGTGTACCGCCGTGTTCCGGCACAGCCCACGGGCGTGTGCCCTCCCGCTTAATTGTGTTAGTGAATTCGAGTACTGATCCATAACA
>JAUYJC010000480.1 GCA_030688735.1 Deltaproteobacteria bacterium
GATCAACGAAGAAAAGACCAAGGTGGTGGATTTTGGCAGGGGTGAGAGTTTTGGGTTTTTGGGGTTCGATCTCAGAGAGGGTCGTAATCGATTCGGCAAGCGATTCGTTCTGCGGACACCGAAGAGAAAGAAGCAGAGCGAACTTCTGCGGCGGGTGCTAAGAATTCTGAAATTCTCCCGCCACCGAAAGCTCCCCGAAGTGCTAGAACGGATTGGTCCGGTCATCGTGGGCTGGGTCAATTACTTTCGAGTGGGGAACTCTGGCCGAGCGTTCGATTGGATACGCTTTGAGATCATGAGGAAGATACGCCGGTTTGTGATGAAGCAGAAAGGCCGCCCGGGCTGTGGCTGGAAGAGATGGAATAACGAGGCGATCTACAAAGATTGGAGATTGGTCAACGATTACCGTGTCCAGTACTTCTATCGATCGCCCGCGAAAGTGTCTCCCGCACACCAGGCAGATAGCGCCTTATGACGAACAGACTCAGGAAAGCCGGATGACCGAAAGGGTTAAGTCCGGTTTGATGCGGCGGGGGCTGGAGACGGGTTTACGGTGAGGCTAGTGAGGCACCGTCAAACGAAAGAGACGGCAAACAGATAGGTTTCACCTTCGGAATACCGCGCCAGTCCTCGACCCTACCTTACGACGGTTGATTCATGATAGACGGGGCTCATGGGTCGAAGACCCCGCGTGCATTATCCCGGCACTCTCTATATCATGTGTTTAGCCGGGGCAATCAAAGACAGAGAGTTTTCAAAGACGATCCAGACCAGCGTTGCTTCGAGAGCCTACTGAGCGAGACGGCCAAGGGTCATTCGCTGACGCTCTACGCCTACGTCTTGGTGCCCATCCATTTTCATTTGCTCATCGAAGTTTTCCGCCCGCCGTTATCCAAGGCGATGCAGCCCCTTCTGTACTGTTACACGCATTATTATAATCGGCGTTATCGTAAAACGGCCATCTGTTTGAGGGGCGGTACAGGGCGATCCTGTGCGTTCGGGATAGCTATTTGATGGAGCTGATACGCGATTTACACTTATATCCAATGCGAGCCGGCATGGTCAGTGATCCTGCGCCGTATCGGTGGAGCAGCCACGGGGAGTTTCTACGAGAAAGATCCGAAGGTGGGATAGCCGCGGAGGAGGGGCTCGAAAGGGCAATCAAACGGCGCAAGCAGTGGGAGAATATCCGTGCTCGGTTGCGCCAGGGAAGAAAGCGGCAATATCAAATAATCAGTGCCTGACACCTGTGCTTAGCGACGATTTCTTTTCACTTCCGGGTCGGTTACATTGGCAATATGACCGCTGGAACCACGTAGGACATTTATCATTAGCGCTGAAATCACAAAGTCTTTATTTCAAAGAAAGAAATGGTAAAAAGATTTCTTGCTAAAACGGCGCTCGTGCTGTCGAGCATCTTGTTTACCTTGGGCGCTTTCGATCTTACCGTCTATCTGTTCCCGAGACAGTTGTTGCCCGGCCCATTGCGAAATCTAGTTTTTCTGATGGACGGAGACACCTACTACGTCAAGGATCCGCCTATTGGCAGTATGATCCGGCCCCACACTGATTATGTTTTCCCCGGCGAAGAGTTTAGCTTCCGGATACAAACCCGGTTGAATTTTCCCAACACAGGGTTTCGCGGTGGCACCTTAGGCGGACCTGCCTGGGGAGCCGCCTTCGGAGATTCGTTCACATTTGGCGCAGGGGTCGACCAAGAGGCGACTTGGGTGGCGCAGCTGTCACGGCTGACAAATCGCGAGATTATCAATTTCGGCGTGCCCGGCCACGGCCCGCATCAATACACTCGAATCTTTCAAAAATATGGAGTGGGGTTGCGTCCCAAGGTTGTCTTCTACGCGCTGTTCTCCAACGACCTTAAGGATGGGGTTCGTTTTGAAGCGCCGCAGGCCAATCGCAGGCAACGGATGACCGCAAAAAGATTCATGAAGCGTTACTCAGCCAGCTACAATATTCTTAACAATGTATCCCGCTCTTTTAGGAAACGCTGGACACATGAAAGGCGAAACACAATCGGCCTCAAGCTGCTGGATCGACGGTTGCGGGATCCGTACGGAATTGCAGATCGAAAATTCGCGTCAGCCTGGGCTGGCATAGCAAGGCAGATTGAAAATGCTCACGACGAGAGCAAACGCATAAACGCAACCTTCGTCCTGCTTTACTTTCCGCAAAAAGAAGAAGTGTATTGGGAACTCGCCAAGGAACGAATAGAGTCGATTGGTGTTTTCAAAGAACGCGTTGACCGACTAAGGAAAACAATTGTGGCGTTTTGCGGAGCGCGCGATCTTTTGTGTTTCGACTTAACTCCAACGTTAAAAGCGCGAGGGTTGCGCGGGGAAATATTCTATTTCCCGGTAGACATTCACTGGAATGAAAATGGGAATCGTCTCGTGGCGCAAGAGATCTACAGATTCCTCCTTGAGAAAAAACTCATATAATCTACCAGGCGGCCCACGTTGTCTCACCCCATTGGAGCTTAGGAAGGTTCCTGGCACCGATGTTGTGATGGAGAGCGCTGGCGTGACTCTGGTAAAGGGCGATCTGCGCGGCATCGCCAAAGCTCGCATCCTCAGCCGCGCCACCATGCGCAACATCCGCCAGAATTTATTCATTGCATTTATTTATAACCTCCTCGGCGTGCCGATCGCCGCCGGCGTGCTTTATCCTTTTTCGGGCTGTTGCTTAGCCCCATCATCGCCATCGCGGCGATGACGTTCAGCTCGGTCTCCGTGATCAGCGACGCGCTGAGGCTCAACAAACTCCAGCTATAATCCCGAATTCCGCAGTTGAAGCTGAGGCTGAGGGGTCGCTGAGGGGTCAAATCTGAAGTTGAATAGTTGCCACTGGTTTTGGTATCCGCACTTGATCCCGTCGACCGTCGAGACGGAATAGAGTTAGTCAACTCCAGACTTGCCCCGTTTGCAGGACAACCGCGACGAAACGAAGTCCCAATTGTAAACTAAACGTCTTCCGATAATCTTCTGGACAGCCACCGCCACGTGGCAATAACGGCAATCAAAACGAAAACAACGATAATCATCAGCTCCGTCGAACCGTCGCCGCCATCCGGCGAGATACCGAACATGCGCTCTATGAAATCCACGACGTCCTCCGTCTTTTTTCGCTCAGCGCCTTACGGCACCGGCATCACCCATGCGCCTCGGTTGCGCGTAGCGCAGATGAGCATGCGATCCTGTTTGTGAAAGAGCAGGTCGACAGCCATCGCATTGGGAAGGCCGTTCGAGAAGCCTGTCCAGCTCGCGCCTAGGTCCAGGGTTTGATAGACACCGACATCGGCGGCGACCCAAACCCGTTTAAAATTTGCCGGATCGACGACTACCGAATTCATCGGAATGCTGGGCAGACCCGCCGTACAATTCACCCAAGAGCTGCCTGAGTTGTCCGAACGATAGACCAAGCCGCCGCCGATTTGCGAGATCGTCACCCAGATCCGCTGCGGGTTGCTCGGATCGACGCAGATGCAGCTGATATAGCGAGGAGCGGGTGAGGCTATCTGTACCTTGTTCCAGGTCCCGGTCCACCAAACTCGCAGGATGCGCCCACCAGTGGTCCCGATCAACAATGTGTTGGCGTCAACTGCCCGCATGGCGGACGGAAACTCTCCGCTGGGCAGGCCAAGCGAGACGGTCGTCCACGGCTGTACACCGTTTCGGGTGACCAGCAGCGAC
Source organism: Deltaproteobacteria bacterium (assembly GCA_030688735.1). GTDB lineage: Bacteria > Desulfobacterota > Binatia > UBA9968 > UBA9968 > JACPFE01. Next base: position 3,711 of record JAUYJC010000480.1, read on the forward strand.
GCGGCCCCGATGGCGACCGTCAATCCTGATACCTCCACCGGCGCGTAGAACAGAGATCCCAGGGTGGGGGGCCATGGAAGCCCGAGCCCGGTCCAAGTGTTGCTCTTGTTGGGCGAACGCTCCAGCGACACATAGTAGTATGAGTGATATACGACATTCGGATTCAGCTGATTGACCCCACAATCGCCCCCGTCGCCATCGGCGATGTGCTCCCAAACGGTCGTTCCGGTGTAGCGAATCGTTCCATTGTCCTGGGTCCCTGCCATCAGCCACTTCCACGTATTTGGATCGCTCGCGAGGTATTCGATCTCGGTGATGCCAAGACCTTTGTTGAGCGCTGTCCAGGTTGCGCCACTATTTGCCGATCGGAAAATACCACCGTCATTGCCGGCAAAAATAACCTGCGGATTATTGGGCGCGAAGGTCAGGCAATGCTGGTCCGGATGGATACTGTTGTTGCCTTGCGTGCTGATGTTCCTCCATGTCGCCGCGGAGCCTCTGACGCTCCCACGAAACGCGTCGATAGCACCGATATAGACTCGGCTCTTATTGTTTGGCGCGGCGGCAACATACCAGTCGTACCAGGCCTGGGTGACGTTCAGTCCTGCCGGCGTTGTAATTTTGGTCCAGATTCCCCCTGCGCGCCGCCACAAATGGGCCGCCGGACCTTTAGCGGCGAAGGCATAGGCGACGGTCGGCGCCGTCTTCACGCGATCGACCGCCAGCCGCGCCAAATTGCCTGCCGGCCACGACGGAAGAGCGACAGCGGCAAAGGTATTGCCGGCATTGGTCGACACGAAAAGCCCGTCGGCGAACGCCCCGAGGATTTCTACCGAACCTCCGTTGGGATGGACGCTGATGTCCCAGCATCTCACTGAGCGCTTTAAACTCCATAATCCGCCGCTACTAGTCGATTTGTAAAATCCGTTGGTGGTCGCGGCATAAAGAACAGCCGGAGTCTGCGGATCGACAACGAGATCATAGAAGCCGACGCCGACGAAAGGCGCCGATGCCGACACGGCCCATGTCGCGCCGCCGTCAGTGGACTTGTAAACGCCGGCGCCGAGATTGGCATAGAAATTTCCTTCTCCGCTTCCGGCATAAACTCTCTTTGGGTTTGTCGGATCGAACGCAATCGCGCCGATCGCGAGAGACGGCATCCGATCGGTGCGAGGCGTCCAAGTCGTCCCTGTGTCGCGGCTTTCCCAAATGCCGCCGCCAGCCGCGCCTAAAAGCAGATGCTTCGGATCGTTCGGGTCAACAGCGATGCTAGACACACGGCCAATTACGTCGACACGGTTGCTTCCGTATGTTTGTCCATTCGGAATGCGCGATGGCCCAATAGCTTGCCAGACCGGGGGAGGCCCAGCAGGAGTCGCCGCCCTCGCCCTGCGCCTCGCGGAACGGGCCCTTCGGCTGGGCATGGTGAGCGCGGCGGCAGCCCCGATGATCGCCGCGGCAAGGGATTTCGCCGCCGGCGCACCTCTTTGCACTCGCCCTGCCTTAACAACACTAACTGGCTGTGCCCGTAAGGCATTCTTTGTCAGCCCGAACTTCGGTCGCGCGGCTTTCGGCACGGCGATCGTCGCTATCAATCGTTGCAAAAGTACTTGCTATTCTGTAGTAGCTGGTGTAGTGTCTACTTATGCCAAGGAAAGCAACAAAGATGAAGCCGGTTAGTGTTAGAGCGCAAGTCCGTTATGAGAAACGCCGCATGGCAGTGGAAGCC
>JAUYJC010000488.1 GCA_030688735.1 Deltaproteobacteria bacterium
GAATGCCTCTACGGCAAGTTTGCCTTTCGCGATCCGCTGTTTTTCGCAGCCGAGCAGAAAACCATCGAGGTCGCGCGCAAGGCTCTCCAATATTTGTAATCGCTCGCTCTAGGCCTTAACCCAATCATGCTTGTTGCCCCAAGCCCGCTCTTTGAACCCGTTTTGTGGGACGGGGACGGATTTAAGATACTCGACGAAATTTCGCTCCCTGAGAAAATCGAGTACATCCCCGTTCGCGAGGTGGAGCAGGCTCTTGATGCCGTTCGGCAGATGAAAACCCGCGCTTTCGGCCAGGTTTTAACTTTTCTCTACAGCGGCGCGTTGCTGGCCGAGCGGTATCAAGGCAAAGACAGCGAACCCCTGGGCGAACAGATTGCGCGCATGACCCAGCAATTCTGCGAGGCGCGCCCGACTTTTGATTTCAGTGGTCTCGGCGCCGATCTCTTGGGATTGGTGAGGCAAACACCGCCCGGCGCCGCCGGCCCCGGTGAATGGCTCGCCCAACAAGCCCGCGGGTTCGCCGGCCGGCTTACTCAAGCGCGGCAAGCAAGAGCGAAACGCGCGGCCGAGCTGTTACCGGACGCCGCTCGGGTGCTGACCCATTGCAACGTCAGCGGTGAATTGGTCGCCGTGGCCCGGCACTGCTGGGAAATGGGCAAGAAGATCTCCGTCATCGCCACCGAGACCCGGCCCTACCTGCAAGGCACACGTTTGACGGCTTGGGAGCTTTCCCAGGCGGGTGTCGGCGTATCGCTGATACCGGATTGCGCCATCGCTCAGGTCATGGCCCGAGGCGAAGTAAACGCGGTCATTGTCGGCGCCGACCGCGCGGCGCAAAATGGCGATGTGATCAACAAGGTCGGCACGTATCCGCTGGCGTTGATGGCCCAGGCCTACGGGGTGCCATTTTACGTCCTCGTGCAGGACCCGCGCTCGACGGCGCGTGGCATGGATATAACCATCGAGGAGCGCCCTGCGTCCGAGTTGTTGCTGTTTCAGGGCCAAAGCCTGGTGAATGGCGACAATATAGCGGTTCGCTATCCGGCATTCGACGTGACTCCGGCCGGTTTGATTACGCGCTGGGTCGGCTTTGCCGATACCTATACGCTGGAAAGTTTTCGCCGGACATTTCAGATAGAGGTAGAAGCGCAAGAGGAGCCAGCCGATAAGAACGGCAAGTATTTATTAGTCTACGGACTGCCGCCAAAAAGCCACTATGGTTTTCTTAAGACCGCGCTTGCCGCGGAGCAGGCGGAAAGCATTCTGGTGCCGGAAATGCGTCCCGAACTATGGGGCGCGCGGATCGTTGTGCGGGAGCTGTTGCAACGCGGTGCGGCGCCCACGTTGATCTCCGATAACATGATGGGCGCGATCTTCGCCCAGGGCGAAATTCGCAAGTTGTACCTCTTCTATGACGAGCTCAGCGAGCAGGGGTTGAGCGCCGCCTGCGGTTCCTTGGTGGCCGTACGTTTAGCGCGCCACCACGGTGTTCCGATCGAGCTGCAGGAATCGGAACGGAACAAAGAATCGCCCCTCGACCGGGATGTTTCCACGTTCCTCGGCCGGCGCGTCATGCCGTCCGGAGTGTCCGTGCATCCGGTGGAGAAAGAGATCATTCCCTGGTCGCTATTAAAGGAAGACAAAGCCACGTGACTGCGCTTGAGCGGGAAATAATTCGTTGGGGAAAACTGCTCTTCGAGCGGCGCCTGATCAGCGGCTGGGGCGGCAACTTAAGCTGCCGCGCGGGCAAGACAGAGTTTTTAATCACCGGGCAGCATGCGCCTTTGGGCTTTCTCACGGCGAAGGATCTCGTCCGCGTCGATCAGGCGGGCAAGCCGGTCAAGAAAACCCAGCGCGCTTCCAGCGAAACGCCGATGCATATGGCTGTCTACGCCGGCACTGACGCGCAGGCCGTCGTGCATGTGCACCCGCCGATGGTTCTGGCGTTTTCCTTGGCCCACGACCACTTCGCGCCGGTGAGCTTCGAAGAAAAGTACACCATCGGCGAGGTGCCGATCATCCCGCAGGACACCCCGACGGTGACCAAGCCGGAGCGAGTGGTCGAAGAACTGAAATATCATCCGGTGGTGATTATCAAAGGCCACGGCACGGTGGCCATCGGCAAGACCTTTCAAGAGGCGTTTTTGTTCACCGACTTGCTCGAAGAGGCGGTGCACTGTCAGTTTTTCAAAGAGCGGGTCGCGGACGCGCCCGGCGCCAGGATCAACCCCGCGGCAAAACCCAGCCAGGAGGCTTCCGCTGCGGGAGAACGTTATCCGTTGTTTTCCAAGGAACATATGGCGGCGCTGGTCGAGTGTGCCAATCGCGACACGCAATTCAGAGCCGACGGGCAAGCGACCGGATTGACTTCGTCGCTCTCGCTCTTGCTGGAAGAGACCAACGCCGCCTGGACAGTCAGTTTCGTTGACGGGCAGATCACCCAATTGGCGCCGGGGGACGGCGGTGAATTCCTGATCAGCGGCAAGCAAGAGTGGTGGGGCGCGGTATTTCGCGCGCGCATCGACCCGTTTCTCGCCACCCAGCAAGGAAAGTTGCAACTTAAACGAGGCGAGCTGGCGCAACTGTCGCGCTGGTACAAACCTTTTCAGAGGGCATTTTCGCTATGGCAAACGATACCCATTCAGTAGGCTTTTTCGCGGCGGAAGTTCTCGACCAGACCGCTGCGCGCCAGCCGCAAAAGACCGCCATTATCGCCAAAGAGGAAGAGCTGACCTTTGCCTCCCTTAACCAGCGGGTTCACGCCCTGGCGAGCCACTTGCAAAACGAGGGAGTTAAGCAGGGAGAGCGGGTCGGGGTGCTCTTGCCCAACTGCGCGGCGATTCCGCTGAGCTACTTCGCGACGCAAAAAATCGGCGCTGTGACCGTCATCCTCGACGCGCGCTTGAAAGGAAAAGAACTGCAAGGCGTGCTTCGCGATGCCGATCTCAAGCTCCTCATCGTGCACAGCCAACTGCTGGCGGAAGTGCGGGAAGTCTTCAAGGAGATAGCCGCCGTTGCGCTCTGGATCGTCGGCGGGGACGGCGAGGAAAATTTCGAAAAACGTTACGCCGCGCCGGCCACTGCGTCGTCGCCGCCGGATCTCGACGCCGATGACGATGCGCTGATTCTTTACACTTCCGGAACCACCGGCGAGCCCAAGGGCGTGGTGTTGAGTTACCGGAATTTGGCCCAGTATCCGATGGTGATGGATGAAATGGGCATCACGGATGCTTCGACGATGCGCGGCTGCATCCTGCCGATGTCTCACATCGTCGGCCCGATAGTGTGCAACGAACTAGCGCAAAGAGGTTATACCCTGGTGATTTTCGACCAGATCAATCCGGTGACGCTGCTGGAAGGCATTCAAAAACATCGGGTGACGGTGTTCGAAAGCGTGCCGATCGTTTTTCAACTTTTACTAGGCGTGAATAATCTCGCGAGTTACGACACCAGCAGCGTGAAGATCGCCGCGATGATGGGCACGAGCATTCCTCTGCCATTGCTGCGCGCGTTCCAGACGGCGCAGCCGCATATCAAAGTTATCCAGGGCTATGGGCTCACCGAAACCTCGCCGCTGATCACTGAGGTTGAGCCCGAACAAGCCGAGGCCAAGATGGGCAGCATCGGCCGGGCGGTGCCCGGCGTAGAGATAAAAATCGTCGATGAGTCCGGTCAGGAAGTTGCTGTCGGCGAACCGGGCGAGATCATTACCCGAGGCCCCCATGTGATGAAAGGCTACTTTCGCAAGCCGGCGGCAACCGCGGAGCGCATCCGAGATGGATGGCTCTATACCGGCGATGTCGGCAAGCGCGAAGCCGACGGTTACTATTACCATCTCGGGCGGCGCGATGACATGATCATCACCGGCGGGCTCAACGTCTACCCAGCCGAGGTGGAGAATATGATCTACAGTTATCCCGGGGTTCAGGAAACCGTCGTGTTTGCTATCCCCGACTCCAAGCGCGGGCAGGTGCTCGGCGCCGCCGTGGTGGCGCGCGCTGGAGGCCAGGTAAGCGAAAAAGAACTGCTCGTGTTCCTGCGCGCCAATCTGGCGAACTTCAAAGTCCCGGATCGCATCGTGGTCCGCGAATCGCTGCCGCGCACCTCATCGGGAAAAACCATCCGCGACGCCGCGACATTGCTTTCGACTTGAGAGGGAGTTCACCACGAAGACCCGAAGGAAAAGATTCGGATTCGGAAATTTAACCGCAAAGGGCGCAAAGTACGCAAAAAAAGAATTCGGATTATCTCCCGCAAAGACGCCAAGGCGCAAAGGTTTGAAAAAAAAGGTAGGAATCACAAACCAGGAAAGGTCAGACGCACTCGAAATCAGCGAGGAACTGATCGCGACGATTAAAAACGCCGCGGGCATCATCCTCGGCGTGACGGAGAACCGCGCTTGGATCGAACTTATCTTCGAAGGCGATCTCATGCACACCAAGACCGTCAACCTGCCCAGCGGTTCGATGTTCGACATCTATATAGAGAACCTCTCCCATAAGACGACGGTTTACGAGCACCCGCGCACGATGATTTTTTTCGACGGCCCCTGCGATTTGGAGATTACCCGCGACGGCAACAAGGTCATCGTCATGGGCTCTCCGTTAACCCCAGCCGTGGGGTGAGCAATTTATACTTTTATACTCGAAAGTTTTTGCAGCTCGCGCAAATTTTCCCGTCGCCCGTAACCCTCCAAGATCAAGATTTATCCGTGCCAAGGAAAATTCATTGTCATTTCGACCGAAGAGAGAAATCTTTCCCAGATCCCTCGCATCCGCTCGGGATGACGGCCCCCGGCCCGTCACCTTTGCGTCTTTGCGCGAGATATTCCGGCTTTCGGCTGTGGTTTTGCCGCGCTAGCTCAAGCGTTCTTTTGACGGCGGCTTAGCCGCCGCCCGCCTCGACGAATTTCGCCAGGGCCGGATAAAAGTCCAACGCGAGCTTGCCTCTCTCGCCGCCGCGATTCTTTACGATATGCAATGTGATCGCTTGATTGGGCTCGGTGAGCTTCTTGGTCCGCTCGCGGTCTTTTTCGAGCACCAAAATGACGTCGGCGTCGGGAACCCTTTCCGCCCAGGCTTGCGGCGCGGTACCCGGTTGCTCGCCGAGGTCGGGGCAAACGGCCAGGATCGG
>JAUYJC010000515.1 GCA_030688735.1 Deltaproteobacteria bacterium
GGGGTCGAGTTCGAGACATTCGCAGATGTTATTGAAAGAAAAAAACGAGGGGCTGTCAGTTTCCAATATCCATGCTTCGGCGGCGTCGAATAATTCCTTACCTTTTCTGTTGGTTGCGAGGACGTATTTTTGAAAATCCTCGATGGCGTTTTCAAGTATGGCCAGCATGAGCGCTTTCTCGCCGTCGCGGATGACCTTTTTGGAAAGGTTCTCCAGTATCCCAATGTCCGTCGGTTCGACTACATCCCAGGCTATGGCCATAAAAATTGCTCCTCCATTGTTCTATCGATTACGCTGAATGTTTGTTCCGCCGAGTCGAACGGCTGGCGGTGCTGAAACGCAAGGAGCAAGCCACGGCAGAAGAGACCCAACGGCTGGACTTTTGGGAAGTTACATGGACCGGCGATGACAACGGTTGTGGGTAAGGTTGCCCGTTGGTGAGATGACAATTGATTGATCGGGCCGAGGTGGCTTATGCTTTGGCGGCGCGCAGAGCGACCCGAGGTTAGGGGTTTGCTGTAGGAGCTGGCGTCCACGTGGGTGACGACCAAACGAAAAAGTCCGATTCTTCGGCGCGCATTCGGGAAAGATGGCCGAGGATTCCGCCCCACGGGTGTGTTGGAAGGTGCGACGGACCGATTGTAATCGGAACACAGAATTAAACGCGTCGATCGTTGGCAACCGCAGGACGAGTTGTCTATAATTCCGGCCACGATGGCAAACCTTTACTACAATGATCGATTGATCATCGCCTTCGCATCGCAGAACCAGAGTGACAAGCAGTGGACCGCGGGCGCCGAAATTACCTGGTCGCGGGATGGTCGGCGGCACTCCCATAACATCGGGGGCTTGGCCGACCGCTTCAAGACCGGGGAGGACGCGGAAAAGTTTGTCATCAATCTTGCCCAAGCGTGGATTGACGCGAATCCGTGACTTGCATACGTAAGGGGTGCATGGGGAGGCGAGGTCCACGGCGGTGACTTTTACAGGCAAACTAATCGCAGCATGCACTGGAAAATTCTACCAAAGCAGGCAATATAGAAATCCGTTGCCGCGTAATCGTTGTTGTTACGGCCGGTCGAAACATGAACCCGAATTGAGGTTCCGGTGCTCCCGCGAAGGCGGAGAAAGCGGATTGGGCCATGAGCTATAACGCATGGTTTCAGTGCATCAATGGCTGTCCGGGGCAGTATAGTCTGCTGGAGATTATCTACCGCTGCCCCAAGTGCGGCGATTTACTCGAAGTGCACCACGACACGAATGCTCTCAAGACCAGGGCGGCGGCGGCATGGGTCAAACTGTTCGACGATCGCTTGCGGCAGAATTCATACCCCTACGGCTCGGGCGTGTGGGCGAAAAAAGAATGGGTCGTGCCGTTTATCGACAATGAAAATATCGTCTCCACCTGCGAGGGAAACACTAATCTCTTCTGGGCGAACCGTTACGGCAAACAACTCCATGTCGAGGATCTCTGGGTCAAGCAATGCGGCAACTCGCACACCGGCTCGTTCAAAGATCTGGGCATGACCGTGCTGGTCTCGGTGGTCAATCAGATGATCGCCAACGGCGAGCCGATCGATGCCGTGGCCTGCGCGTCGACCGGCGATACTTCGGCAGCTCTGGCCGCCTACGGCGCGGCCGCGGGAATTCCCACGGTAGTCTTTCTGCCGCGCGATAAAGTATCGCCGGCGCAATTGGTGCAGCCCCTGGCCAACGGCGCACTCGTGCTGTCCCTCGATACCGACTTCGACGGTTGCATGGCAGCGGTGCAGGAAGTCACCAAGCACAAACATATTTACCTCGCCAATTCGATGAACAGTTTGCGCATCGAAGGGCAGAAAACCATTTCGGTCGAGATCGTCCAGCAGTTCGACTGGGAAGTGCCCGACTGGGTGATATTGCCGGGGGGCAATCTTGGCAACGTCAGCGCGTTAGCCAAGGGCTTCTTGATGCTGTACGACCTCGGCATGATTTCGAAACTGCCGCGCGTTTGCGTCGCCCAAGCGGAGAACGCCAATCCGCTTTACTCGTCGTATCTGAAACACTTTGAGCACTTCGAGCCGATGACGGCGCGCAAGACTCTGGCGAGCGCGATTCAAATCGGCAATCCGGTGAGCGTGCGCAAGGCGATCGCAGCGCTGCAACGCTTCAATGGCGTGGTCGAGCAGGCATCGGAAATGGAGTTGGCGGAGGAGGTGGCGCGCGCCGACCGCACCGGCATGTTCAATTGTCCGCATACAGGTGTCGCGCTGGCGGCGCTGCGAAAGCTGGTCGAGAAGAAAGTAATTCACGGCCACGAACGAGTCGTGGTGATCTCGACGGCCAACGGTCTTAAGTTTGCCGACCAGAAAATCGCTTATCACGCCGGCGCGCTCCCCGGCATCCAGGGAACTCAACAGAATCGCCCGGTGGAAGTTGCCGCCGACCCGAAGGCCATCGGCGACACCATTTCGCGTTACGTCGAGCGCACGCGGCTTCTAGAGCAATGATGAGCGACCGCCAGCCCAAAGACGGTGACGCAGCCGACGAGCCGGCGCGGGAGGGCGCCAAGCGCTTTGGAGCGACCGGCGCCGACGGCAAGCTGCTCGGCTTTAGCACGTTGGCGGTGCATGGCGGCGAGCCGCGGCCTAAGCTTGGCAATTCTCTGGCGACTCCGATCGTGCAGACGGCGACCTATACCTTCGCCGATACACAGGAGATTCACGATCACTTTCAGCACCGTATCGAGCGCGAAGAATACGGGCGCTACGGCAATCCGACCCAGCGCATCGCCGAGCAAAAACTCGCGGCGCTGGAAGGAGCGGAGGATTGCTTGCTCTTTTCCAGCGGCATGGCGGCGGTCACCACGGCGATGTACGCCGTCCTGTCGCATAATTCCCACGTGGTCGTCACCGATGATTCCTACCGGCGCACCCGGCAATTCCTGACTCAAACTTTGCATCGCTACGGCATTGAAGTTTCGGTCGTGCCTGCGGGAGATTACGAAGCGATCGAGGAGGCCATTCGGCCCACGACCCGTCTGTTGGTCAGTGAATCGCCGACGAACCCTTACAACCGGATCGTCGATCTCGAACGGTTCGCCGATCTCGGGCGGCGACACCGGATCAAGACTCTCATCGACGCCACCTTCGCGACGCCGTTCAACCAGCGGCCGCTGGAGTACGGTATTGATATCGTGCTGCACTCGGCGACCAAATATCTGGGCGGTCACAACGATTTGCTGGCGGGAGCGATTTTGGGCTCTGCCGAGTTGGTGGACGGTGTTCGCTCGTTGCAGGCGATCACCGGGGCGATTATCGACCCGCTGGCCGCTTACCTGCTCGTGCGCGGTTTGAAGACCTTCGCACTGCGCATCGCGCGGCAAAACGCCAACGCCCAAGCGCTCGCCGAGTTCCTGGCGGCGCATCCCAAAGTCACCGCCGTGCATTATGCCGGGTTGCCGAGCCATCCGCAGCATGAGATCGCGCGCCGTCAAATGCGCGGTTTCGGTGGTGTGGTTTCCTTTGAAATCGCCGGCGATCTCGAAACAACTTCCAGGGTGATCGATGCCTGCCGCATCCCGCAGATCGCGCCGTCATTGGGAGGGGTTGAAAGCCTCATCGAGCAGCCAGCGCTGATGAGCTTCTACGAGCTTACCACCGAAGAGCGGCTGATGGTCGGCATCAAGGACAATCTGATCCGCTACTCCGTCGGCATTGAAGATGCCGAGGACCTCATCGCCGATCTTGCCGTCGCGCTGGAACGGGCGTAACACGGCGATTCCAACCTCTTCTTCTTGGGCGACAGGATAACTTCAAAGCCAGACAATATTGTCATTGGACCTGGCTCAAGTGCTGCCGGAGTCTGCTTAATTATCTGGAATTTCATCCCTTTTCAGAATGTTCGGTGAGGGCACGTTGCTTGCTTATTGATTATTCGATTCGCACAGTCAACGAGTGCACTGATGACAACGAGTCTTTCTTTGGTCATGTTATTGTTATTTGTCGTTTCCGGATGCGCGATGCTATCGGAGCAGCCTGAAACGCCAGCCGCGGCGGATCCAGAAAACCAGATCAGCAGCGCCGAAACGAAAAATGTTCCGTCGAACAGCGGCGTCAAACGCAGCAACGCCGGGGACAGCGACCGTAAACAACCCTCGTCGGTTACGCTCGATGCAGAAGAAATCCGGAAGGTTCAGACGCTGCTCAAGACGGTGGGATTTGATCCGGGGCCTGTCAACGGTGCCTTCGGTCCGAAAACCAAGATTGCCCTCTCGCGCTTGCGGTCCAGTTGCGCCGGTTTGAATGATCTTCTGCATGGAGTTGATCTGGAGAAGATAGCGCCCGCGATAGAATCTTCGGCAGCCAATCGAAACAAAGCGGCGAGGACGATGCCGGGTAAACAAGACATTCGCGTTATCCAGGTGCGTTTGAAAGATGCCGGTTTCGATCCCGGCACGGTCGATGGAATCTCGGGTCCCAATACTCGAGGGGCGGTCGCGCGCTTTCGGTTGGGCTGTGGCGCTGTTAAGACCATGCTGCCCGCCGTGCTTGAGGCAGCCACGTCTGCCGAGGGAGGCGACATTAGCGGCGCCTCGATGGCAAGAGACGACATAATGAGTGTTGCGATCCCGGATGGTGGTGCGGGGTCTGCGGAGTCTGGTAGCTTTACCTCAGCGGCGACCAAGGACTCCAGCGCCGGTGGGGGCCGGCGCCTGCGTTGAGGCCGACCTCTAATCAACGAGCTATCCCTTCTCTGATCCGTGTCACCGCATTGTCTGCGGGCATTTACCAGCCACACGAATCGATCGTCGAAGAATTGACACGGCAGCACTTATTCGGCTTCCGGTATGGAGTCGGAAAAGAAATCCAGAATCCCCTGAATCCCCGGCTCAGAAGTTACAAAATGCCGTCTGAAGCCGCCGCGGCGGACATCTGCACCGCGTGTAGCTCGTTGGCGATCAGCACCGGCACCCCAAGACCTGATGAGATGGAGAGGACCTCGACATACATGCCTTCTTTGGCGAAGCCGCCGATTCCCTTCTCCATCCAGAGCGAAGCCATCGTCGCGGACGTGCCCAGATAGCCGACTCTCAGAGAGCCCGCCGGCCGTTACGATACTTGAGCCTCGCCGTGACATGCGAGCATGAGCGCGATACCGAAAAATAATCGGCAGGCCGACAAACGAATTGCGTTTATTCTTGTCGATGCGATTTGGCGAGCATTTTGATTCTCCGAGGGATGGCCCGACATGCCTCCGTTGGTTTCCGGACGGCCTGCCGCGTTCAACGTAGAGCTAACTCCGACAGGCGTCAAAATATTAACGCGCCGGCATGATGTAGAGAACGCCCGATGAATTTGTTTGCTCGAAAAATTTAGTACGCGGGCCTCGCGTCGCGCCAAGTATTAGGCGAATTCGCGAGAGTGTTGGAAGGGCCGGCCTATATTTCGTATCTCCGGCCCACGCTAATTTGTATGTTTTGGCCTGCGAAATCATCGCCGTCTATTTTGGTGTATGGCGTCAGCTTTTGTCGCAAAGGGTGACTCGGTGCGCTCATCCTGCCTTTCTTCCCCCTCCTTTCAGCAAAATCGCGCAAAAGTTCTACGGAGTAGTTTTCCACCAGAATCGACAACTTGCAATAAATTGTTTGAGCAGGGACAAATCTGTTCGGTCGATGAAATTTCAAACCTCCTTCTCAGGGCGGAGAACGACAAGCGGGAAGCAAAGGATGCTTTCCGCGCACATGGCATCCATGTTGCTTTACGGAAGGACATAGTTGTCAATCTGCTCTTGCGTTTACGAATATCTAACGGTGTCGATTCTCAGTGATCGGGAAAGGTTCTCGGACTTGGCGAGTCACTATGTCGCCACGGATTACTAAACGGAAGGGTAACGGAGGAATTAATAGTTTAGGTCTTTCTTAAACCGTCAAGGGCAAACCACACGAAAGGGTGGGACGCAAAGCCTCTGGCCTAAGTCTCTTGCGAGATATGGCAGCAGGGCCGCCGGTAAGTTGCACTAATCTTCGATGGACGTGTACCTGTCGGCTCTTCTTTGCGTCTCTCGAAGGTATTAGAGCATGTCGAAACGCCTCTCGATCATAAAATCAATCGCACTTTCTTTTCTAGTAGCACCTCTTATTGTCCTCAGTTTTTCGAGTGGAGCTGTTGCGGCGCAGCTCACAGTGGGCTGGACTGATAATTCCACTTCAGAAGACGGCTTTAAGATCGAACGGAGTCCGGGAAGCGGTACGGCGTTCACGCAGATCGCGACGGTCGGCGCGAACGTGACGTCGTATATCGACGGCGGGTTGCTGGACGCGACGACGTACTGTTACCGAGTGGTTGCTTTCAACACGGCGGGGAGTTCTGGTTTCTCGAATGAAGGGTGCGCGACAACGGCGGCCGCGATGACCGCCTTTACCCTCACCGTGAGCAAGAGTGGCACCGGTACTGGCACCGTGACGGCGACGGGGATCAGTTGCGGTGCGGATTGTTCGGAAGTTTACACCAGTGGCACGTCGGTGGTTTTGACGGCGACAGCGGCAGCGGGATCTACATTTTCGGGCTGGACAGGCACGGGTTGCGGCACGGGGACAGTGACGATCAACGGAACCATGACCTGCACGGCGACCTTCACTAGTACGCCAACTGGATCGGTGGTGTACCTGAGCGACTTGGCGTGGGTGTCGGCGACAAGTGGGTGGGGGCCGGTGGAGCGTGATCGCAGCAATGCCGAACTGCCGGCAGGCGATGGCCGTACGCTGACGATACGGGGTAAAATGTACGCGAAAGGGCTCGGGGTGCACGCGCTGTCGGACATTACGTATGTGCTGAACGGGAAGTACTCGACTTTTTTGGCGGACGTGGGGGTGGACGATGAGGTGTTTGGTAGGGGTTCTGTGGTGTTTCAGGTTTGGCTAGACGGGGCGAAGCAGTTCGATAGCGGAGTGGTAACGGGCGTATCGGCGGTGAAATCGATCAACGTGGATGTGACGGGGAAAACGACGCTGCGACTGGTCGTGACGGACGGGGGTGACGGCATCGGCTCTGATCATGCCGATTGGGCGGATGCGCGGCTGACGCCGACCACGGCGGTCGCGCCGACCAGCTATTCGCTCACCGTGAGCAAGAGCGGCACCGGTACTGGCACCGTGGCGGCGACGGGGATCAGTTGCGGTGCGGATTGTTCGGAAGTTTACACCAGCGGCACGTCGGTGGTTTTAACGGCGACAGCGGCGGGCGGTTCTACGTTTGCGGGATGGAGCGGCGGCGGGTGCACGGGGACGGGCACTTGCACGGTAACAATGAGCGCGGCCACCACGGTGACGGCGACATTCAACCTCGCTTCTGGTTTCGCGCTCACCGTGAGTGTCGCTGTTCAAGCGACCTCCGGCGGAAGCGCCAGCGGCCGGGTTGTCAGCAATCCAGCCGGCATCGATTGCGGCACGGATTGCAGCGAAACCTATACCTCAGGATTGCCCGTTAAGTTGACGCCGCTTCCCGGCACGGGCTCCGTGTTCGCGGGTTGGACTGGGAATTCCGATTGCACGGACGGGTCGGTGACCATGGACGCTAACAAGTCGTGTATAGCAAATTTTTCATTAAATCAGGCGTTGCTCACTGTAACGACCAACGGCAATGGGACGGTAAATAGTACCTCTGGTGGAATGACCTGCAGCAGCTCCTGCACATACCCTTTGTCCCTCGGCAGTACGATCACTGTTCGAGCGACTCCGTCTACGGGCTCTTCGTTTAGCGGTTGGAGCGGCGCGGGTTGCAGTGGTACTGGGGATTGCAACATAACTTTGTCCACCAATCAGTCCGTCGCGGCGACCTTTGTTGGCTCTAGCTCCAACCCGACCGATAAAATCGGTGTTTATCGACCTTCCACCGGCAAGTGGTTCCTCGACGTGAACGGCAATGGGCAGTGGGGAGAGGGAGACTGTGGCGTAGTCTATTGCGTGTCATCTTTTAGCAGTCCAGAGGGCGTGCCCGTGGTCGGTGATCGTGATGGCTCGGGTGTTAGCCAGCTAGGCATGTTTCGGACCGATACGGCGGTGTGGCAATTGGACCGAAACGGCAATGAAACCTGGGAGGGGTGTGGGGTCGACATTTGTCTGGGACCCTATGGGCAAAGAACAGACATACCGATAACCGGAAGATGGAACACCAGTGGGTATGATCGAATCGGGGTATTTCGACCGAGGACGGGCAAATGGTATCTGGACGTTAACGGTAACGGAAAATTAAACGCCTGCGATAGAGATCGATGCGGTTATTTGAAGGTCTTCCGTATGGGTGACATACCGGTCCCCGGGGATTGGAGCGGTGATGGCATCACTCAATTGGGACTCTATCGCCCGAGTACAGGCGAGTGGTTCCTTGACTATAACGGCGACCGCAATTGGGATGGTTGTACCAGGGATCGTTGTCTTTCGTTCGGGATCGTGGGTCAGCCCGTGTCCGGGGACTGGGACGGGACAGGCAAGAGCAAGATCGGCGTTTTCGACCCGAGGACCGGCGACTGGTTTCTGGACTTAAATGGCAACGGACGATGGGACGGTTGTGAGGTCGATCTGTGCGTCACTAATTTCGGTCAGGCGGGCGACTACCCGGTTGTTGGAAAGTGGTAGTCGTTCGCAGGTGGAAAGAGCCGAGATGGGAAATAAGGAAGGCGCCGACAGGACCAGCGGCCGTTCGGGCGGCTCGGGCACGCAGATCCGAATTGTGGGTCGACGATTATTGTACTGTTTTCTGAGTACCCGCGTGCCGGATAGCCGGCCGAACTAAGGAATCCGACTTTGCCGACTTGACCGAGAATAAACCACAACGGTTACGGACCAGAACGCCAAGCGAACGGTTTCACGCCGATGGCGTCCAGATGCGCGATGATATAGGCGAGCACGGAAACCAGACAAAGCCCAAGATATCCGAGCTGTATCCATTCCGCTCTATTGGGCATTTTCCCACTGCGCAGGCGATGTGGCAGCCGGCGGACCAATGCTAGCGCGCGTTGCCTAAGCGTCGGCATCGCCAGTAGATCCGCTAGAACGTTGTAACCGTCCAATTCGAGAAAGTTGAACGGATAAAGATTAAGCAGCGCGCTCTCCCACAGCAGAAGACCTGCGCCAAACAGCAGGGTTTGAGTGAACCCCGCTTCAACGCAGTAAGCCCCGATGAAGGCTATGCTGCCACAGACGACCTCGACCATGGGGCCTGACAGGTCGACCATTACGCGAACTCGGCGGCTCGATAAGAATATGTCCGTGACATCGGCATAAAAAGTCGGCAGTAAGCCCTGGAGCAAGAAAAAGCCCATCTCCCGCACTTTTCGCCCGTACGCTTTGCAGGCGAGCGCGTGCACCAACACATGGAGCATGGCTACGGACACAATCGTCGCCAGCATGATGGCGGTACTGAGCAACGGTCGGGCCGCCACGCGCCCTGCGATTTTCGCCATATGGGGCCAAAGCCGGGAAAGTGCGATGATCGCGCCTACCAGGAGCGCTACATAGGAGACCACGAAGGGCCAGCGAAAAAGTAGAAAGCCGCCGCGATCATATAGAGCCGCGCAGTAGTGGTCCGCGTCGCTGACTCGGATTGTTATTCGGCTCCAATATTCTGACATCGCCGCGAAGGAGCGCTCCCACCACCGCACCTGCCTGCGCGCTGCACTGCGACGTAGCCCCGTCGTTTGGAGTTCGTTGAGCAGTCCGGCGAAATAGAGTTTTCCTAGAAAATGCCGGATGATCTCGAAGTCGAAAGAACCGAATTCGAAATGTAGGGCTCTGCCGATTTCATTGAGCGAATGGTGCCCGTCGAAATGTTCCCAGAGAAAATATTCTTGCGGGTCGAGCAGCAGGTAATTGTCGCGCTTGTGGCTCTTGAGGATATAGTTTCTGGAGCCGTCGACGCCGCGCGGCAGAGGCGTCAGCTCCCACTCGGTCGTCGGCGGTCGCTCGGGTTTGAACCCCAGATACGCCTGGTGACTTTGGACTTCGTGAATCTCAAAACCGGGTTCGCCGGGCCTTGTCGTTAGAAGCTCGAGCTTTGCGGGTTCTACCATAAGATAAAAAATTAGGTAGATTTGCGTCCGAAGGCGACTGGAGTTCCTTCGGGCGAATACCCCGTGGCTTCCAGGCCCCAGCGTACGGCCTCGCGCGCCTGCTCGTTGGTCGCGCGCAATCGCTGAATGAAGATCGTGACCAAACGGTAGCAGATTCGGGCGGCCATCTCCGGGTGATCGGAAAAAATTTGTTCGAAAGCGTGGCGGCTGAGCTGCCAGAGGGCCGTCTCAGATTCCGCGTGGGCCGTGGCCGAGCGCGGTGCGGCATCGAACAATCCCATCTCGCCGAAAAAATCACCTGGTTTGAATCGCGTCAAGACAATGTCTACATCGCCCCTCACATGCTTACTGATGACCACTTGCCCACGCTCTACGATGTACAGCGCGTCGGAGTCGTCCAGCTCGCGAAAGATCACCGAGCCGCTCTTGATCGTCTTGGACACCAAAAGCGATGCGAAGATCGACAAAGTCTGGTCGTCAAGGTCCTGTAGGAATGTCACCTGGTGGAGAAAATCCCGAATGGACGGCGCGGATGGGTTCATAGATGAGACCGGATGCTATCGAGTGCCGCGG
This sequence comes from Deltaproteobacteria bacterium, assembly GCA_030688735.1. Lineage (GTDB taxonomy): Bacteria > Desulfobacterota > Binatia > UBA9968 > UBA9968 > JACPFE01. Next base: position 10,621 of record JAUYJC010000515.1, read on the forward strand.
TCAAACGCAAGCCGATCCGCAGGGCTAACTCCCAGAGGCGAAGAGGGTCGCCAAGAAAACCGCCTGCAGGCGCCTAATTGCTCGAATTTCGCTCGGCTACGGCGTGCCCCGAACGACGGGCCGGGAGAGCAGGCGATCCATCCAGGCTCTCACGTGCGGCAGATCGTTGCCGATCTTCGCTTGGTAGCGTTCGAGCCGGCAAAAGAAAGGGATATAGGTAATATCGGCGAGGGAATAATCGCCGGCGATATACTCCCGATCCCTCATCTCGCGGTCCAACGTTTCGAGGTACTGACTTAGTTCCTCTTTTGATTTTTCGACCTGGTAGTCATGGGCGATATTGCCGCCGGCGCGCTGCACGCGCGTATTGCAGTAGTCGATCCAAATGCGGGCTCGGGACCGCTTGAACGGGTCTTCAGGCATGAGCGGCACGGCCGGATATTTTTCCTCGAGGTATTCGTTGATGATCGCCGACTCGTACACGACCGCCTCGCCGTCCACCAGCACCGGCACTTTGCCGTAAGGATTCAGTTCGAGCAGCTCCTTGGATTTATTCTTGAGGTCGCATTCGATCAGTTCGTGGGGAAGCCGTTTTTCGGCCAGGACAAGCCTTGTCCTGTGGGCGTAGGGTCAGGGACCGTAGGAAAAGAGTTTCATAGGATTTACCTCACGATATGGAGTTTGATTCTTAGCACCTTCGGGGCAGCGAAGGCAACTGACCTATGGGGGCGGGGCCTGATTGAATCGCACTTTACCCTGGGGCAGGCCGCGGTGGGCCACAAATGTTTGTCCAAGAGTTTGGCAACCGCGAGAGCGTAAGGGACGTTGTTTCCAGTGTCAGGCAAATCCGCGCCATCGCGGCGCAAGGTCAGACTCGCATCCAGCGGATAATGCCTTGACCGGTTTGCTCTGTGACCTTAGAATTTTTTATCAAGTCATGTTGTGCTCCATGCATGTCATGAAAAACCGACTCATCATCATCGCCGCAGTGATTTTTCCTTTGGTTCTGATCGTTTGGGTCGCTCCCTTCAGCCGACGCGAGCAGGGCGCGGCGGCCGTCAGTAAACCCGGAGATGGCGGGGCGCATGGTGCGTCGGGAGAGGTTCTGGAAAGACTCAAGGAAGAATGGGCGCGCAATCAAAAGCTGCTCGCCTCGTTCGAGAAGGAACAACGGGGTCTCAGGGCTCTGGTGATCGAGAAGCGCAAGCTCCACCAGGATGGCGCGATCCCAAAGGCCGAAGTGTCCGAGGCGGAGCGCGCGTTTGTCGCCGCGCTCATGCAAATCCAGGAAGCCAGGCGCACGCTGTCGGAAATCGATCTTGCGCTCGCCGAAGCGACCGTGGGGGATGAATTGGAGCGCCTGCCGCCCCTCGCCGTCAACGAATTCAGTGAAACGGCACGTCTGTCTCGCTTCAACGGCGGCTCCTCCTGGTCGCTCAAAGAAACGCCCAAGGTCGAGAAATATTTCTCACAGTCCTTCGGCCATAACCTACCTATCAGCGCCTACGGCCAGACCCGGACCCACGATCGCATGGGGTTCGACCACCGCAATGCCATTGACGTAGCACTTCATCCCGATAGTTCAGAGGGTAGGGCGTTGATCAAACACCTACGCGATTCGCGCATTCCGTTTGTGGCATTTAAAAACGCCGTGCCGGGCGCCGCCACAGGCCCGCATATTCATATTGGCAAGCCGTCGGTAAGGATCGCGGCGCGGTAGCGGATTGCCCCTCCCTTTTAGGTTTTGATCGGCTTCAATTCCAAACCTTTTCCACAAAGCCGCCTTTTTATTGCGAATCACGGTTAAACAAATTGACAAACTGACTAACCTCAAGATAAAAATGAAAGTCGTGGACTTCTTTGAAAGAGACCCCGACGACACGTACAAAGCCTACCAAAAATTCCGCAAGCGCGATGAACCTGAGAAGGCCTACCGTTGTCTTGAGAGCCTCCTCAAACGCTTCCCGGACGATATCGAGCTTTTGGAGGATATTGTGGCCTTGACCATCGGTCAAATGGGAGACCCGAACCTTGCTCGACCTTGGCTGATGCGCCGGATCAAGCTGGCTTCCTCCTGGCGGGATTATGCCATGCTGAGTGAGATCGAGGCGATGAGTGGAAATTTGACAAAAGCCAAGGAGAATCTCACGGTCGCGACGAAGCTGCAAAGACGCCAACGCCTTCTCATGGATTCTCCCCAGGAAGCAAGAAAGGCGCTCGATCGCGCCCGGGATCTAATCCGCCTCCACGAACACAATCGCTTGGTCGAGCGCATATCATCTCGGAACCAGGTCCAAACCCCGGTCAAGGAAAAAGGAGCCCCGGTGACCCCGGCGGCGCCGAAACTGACAAGCGCGACTGAGGGCAAAACGGAGCTTCAGCCGGGAAAAGCTCAGGCGCAAGTCGCAGCGGTGCCGTCGGCCATCCCGGCGCTGCCTTCCTATAGAGTTCCTATCCGCTTCGCACCCCCCGATTTTCCGGCCATGACCGCGATGCTGCAAAGCCAAGGGACGTTAAAGCAATGTCAATTACGCGTCGAGTACGCTCACCTCGAAATTCAGAGGGGGTTTGATGATCTTCTCTGCCTGAACGAAATCAAAGGAGTCGAGCGCTATTGGTACCAGCTCGAAACCGCAAAAAAGGTGCTGAAATATTTTCATGGACGGGTTCTTCTGAGCGACGAAGTCGGGCTTGGGAAGACCATCGAAGCGGGAATTTTGATGAAAGAGTACCTGCTGCGGGGGATGGTCAAGAATATTCTCATTTTGACCCCCGCTCCCCTTGTCTCCCAGTGGCAAGAGGAGATGGCGCAGAAATTCGCCATCGTGTTCGCCACCACCGAGGACCCGCTCATTAGCGCCGATGCGGAACGTTTCTGGCGCCAGCCGTTTATAATCGCTTCAATTCACACCGCAAAGAGCAGCAAGAATTTCTCCCACGTGGCCGGCAACTTTTTCGATCTCGTAGTGGTCGACGAGGCTCATCACCTGAAAAACAGAAACACCCTTAACTGGAAGCTTGTCAATGAAATCAAAAAACGCTTTATCTTCCTCTTGAGCGCGACGCCCGTTCAGAACCATCTGATTGAGCTTTTCAATCTCATCACGCTCCTCCAGCCCGGACAGTTCAAAACCGAGCGGCTGTTTAAGCAAGCCTACGTGCAGCGGGGCGACCCCACCAAGCCGGCCAATAAGGACAAACTTCGGGAGCTGTTGAGGGACGTGATGATCCGCAATACCAGAAGCGCGATTGACTTGAAGCTGCCCAGGCGCTTTGCCGTGACGCAGCGGTTGGAACCGAGCGCGGCCGAGCGGGAACTTTACAACGGCATCACCGAATTCGCTCGGGCGCATTCAGATTCGCTTCCCAGATCCCTCTTGCATCTGCTTTTGCGGGAGGCGGGCAGCAGCCCCTCCGCTTTGAGCGCTACTCTTCTGCGCCTGCGAGCCGAGCGGCCGGAGACCGTGGACCACCTGCTCGATCTCGCCGCGAGCGTCGGCGAGACCTCCAGAGAAAAAGCCCTGCTGGGAATTCTTTTAAAAAACCCCGAGGAGAAGAAGGTGGTCTTCACCCAGTATTTGAAAACCTTGGACTCGGTCGCTGCCATGCTTGAGCGCCAAGGCTTTCCCTTCGCCGTATTTCGTGGCGACCTTCCGTCCGCGGAAAAGGAGCAGGCGATTCGGCGGTTTCGCGAAGATCTGCCGATACTGCTTTCAACGGAATCGGGCGGCGAGGGCAGAAACTTGCAGTTCTGCAATACGCTCATCAACTTGGATCTCCCCTGGAATCCTATGAGGATCGAACAGCGGATCGGGAGGCTGCACCGAATCGGTCAGACCAGAGATGTTTTCATCTTCAATCTTTCGGTTCGAGAGACGATTGAAGACCATATCCTCAATATCCTGGAGAACAAGATCAACATGTTTGAGATGGTCATCGGCGAGATCGAGCCGCTGCTGGGTTATTTGGGAGAGGAACGGGAGTTTGAGGACGTCGTCATGGAGATTTGGGTGCGCAGTCGCAACCACGACGAGGCTCGCTCTCGCTTCGAATCGTTCGGCGAGGATCTGGTGAAGGCCAAGTCCGATTATCTTAAATCCAAAGAATTGGACCGAGAAGTTTTTGGAGAGGACTACGAGGTTTGAGCTCATCACTTGGTGATTTTACCGCGCGTCTGCTCACGGAGAGCGGCGCCGTGTTGGAGCCGAGGGGCGACGGTCTGGAGGTGCTTCTCCCTGCTGACGTAGCTGGGGTGTTGGAGATCCCGGAGCACGCCAACCTTTCGTTCTCGGGCGACGACCGCGAAGGGATTTCCGTCTCTTATGATTCAGAGCTCTTAAAGAAAATGGCCAGGCTCATGGGCGACGGAGGAAAATTTTCAACCGTGAGTCTTGCGCCGTTCCCCGTGAGGATGGAGTAGCTTGAAGAGCGGCTGGAGAAAAAAGTGGTTTTCCACAATGCCGTCTTCCACGTCGAGCGCAAGGAGGAGAAGCGCATCTCTTATCTCTTAGGCTACTCCAAGTATTCCGCCCTCTCGGATGACCGCCAAGAAGGGATCCTCGCCTGTCTGATCAACGAGCTGAACCTGTCAGTGCAGAAAACAACATCCGAGACTCTCGATCTTATCGACCCTTCGACTCGAGCCCCTGCCTTGGCCGAGGGCTCTCGCTCTGGATTCCGCCCCACGGGCGTACTGGAAGGTGCCACGGGCTTTCCCGTGGGGCTCCACAACTATGCTGAGCAACCTGTAGGAGAGGCGGAGCGAGAAAGCAGCGAAAGAGTCCTGACGGCCTTCTGGCATGCTCAAGAGAAGATCGTCAAGGAGGAGTTGAGTGGCTTTCTTCTCAGCGTGGAGCGCCGGATGAACCGAGATATCCGGCGGGTCCATGATTATTACCAGACTCTTATTCACGAACACCGCCAATGGCAGGAAAGAAAAGCGGCCGCGGCCGAAGAAAAAGAGAAAACCGTGGGCAAGATCGAGGCCATCGAGAGGGAACTGAAAGGCAAAATACAAGACCTGATCGGCAAGTTCAGCCTCGAACTCCAGATCGAGCCGATCTCGTTTATTCGCATCGAGACGACGAGCCCAACTTGGTGGCTTTCCGTGAAAAGACGAAAGGAAGAGAGACCCTTTCCTCTGACATACAACCCCATATTGAAATCCCTCGACCCGCTCCCTTGTGAAGCCTGCTTCTATCCCGCAAAGAGTCATTACGTCTGTGACGACCGCCTCCATATTGTTTGCCGGCAATGCTTCGCCCCCTGCCTCCGCTGTGGCAAAATTTACTGCGGCGCCTGTCATCCCAAAGGTTGTCCCAGGTGCAAACCTTCTTAGCCGCCAGATGGCTGACGCCCCCCCCGGACATTTTCTTATTTTCGGAATTACGAAAACGTGGAAGTTGACGTGGGAGTTTGAATTCGGGACTCAAGAAACACACCTGATGGTGTTTTCGCCCGTGGATTGCCAGGCCTCAGGGAAAGACAGTCAAGATCGGCGGGCCTGACCCCGGTGCTGACCCCGGTGCCGTTCGAGTCGGCGGATTAGGGCCGACGAGGCTTGGAAGGTTGCTGCGAGTATCGAGGCGGAGCGTTTTGAGAGGGGTCACGGTGGGCAAGCAGGTGATAATCAGAAACGGGTGGGAGGCGAAATCCTTTTGGTGATAACGGACTATTCGGACCTACGTCCCTTTAGTCCGTCCTGATCGGCAAGTTCAGCCTCGAACTCCAGATCGAGCCGATCGCATTCATTCGTATCGAGACGATCAGCCCAACTTGGTGGCTTTCCGTGAAAAGACGAAAGGAAGAGAGACCCTTTCCTCTGACATACAACCCCATAATGAAATCCCTCGACCCCCTCCCTTGTGAAGCCTGCTTCTATCCGGCCAAGGGTCATTACGTCTGTGACGACCGCCTCCATATTGTTTGCCGGCAATGCTTCGCCCCCTG
>JAUYJC010000521.1 GCA_030688735.1 Deltaproteobacteria bacterium
GTATCATATCACCGCGCCGGCGCCGGAAGGAGACGGCGCGGCGCGCTGCATGGCCCTGGCGCTGAAAGACGCCGGCATCGCGCCCAGCGAAGTGGACTACATCAACGCCCACGGCACTTCAACGGAATATAACGATGCCAACGAGACCCAGGCGATCAAAAGAGTTTTTGGCGAGCACGCGCTCAAATTGGCTGTCAGCTCGACGAAATCCATGACCGGGCATCTGCTCGGCGCCGCGGGCGCGGTCGAGGGCGTGTTCTCCGCGCTGACGTTGCACCACGGAATCATTCCACCGACCATCAATTACGAGAACCCGGATCCGACCTGCGATCTCGATTACGTGCCCAATAAGGCACGCAAGGCCGATGTCCGCGTGGTGCTGTCTAACTCGTTCGGATTCGGCGGAACCAACGCCTGCGTAATTTTTCGGAGGCCTGAATGAGCGGGGCGCATCGGCGAAGCGTGATCTTGGGCACCGGGTCGGAACTTCCCAGTAAGGTCATCACCAATCGGGACTTGGAAAGAATGGTGGAGACCAGCGACGAGTGGATCACTGTGCGCACCGGCATCAAACAACGGCACGTACTGGAAGAGGGGAAAGGCAACGCCGACATGGCCTACCACGCCGCGGTGCGCGCCTTGGCGGACGCGGGGATGGAGGCCAACGACCTGGATGCCATCATCATGGGCACCGTCACGCCGGACTATCTTTTCCCCAGCTCCGCCTGCGTGCTCGAGGATATGCTCGGAGCGCGCAAGGCGTTTTCCTTCGATGTGAACGCCGCCTGCGCCGGTTTTTTGAACGCCCTGGCGGTGGCGGATTCGTTCATTCGCACGGGGCGGGCGCGCACGGCGCTGGTGTTGGGTTCCGACGCGCTCAGCCGGTTGCTCAATTGGGACGACCGCTCAACCTGCATACTTTTCGGCGACGGCGCCGGCGCTGTGGTGTTGGGGGCTTCGGAGAGTGGCGACCGTGGAATACTTAGCGTGCTCCTGCGCACCGATGGCTCCCACGCTAAAACACTTTACGTCCCCGCGGGAGGGTCGCTCAGGCCGGCCAATCCGGAAACGGTTCAAAACAACGAGCACACCATCACGATGAACGGCAAAGAGGTGTTCAAAGTTGCCGTGCGCTCGATGGAAGAGATCAGCCGCCAGGCGCTGGAAGAGGCGGGCATCGGCATCGAGCAAGTCTCTTTGGTAATCCCACACCAGGCGAACCGTAGAATCATCGTCGCCTTGGCCGAGCGGCTTCGCGTGCCGATGGAAAAGGTCGTCGTCAACGTCGATAAGTACGGCAATACTTCCGCGGCTTCCGTCCCCGTCGCCCTGGACGAGGCGAGGCGCGAAGGGAGGATCAAGCCGGGAGACGTGGTGTTGCTCAACGCCTTCGGCGCCGGCTTTGCCTGGGGCGCGGCGGTGATGAGGTTCTAGAATCGATTGAACAACTCTTCCGCGGCGGCTTTTCTCCGCCGATCTGCGATCAGGTATTCTGATTTCCTCCCATTATTCGCTGCGCCAAGGTGACATCGCTGATCGAACCCAATAATGTCAATCGATCGTGGCGGTTCAAGCGAGTATCGCCGTGGGGCACGAGCAGTACGCCTTCGCGCCGGAGCGCCAGCGCCAAAATATCCCCCGGTAAATCGAGTTGCCGCAGTTTCTTGCCGACGTAAGCTTCATTGAGCACCACCACCTCGGAGATTTCTTTGTCGTCGTCCGTCCGCGAGAGCAGCGCGTACATTGCCGGGTTGCGCGTGAGCAAAGACATCAGGCGGGAGCGGTCCCGGGTTGCGTTGGTGGTCGAGACGCCCAACGCCTCGAAGCGGGGCAGATCGGCGGGATCGGCAACCTGTGCTACGACATGCTCGAGCTTGAACAACTCTTTGGCGATGCGGCACACTCGCAAGGCCAGACTTGCGTCGTCGTAGGTACAGACCAGGGTGCGCGCCAATTCAAATATCTTGTCCGCTTCCTTATCGCGCCAGTCCACCGACACCTTCACCGCTTCAAATCCCCTTTGGCCGGCCCGCGCTATTCGTTTTTCGTCGAAATCCGCGACCACGACGCGTTCGTGATGAGCCTGTAAATTTTCGGCGACCTGTAGCCCCAATTCTTCCGCCCCCGCGACCACGATGGGTCGGTTCCGGCTGGTGGAACGCCCGGCAACCAGTCGGACGAAAATCGACGGCGCCAACATGACGGTCGCAATGGCGACCAGAATGATGGCCGCCCTGGTGGATTCGCCGATGATGCCGATGCGCGCGCCGATGGCGGCGGCGGCGATAATGAGGGAGAGACGGGCGGACAACAGGGTTCCTGCAGCCAAAGCCTCTTTGAAGGTAAAAGAGAGGGTGAATATGAGAGCGGGCACGAGCTTGATGACAATCGCCGACAGCACCAAAAGCGGCACCATCCAGAGCGCGCTTTCAGACCGGAACAAGAGCGGCAGATCGAGGCCCACGCCCACCATGATGAAAAAGATCGGGATGAAAAAGCCGAAGCCGACGGCTTCGAGCTGGTGTACCAATTCCGCGTCGTGCGGCGTGCACAACAGGGCAATGATCGCGCCCGCGAGGAACGCGCCCAGAATCACTTCCGTGCCCAACGCCTCGGACAGCGCGACGAAGATGATCATCAAGAAAAACGACGCTCGGACTTTGATCTGCGCGGTGGCGTGACTGAGCTCCTCGATGCTCCGCCGCAGCGCCGAAACCTTATTCATTAGAGCGCCAAAATAAAACGCGAAAAAGAACGCGACGAACAGGAGTCCGACTAATAATATCTTGGCCGTCAGTCCGTGCGAGAACATCGCCACCGCCACCGTAATCAGCAACATAGTGGCGAAGTCGGCGATGACGGCGGAAATCAAAATCGCTTGGCCCAACGGTTGCGCGATGATGCCTCTTTCTTTGAGCACCGGCACCACCACGCCGAGCGACGTTGTCGAGAGAATTAGCGCCATGAACCACGGATTGTGCGCCAGGTTGAGATAGGTGAGACCGAAACCGCTAGCGGTGGCCAGCAGTAGGGTCAAACCAAAGCTGAGCAAAGCCAACGAGAGCGCTCCAAATCTTGGACTATCTTTTCTCGCACCACTAGCTCCGTTGTTCTGTAAGCTGCGGAAGTCGATCTCCATTCCCGAAAGAAACATCAGGAAGACGAAGCCGAACTCGGACAGAATCGTGAGAACGGGCTCGCCGGGCGTGACCCATCCCGTGCCGCTTCGCCCGACGAAGATGCCGGCGATCAGTTCTCCGACCACGATAGGGAGCGAGATGCGCCTCAACCGCGACAACAGAATCGGCACGACAAATGCCAGCAGCACGACGATCAGCAGGGGAGCGAAGGAGGGGGTCGGTTCCATCGATTACCGGCAAATTGACCAGATTTCATGAGGTTTAGCAACGCCGGCAACGATTGTGAACTTTGCCGTTGGCGCAGGCGAGGCCGTGATTATCGGGTCACTCATGAGGAGAAGTTCTTATTCCACTTTTGCTGTTGAACGTTGGCTTTGCAAGACTGCGCAATCTGAAGAACCGAGGCATCAGGACGATCGGCGAACTTGCCGTTCCAATTCTTGCCGCAGTTCGGAGAGTCCGGCGCTCAATTCCACGGGGTATAGGACCGGATCGCGGATCGCTTTAGTCGGGTTCGGAAGGCGGCTGAATTCTTCGCGAAAAGTCTCTCGGGAGGCTTCGAGCGTCGGCAGCGGCCGGGTGATCCTGCCGTCTTGCATGATTTGTTGTAGCAACGGTTCGGTTCCCTCGATGCTTTCCTCGCGCAGACCGATCACATCTTTTTGAAGTTGGTTCCCAGCAGCCGTTAGGCGAAAGACCTGTTTTCTGCCCGGCAGCGAGACCTTGCCGGTGCTGAGCTTCAATACGGACCGCTCGCCGTATTCGACGAGCTTGTAAGCGCAGTCGGTCCATGGGGCGTCTCCCGAAACCCCCATTTTCGTGCCGACGCCGTAACTATTATAGGGGACATTGGCATCGGAAAACTCCGCGAGATCGAATTCGTCCAAGCCGCCGCTGCCGATAATCTTTACCTCCTTCATATCTGCGGCGTCGAATATCTTGCGCACCTCCCGCGCCAGCGTGGCGAGATCGCCGCTGTCAATCCGCACGCCCTGAAGACGCTCGCCTCTGGCGGCCATCTCTTTGCCGACTTGAACCGCGTTGCGTGCGCCGGCGATGGTGTCGTAGGTGTCGATCAGCAGGATCGAGTTGTTCGGAAAACTTTTTACAAAACTGCGAAAGGCGTCGATCTCGTGATCGTGGCTGGAAACGAAGGAATGGGCCATGGTGCCGACGACGGGCATTCCGTAACGCCGGCCGGCGCGCACGTTGCTCGTCCCCGCAAAGCCGGTGAGATAGCTTGAGCGCGCCACCTTCATGCCGGCGTCGATGCCGTGCGTGCGTCTGAGGGAAAAATCAACCACGGCGCGGCCCCCGGCCGCATGGACGCAGCGAGCGGCTTTGGTGGCGATCAGCGATTGGAGATTGATCTGATTGATGATGAAAGTCTCGACGATCTGGGCTTCGATGATAGGCGCGGTGACTTCGACGATCGGTTCATCCTTGAAAAACAGTCGTCCTTCCGGGATCGCCCAAACCTCCCCGGTGAACCGCAGGCTTTTCATGAAATCCAGGAAATCATCGGCGAAGAGTTTCAGGGAATGAAGATAGTCGATGGCCGCGGAGTCGAAGGAGAACCCTTCGAGGAATTCGAGCACATCCTCGAGGCCGGCGGAGACAAAATATCCTCGGTTGGCCGGATAGGCCCGGATAAAGAGGCTGAAGGTCGCAGACTCCATGCGCCGGTTTTGAAAATAGGCCTGCGCCATCGTGAGCTGGTACAGATCGGTGAGCAGGGCAAGATCGTTTTCGGTCGCCACTCGAATCTCCTCGTTGCTGCGTCGGAGTTTAGTGTAAAGAGCCGGGCAAGTAAAGTTTGCGTCCGTGCCCTGGCGTGCCTTTGACAGCGGCGCGCTTGCTCGACTATAGTCGTGCAGAAAGCACTATTCTGATCGGTAAGGGAAGGGAGGACCTCAAAATGATCGTACTGAGTCCTGAAGGAAAGGCACCGACGACTGCGGCGCGAGTCCCCGCGCTGCCGCGTTTCCCGGATTTACGCGGGAAGGTCGTCGGGTTGCTCGACAACAGCAAGCCGAACGCGGACAAGCTGGGCGAGCGTTTCGAGCAACTGTTGCGGGAGAAATACGGCGTCGCGGGCGTCGTCAAGCGGCGCAAGCTCACGGCCCAGCAGGGGGCGCCGAAACAAGTGCTCGACGATTTGGCGGCCCAGGCGGACTTCATTCTCAGCGGTCTTGGAGATTGAGGATCGTGCACGTCGTGGAGTGTCCACGACTCCATCGAATTACAGAAACGCGGCCGGTTTGCCGTGACCGTCATCACCCACGCCTTTGATGCGTTGGCAAAATCCGAGAAAGAAGCCTTCGGCGCGCCTGACCATCCAGTGCTGGTCGTCCAACATCCCATCGGGACGGTGAAGCTGGATGAGGTCAGCAAGAGGGCAGATGCGGCGTTCGACAAGCTGGTCGATCTTTTGATCGATCCGGAAGCGGCGAAAGCGAAAGTGGCCTGACAAGGCGGTTTCGAGTTTCGTGTTCCGGGTTTCGAGTTGGCAGAAACTTGAAAATTCTCGGGCGAGTTTTTTGAGGGTATTGGGATATGGATGCGAACCAGTTACAAGCTGAACGAATTGAAGTCGGCGACGATCTCTGGGCGGCGCAAGAGTTTTTCGAAGAGAAAGGTTGGAGCGATGGGCTGCCCATCATCCCGCCGACCGAAGAGCGCGTCGCGCGGATGCTCGCCGCCGTAAAGCGCGCCCCGCAAGATGTCATCGGTGCCGTGCCGCCGCGCTGGGCGCCCGCGACGGTTGAAAAGATTGCGATCAACGCCGTGATGGCCGGCTGCAAGCCGGAGTATATGCCGACGCTGATTGCCTGCGTTGAAGCGATCACCGATCCGAAGTTGAATCTCTACGCGCTGCAAGCGACTACCGGCGGGCCGGCGGTGATGATTATCGTTAATGGTCCGATCCGTCAGCAACTCAACGTCAACGGCGGTGCCAACGCGCTTGGCGAAGGCTGGCGCGCCAACGCGACGATTGGCCGCTTCGTGCGTTTGATTCAGCGCAACGTCGGCGGCTCGTATCCCGGCACGACCTGCAAAGCAACTTTAGGCTGGCCTGGAAAATATTCGATCTGCATCGGCGAGAACGAAGAGGCGAGTCCCTGGGAGCCGCTCCACGTCGAACGTGGTTTCAAAGCCGATCAAAGCACGGTGACGGCGATCAGCGCGGACGCGTCCATACGTGCGTCGGATTTGGACAGCACGAAGGCGGTCGGCATCCTCACCAACTTCGCCCAGCGCATGGAGGGACCCTCGGGGCCGGAGGCGATCATGGTCATCTGCCCGGAACACGCGAAGATCATCGCCGGCGACGGCTTGAGCAAGATGGACGTGAAGAAATTCGTTTGGGAACGGGCCGCCTATCGCATGAAGGATCTCCCGGATGAAACGTTTCACCAGCGGGTCAAGCGCCGCAGCGATTTAAAATTGACGCGCGACAGCGTGATCCCGGTGACCGATAAGCCGGAAGATGTCCTCGTCGTTGTCGCCGGCGGCGACGGCTCGCAGTCTCAATATATCCACGTTTGGGGACAGAGCACGCCGGAGGGCGGGTCGACGCGCAGCGTGACGAAGATCATTCGGGATTAAGAGTTCAAAACGTTCAAGCCGTTCAAATCGTTCAAAGCGTTTCGGACCGAGTTAAACGGTCTTACCCTCGCCCGTTTCAGTCTGAGGGTGATCCGCCTCCGGCGGATGCGGGAGGGGGAAGGGTGAGGGCGTGAGCGGACGATTCCTACTTATCAGCCTGCTTATCAGCTTCCTGTGGAATGGCGATATCTCCTTCGCTGCCGACAAGGTGCGCATCAGTTATTCGGGCACGACCACGAGCAACGCTTTGCTTTGGGTAACGAAGGAAGCGAAGCTTTTCGAAAAAAACGGGATCGACGCGGAGGTCGTTTATCTGGCGGCATCTCTCGGTCAGACTGCGTTGATTGCGGGTGAGACACAATTCGCGGTCTACACTGGGTTGCTCCTGACGCCGGCGCGGCTTCAAGGTGCTGACGCGACGATGATTGCCGGTTTTCTGAATTATTTGGTTTCTCGTTTGGTCGTGCGACCGGAGATTAAGACCGCCGCGGACTTGAAAGGAAAACGGCTTGGCGTGTCACGCTTTGGCACCGCATCGGATTTCGGCACCCGTCTGATGGTCTCTAAGCTTGGTTTGAATCCCGACACCGACGTAACCATCCTGCAGATCGGCGACACGCCGACGCGGGTCGCCGCATTGATGGCGAAGACTGTGGACGGCGCGATCTTCGATCCGCCGGATCACAAGCGAGCTCTCGAATACGGCGGTCGCATCATGATGAACTTGGAAGAAACCGTAATTCCGTATCAACACGCGGGCTTGATGACGACGAGGAAATACATCGCCACCCGGCCGGACATCGTCAGACGCGTGGTTAAAGCGGTCGTCGAGGGCGCCGCGGTGGTGCGCAAAGATCCGGAAACTAGCAAACGTGCGCTGTCGATCCGCATGCGCATCAAGAATCCCCAGGAACTGGAAGAAACCTACCAACAATTGCGCGGGTTTACCCAAGCCAAACCGTATCCGAGTTTGGAAGGCTTTAAAGCGATCTTGAATGATTTGTCGAAGCGCATGCCGGCGGCGAAAAACGCCGACCCCAAAGATTTTGCCGATCTCAGATTCGTCGAAGAACTGGACAGGGCGGGTTATATCGATGGGCTTTACTGAGAGGCCGAGGATGGTGGAAATTGCGTCGAGGATGGAGGATCGAGGGTTGAGGATCGCGTTCGGAACACGATTTACGCTGGCCGTCATTGCGCTGCTGATTTTCGCTTGGCCAATCGGCGCTGCGGATAAGCTTCGCATCGGCTACTCCGGCGCGACAATAAGCAACGCCATGTTGTGGGTAACGGAGGAAGGTAAACTCTTCCAGAAAAACGGCATCGATCCGGAAATCCTCTATCTGCAAACCACTCTCGGGCAGACCGCCATGATCGCGGGAGAAATTCACATGTGTGTCTATTCGGCGAGCCTGCTGGCGCCGGCGCGATTGCAGGGAGCTGATGTCGTCATGGTGATGAGCTTTCTGAACAAGCCGATTTACCGCCTCGTGGTCCGCCCGGAAATTCGCACGGTGGCGGATTTGAAAGGTAAACGATTGGGCATCACTCGCTTCGGCACGGTTACCGACTGGACGACGCGACTGCTCATTTCACGGTTGGGCCTCGATCCGGAAAAAGACGTAGCTTTGGTTCAGGTCGGAGATGTGCCGGTGCTCCTCGCCTCCATGTCCGCGGGGAAAACCATCGATGGCGCGATCATTCAGCCGCCCTATTACCTCAAGGCCGTAGCTTTGGGCATGCGGGTACTGGCCAATATGCAGGAAATGGATATTCCGTTTCAGCAAACCGGGCTCAATACGACGCAGAAATTCATCGGGAGAAATCCCGATATCGTGCGGCGCGCCGTCAAATCGGTCATCGAAGGTATTCATTTCATGCGTGCAAATCCGGCCGCAGCCAAACGAGCCATCGCCAGGCGAATGCAAATCAAGGACGAAAAGGAGTTGGAAGATTCCTATCAATTGCTGCGCAGCTTTATTCAGGTGAAGCCTTATCCGTCGCTGGAAGGTTTCAGGACTATTTTCGCCGAGCTGGGGAAGAGAGTGCCAGCGGCGAAGAATGCGGATGTGAAGGATTTCGTCGATACGCGGTTTATCGAGGAGTTGGATCGTTCCGGATATATCGACGGACTTTATCGCTAATGATCGCGCGGTACGACACCGCTATCGTCGTCGGCGTGACGGTCCCGGTTGCGGCGCGCGGCCGTTTCGAAGTAGATGATGAACTAATCGTCGAGCTGTAATGCTAAGGAGGCAGGTCATGGCAACGCTCAAATTTCTCGACCCGCGGGCAACCGTGAATCCGCAAGAGCGCCCGTTGATAGCGGGATTGGATTCGCTGGAAGGAAAAGTAATCGGCATCATCGACAATGGCCAGGCGAATTCGACGACGATGTTTCAAGAGCTGGCGAATCTCGTCCAGGAAAGGTTCAAGCCCAAGGAAGTGATATTTAGAACCAAGCCGACCCATATGCAGGGCGCGCCCAAAGCCATGATGGAGGAAATCGTCAACCGGTGTGACGCGGTGATCACCGGCCTGGGCGCTTGAGGGTCATGCACGTCGTGGAGTGTCCACGACGCCATTGAGCTGCAAAAGAAAGGAAAGCCGACGGTGACGCTCTGCCAGTCGATCTTCATGGA
>JAUYJC010000530.1 GCA_030688735.1 Deltaproteobacteria bacterium
TCATTTCGACGCGCTCGCGCTGGGTGTCGCTGGAAAGCGAGCGCACGTAGTTGACCAGATGCCAGGCGTCGTCGCCCCACGCCCAATCGCTCATCGGCATCGGACTTCCCGGAATGCCGGCGACGATGTGGCGGTAGAGGGAAACGGGATCGGGGCTTCCTTTGAACACGCCGGCAGTCAGGTCGCGCGGCCTTGTGGGGTAACCTTCTTCGTCGATTTGCTTTTCCGTGCCGTCGCCTCGACCGCTGGCGCCGTGACATGAAGCGCAAGCGTCCCTGTAACGCTCCAGCGCGTGCGCTTTTGCGGCGGCATCGAAGGGAGGGGCGCTGGGGGGTTGAATGACTCCCTGGCCGCCGCTGCCGTCGGGATTTGGATTTTTCTGCGGTTTTATCACGAGCGGTTTTTCGGCGAGGGATTTGATGTAGAAAACCAAAGCCCAGCGCTGCTCCGCCGGTAGATGCCCCCAAGAGGGCATGGCGGAACCTGGCATGCCGCGCGTGATCGTGTCGAAGAGATCCTGGTCGGTCGGCACTCGTTCCCAAGTGGAGACCAGCCGATATCTCGCGGCGACAAAGTCGCGCGGCTTGGGATAGAGGAGATATGCCGCTTCCCCGTCTCCGCGGCCCCCCGCGCCGTGACAGGCGCTGCATTGCTGGCTGTAAATTTGTTTGCCGAGCGCTAGCAACCGAGCGGATCCCGCTGGAGGTTTGGTATCGGCAGACCTGACAGCCACCGCGCAGCTGAGAACGATGATCGCTGCAAGCGCCGATGAAAAGGCTATTTTCATCTCTTGTCTCCTTCTCGAACCGTCGAAGGGGTCATCTATTACAAGTGTGACGCCCCAACCGTACCGTGATCCGATTTCATCATATTGAACGCAAAGTTCACTGCCTCATGGGTATCCGATGGAACAAATCTTGTTCTTGCATAGGTATGTCGAGCCAGGTCCGCAACCGTCGTGCGCTCCATCAACGCGGCGATGTCTTGCCGTACTCGTTTCCAATGGATATGCATCGGGCAGGGAATCGCCTCCGCGCAGCGATCGCTCCAAAAAAAACAGCGGTCAAAAGTGTCGCTTCCCTCGACCGCCAGTAAAACATCTTTAACGTTGATCGCTTTTGAACGGCGGGCGAGGGCGTAACCGCGAACCGCGCCGCGAGAAGAGGCGACGATGTTCGCCCTCTTGAGCTTTTGAAATATCTTCGCAAGAAAATTTTGCGGCACCCCTCCCGCGTCCGCGATGTCGCGCAACTGTATCGTTGTGCCGAAGGGATTTCTCGCCAACACAACTAATCCCTCAATGGCGTATCGACTTTCCTTGCCGAGTTTCATGGTGACTGGATCGAGTCAACGGATGATTTAAGTCCGTTAGCGACGCGATACGCAATCGTTGTACCATCATCAATCCTGAACGTTTTCACCTTTCTCTATCGTCCGCCGCGTGAAACTTTTTCAGAAATGCAAAAATTCTGCTCGGACTTTTCCAATTTTTAAGACAAGGCTCGTGGGTCCGACACAAAAGAACTTTGTTTCGCGTGTCTCCCGTGTTCGTCGCAAGCAACATTGGCGAGCACTAGGAGGGCGTATGGTCTCCAACTGGTTGCGCATCATCGTTGACGCTGTGATATGGATGGGTGCGCGGTTTGCTAAGCCGCCGTCGATATAGAGGGCAGTTATTGCCGGTGCGCCTGGAAAACGTGGACCGCTCCAGGAGTCAGTTCGGCACGTTGAGCGCTCGCGGCGCGGAAACGGGGACAGGCAACTTTTTCGGGGACTGGCTGCTCTTTGTATTTCAAAAAGCTGCCTGTCCCCCTGTCTGTCCCGTGATCGAAAAAGTAGCCAGTCCCCTTCATGCTTAATCGGTTCAAATTTAGATTTCTCCTTCTTGGATTAGGCGCGGCATCACTGCTAGCGGGTCTCTGGGCCGGCGCCGCTCGGCTGGGGTTGGATTTGCCGGCGTTTAACCAAGAGCTGTCGTCAAACCACGGCCCCATGATGGTCGTCGGTTTTCTCGGGACATTGATCGCGCTGGAACGGGCAGTGGCGCTGGACCGCCTTTGGCCCTATGGCGCGGCGCTGCTCGCAGGTATTAGCGTCTTGACCGTTCTCTTGGGTTTTCCGCCTGAGTTAGGCGCCGCACTGGCGCTCGGTGCAAGCTGTTTTTCGATTTTGGTTTTTGTCTCCCTTTACCGCATAGCGCCGGCGGCTCATTTTATCGTGATGATTTTGAGCGCCATCGCGTGGGCGGTGGGCAACGGACTTTGGCTGGCGGCCCAGCCGTTCAACGTCGCGGCACCCTGGTGGGTCGGGTTTCTCGTGCTCATGATCGCCGGGGAAAGGCTGCAGCTCTCGCGCGTGATGCAACGGCCGGCGCACGCGACCTGGCTTTTGAGCGCGAGCGTCGCGGTCTTTCTGATCGGCCTCGCGATATCTTTAGCCGCCTTTGACGCCGGAATTCGCATTGCCGGAGCGGCGCTATTGGCGCTCGCCCTATGGCTATTCCGTTACGACATCGCTGGGCGCACGGTCCGCGAGCATGGCTTGCCGCGCTATATGGCCGTATGTTTGCTGTCCGGCTATTTCTGGCTGGCCGCAGCGGGCATGCTCTGGATCATATTCGCGGATGATTTCGTCGCCGGGCCGAAGTATGACGCGATGTTGCATACGATTTTCTTGGGATTTGTCTTTTCGATGATCTTCGCCCACGCGCCGGTGATTTTTCCGTCGATCACCGGAATCGCGCTGCCGTTCCGCCGAAGTTTTTATCTTCATCTCGTCCTGTTGCACGGAGCGCTGCTACTAAGGGTCGGCGGCGATCTCGCATTGTCAACGGCGGCTCAGCAATGGGGCGGAGTTGGAAACATCGCGGCAGTGCTCTTGTTTCTGTTCAACAATCTCCGCTCGGTGATGACGGCGCGTTAGTAGTGCCGATTCTCATCTCCGCAATTTAACCTTTTGGAATCACAATTGTTTTTTTTCCCAGGGACGAAAAATCACGGACTGAGATCTTCGGCATAAGGACCGCATTGTTCCAGGGGGATCGTCTTGCCAAGTGAAATTCATTTGTCTGGAACTCGTGGCATGTGCATGCTAAAGGATAAGTTTCGTTCTAACCGGCGACGACTTTGCAAGACGC
>JAUYJC010000533.1 GCA_030688735.1 Deltaproteobacteria bacterium
CGGAAATATCGATGCGCAACTGACGATTTTTCAACGCGAACTCCACACGCGCCGCCGACGCCTTGCCGTGGCGCGCGGCATTGACCAGCCCCTCCCGAACTATGTGATAAATTTCTTGCGCGAAAGTAGGGCCCTGCCACTAAAGACCCTCTATTCCCAGGTCCACGCCTTTGACTCTCAGATCCACGCTTAGACCCCATCCCTGCTCCACCGTCTTGATCACCTGTCCAAGAAGGTTTTCGAAATTAATATCGCGCTCGGTGGGAACGAGTGTCGGTTTAAGCTCTTCTATAAAGGAGCGGAGATTACGCTGTTCCTTGACGATAATGCCCTGAATTCCCTCCAGTTGTTCCCTTGCCGTTTCCGGACTTTCTTTTGAACCTTGAAGCGCGGCCTGGAGCTGGAGCCCGGCAGCCGCGAGACTCTGCAGCACGCCATCGTGGAGGTCGCGTGAAAGTCGCATGCGTTCCTCCATGACGGACAACTGTTGAACGCGCCGCAAGAGATAGTAAGCGTCCAATCTCGCCACCACTTGGCCGGCGACAATGTCAGCCATAACGAGGTCCTTCGAGGTAAGAGAAAGTTTGTCCAAGAAGAAAAGCCGCCCTTTGAGATTCTCCCCCAGGACGCTTACGGATAGGACGCTCTTCACGTTGAAAAGCTTCCCCAACTCCCGGTTCAAGGGCTTGCCGTGCCAGCGTCGCGTATCCGACGAAGAAGCATCGACAACCACGGCCGCCAAATCCCGGACATCCCGAGAGAAGAAACTCTTGCCCTCAAGCGAAGCCGCGACCAGGGAATTGAACTTTCCCGGCGGCCAGCGGTTCTCGTAAAGCTCGCCGTGAGAAAACAGGACCTGATAAAGCCACGGCTCGTCCGGCTCTTCCCAGGCCATAAGGACCCGCGGGGCCTCGAGGCTGTGTGCCGCCTGCGCTAGCACTTGTTTTATGACGCCGCTGATCACCGAACCGTTGGCGATCTGGTGGGTACTCCGCCCGGCGGCGAGCTGCCGCAGCGCATCGGTCTCCCGCAGGCTGAGTTGGTCGGGAGCCGAAGACCGCGGGACAGATACCTTCCTGTCGTGACGGGCCTTGTGCTTCTCTCCGGGCTCCAGGGGATTCACCAGATGCATGATGGTGAATACTGAGGAGGATTGGCGTAAGACAACGATCGATAGGTTGGCCCGAAGGGTCGTAGAATCGGCGGTACGCAGGATGACCTCGAAAGGGTTTACTTTCTCCCCTTGGAGGCACATGTTGAACACCGGGCAATTTTCGTCACAGAATCGGTTCCCGAATACGTCGGTTCCACGCATCACCTGGGAACAAGGCTTGCCAAGGACGGAGGGAGCGTCGCAGCCTGCTAGCCTTTCACACGCCTTGTTCCAAGCAGCTATCCGATGCGTTCGATCAACGAGAAACGCCGGATCGGTTACTTGATTCACGATGTTCAGAATGTCCATAAACAATCGCAGCTGGTGGTTACGGATTTCCCCAACCGCTTCGATCGCACACCAATCTTTAAACTGGGCTAACCCTACACCTCCAGGTCTCGCCATGTCGAATGATATTTTTTCATAACAGAGATAACCCTAAGGTTATGTTTATACGGGATCGTCCCTCTTGCTTATTGGGCGAACATTGACCTATATTGCCCCCCTCGGAACCGCTTGCAGCAACTGACGGAGAGGAATCACCATGACCCTGGATCGTTTAAAGGTTTTCGTGGCTGCCGCCAGATACCGTAGCGTGACCCGAGCCTCGGAAGAGCTTTTCATCACGCAGCCGGCGGTCACGAAGCAGCTAAAATCGCTGGAGCGAGACTTTAATACCCACCTCTATCGGCGGAACGGTCGGGGAATTGAACTGACCGAGGCGGGACAGGTCTTTCTTGGAAAGGTCAAGAAAATACTCAGGAGCTACGATTCACTAATCCAGACATCGACAGTTAGCCGTTCGGCCGCTAAGGTTAAAACCCTCACCGTGGGTGGAAGCTATAGTCCGTCGGCGGTCTTATTACCGTCGCTTCTGGCTCGTTTCAAAAAGAGACACCCTCGGGTCGACCTCAATCTGCGCACGGACAATAGACTCAACATAGAGCGGCTGATTCTCAAGGGCGAAGTGGAGCTGGCCATAATTAACAATCCTCCGGCGAACCATCATCTCGCCATGGAGCCTTTCCTTACCGAGCCTTGGGCCGCGTTCGTCGCCAGCGATCATCCTCTGGCTGGGAAAAATCAGTTGACGTGGGAAGATCTTGGGCGGATTGACTTTATTATGCGACGGCCGTTAGGAAGCCCCAGTTTATCCAAGGAGTTTATTCGCAGTCTCAAAGACCAGGGTGTAACGGTTAAGGCGGTCATGCACTGCGAGTCGCCGGAGGCGGTAAAGGTCGCGGTGAGCCGGAGTGTGGGCGTGGGAATTCTATTCAAGGATGTGATTTCGGATAGCCTCAAGAAAGGCGAATTTAAAGAATTGACGCTTCCGGTAGACGGGACAAGCGGCAAGAGTTATATCGTATATCACAAGAGCAGACCGCTCTCCCCTTTGGCCCAGGACTTTCTCAGTCTCCTGCGGCAACGGCGGGACCGGTCCATCAAGAGCCAAACACGAAGAAAAAAAACCCGACGAACTACCCC
>JAUYJC010000535.1 GCA_030688735.1 Deltaproteobacteria bacterium
CTCATGAGGCGGCGCCATCTGGATGATTTCGCCGTCGTGCATGACGCAGACCTTGTCGCCGAGGCTCAGCGCCTCGGCCTGATCGTGAGTCACATAAAGCGTCGTGACACCAATGGACCTGTTGATTTTTTTAAGCTCGAGACGCATCTCATCCCGAAGCCGCGCATCCAGGTTGCTCAGCGGTTCGTCCATGAGCAATAGTTTGGGTTCGGTCACCATGGCCCGGGCCATGGCCACACGCTGCTGCTGCCCCCCGCTGAGGTCGGTGGCAGGCCGCTCTTCCAATCCATCCAAATGAACCAGCTTGAGAGCATGGCCTACCTTGTCGGCTACGAGACGTTTCGGGTAACGTTTCTGCCCTTGCGTCAGGGGAAAGGCCACGTTTTGGAACACGCTCATGTGAGGCCAAATGGCATAGGATTGAAAAACCATCCCGATATCCCGCTTCTCTGCGGGAACAAAAATCCGGGAGTTGGTGGAATTGACCAACCGACCGTTGATTTCAATTTCCCCTCCGTCCGGTCTTTCCAATCCCGCGACGCAACGCAAGGTGGTGGTTTTTCCACAGCCACTCGGGCCTAAAAGGACACAAAAATCCCCTTCCTTCACCTCCAGGTCGATTTCCCGCAATGCGTCCACCTTACCCTGTTGCGATTTAAATGACTTGCACAGTGCCTTGATGCTTATCATTCAAGAATTACCTTTTTCCAAAAATAGCCTCCTGTGCGAAGCCGTCACGCTCAGTGGAGCGATCCGTTGCTATCCGAAATTGTGCGGGCAGCTCGCTAGGTCGCCGAGCCTATCTCGCCCACTTTGGAGAGGGCGATCCGCAAAGCCGCCACAACGATCACTGCGAAGAGAATTAGGACCACGCCCAAAGCCGATACCTCCGGAATCCATCCACTACCCCAAAACTGCCAAACGACAGTCGATATCACAACGTTATTGCGCGTATACAAAGTCAGCGCCATAGTCACTTCACGGTACGAGAGCATGCCTACCCAGATCCAACTGTTCAAAATACCGGCGGCAACCAGGGGCAGAACAATGCGGATGAGCACTCGCGGGGTTGAGGCTCCCGAAACCTTCCCGGCCTCCTCCAGTTCCCGGTGCACCTGGATCATAACGCTATTGGTCGTTCGGGTGCCGTAGGCGATCCAGTGGATGGTATGGGCCAGAACAATAATCATGACGGTGCCGTAGAGAGGAAAGATACTACTGTACGCCATACCAAGGTAACCCAGACCGACAGCGAGAAGAATCCCCGGGATGGCATGCGGCACGAAGGCGAGGGTGTCAAGAAGCCCGCGGAAGCTCACCTGCGTTCTGATCACGACCCAGGAAATCAGCACACTGAGAACCATCGTGGTGGTGGGCACGGCAATCATGAGGATCGCCGTGTTGATGAACGGCCGGGCCCCCGCGTAATCCGGGATCGACTGGTAGTTCTTCAAACTGATCGTCGCCAGCGCAGCCGCCGAGGGCAGCCGCATGTAAGGCAAAAGCGATGTCCAAAGCAGGACCAGAAACGGGATAAATACTTCTATGGCGAGATAGAAAAAAACGAAAGCCATGGCGGGCCATTTCCACCGCCCGAGCGCAAGCTCTCTTGGGCGATAGCCACGGCCAGTGATAACGGTGTACTTCTTACCTTGCCGCACAACACGAACATAAAAATAGGCGAGAATTAAACCGGCGAGGAGCATGACACCGCCGTAAGCTCCCGCCATGCCGTAATCCGGAAGCCCAGTCGCGGGATTGGCAGAAGTATAAATGAGAGAGCTTAGCACCAGGATTCTTGCGGGAAGACCTATGATCGCCGGGACTTCGAACACGGCGATACCCGTCATGAAGAGATAAACCATAACGGCGGCGATGGCAGGCATGGTGATCGGGATATTTATTTTCAAGAACGTCCTGAGCTTACCTACCCCCGATGTGTACGCCGCCTCTTCCAGGGAAGGATCCATCGAACGGTAGGCGGCCGCCAGCATGAAGAAAGCGCTCGGCACAAAGGAGACCCCCTGGACAAAAGCCATACCCGTAATGTTGTAAAGATTGAGCGGAGGCTCTTCCAACCCGAAGATCTGAGAGAGCCATTGATTCAGCAAACCAATTCTCGGGCTTAGCAGCAGTATCCAAGCGATCGTGCGCAGAAAAACGGGAATGAGAGTCCCGACGGTAAGAAGCACGAAGATGGTTTTCTTCAAGGGAATGTCCGTACGCATCAGGATCCACACCAACGGCACCGCAAAGAGGAGTGTCACTGCCACCGTTCCCGTTGCAAACAAAACCGTATTCACTAGGACCTCATAAGTGCCCCAATCCGTGTATACGCTGATGAAGTTAGCCAGCGTGAGCGGTCCCCCCTCCCCCGGAAAACCGGTCCTCAAGCTCATGAGAACCACCATGGCCACCGGCACGCCAACGATGACCGCAAGCAGGACCAGCAATCCGCCAGCAAAGATGCTCGTGCCGTTAAACCCGCCATTGAGGAGCCGGGCTAGAACGCGAACCGTTCCGCCTTGGGCCGCCGCCGATTGCATCCAATTGCCCCCTTGATCGTCGGAATGGACAACCCTTGTTTACTACTTTGTGAACCCCAGGATTTTCCCGTATTCCGCGGTCAGCCTGTCCACCATCTGAGCTTGATCCTGGGTCATGTAGAGCACCTTCTTGCCCTGAGCGTACTTGTACGCTGTGGTCCCGGGCACAAAAGCTGAACTCTGCCCACCGTACTTCTCCCAAATCTCCTGAGCCGGCGGCGTCGTAAGAAAAACAGCAAACAGATGCCCCACGTTGGGATGCCGAGCACCCTTGAGCACACCTGCATTGTAAGCGGGTGAAATCACCGGCTCGATCCCCTCAGCATGGACAATAGGCGCGCCCTTCATCTCCGCCCTGTGAACGAAGCTATCAGTCATCGTGATTGCAACGAGAATTTCGCCTAATTGAAGACGGCTATAAATTACCCCAAGCTGCCCCAAAGAAGGCTGTTGCTTGGCCAAGCCCTTCACGTACTTCGTCGCCTTATCCTCACCCCAAAAAGTTGCCAAGCGGGCTAGATGGTGGGTTGCAGTCCCCATCCCCAACTTGCCCCCTTTCCACTTGGGATCCAGTAAATCCTCCCAACGCTTGGGAACGTCTTTAGGCGGCAGAGTCTTTTTGTTATATGCGGGCAGAACAAACTGATTGGCTAAGATGACAGTCCCGTTATCATATCCAATCACCTGCGGATCAACGCCTACCTTCGCGTAATCGAACGGCTTGTGCGCCTTTTTTAACCACAGCGTGGCGTGGGCGGCATCATGGACCACCATCAGATCCCATTCGGGAGGGACGCCAGCGGCGGCCATGCCTACTATCTTACCCACATCCCTCGTCATTGCCCCCGAAGGGTTATAATTCAAAGCAATGTTCAGACTGTATTGCTTGTTGAAAGCGTCGCGCAGTTTCTGCGCGCCTTCTGGGGTAAGCGTAGAGGGCGCATAGAACTCAATTACCCCTTCCTTCTTGGCGGCCGCGATCAATTCGTCTAGGGGCGCAGTTGCCGCGTGCCTGACCGAAGCCACAACCGCAATGAATGTAATGACTGTGATCACCAAAAACTTTAACCGTTTCATCGTTTCCCTCCTTGTTTACTGCCTCGCCCGTTCATCGCCTACCCTGGTCCGCTGGATGATGAGTCAACCAGCTCCGCGATATCCCTCACGTTTAATTCCTGCTCGCCGCTTCTGGCTTTAACTCCGTCTCAGGCTGATCTTGGGTCACGTACCGGACCTTTTTATTTCGCCAGAAATTTCTTTATGTCTTCTTTGACCTGCGGTGGTTGGCCTATGAGATCCC
This sequence comes from Deltaproteobacteria bacterium, assembly GCA_030688735.1. Taxonomy (GTDB): domain Bacteria; phylum Desulfobacterota; class Binatia; order UBA9968; family UBA9968; genus JACPFE01. Next base: position 3,847 of record JAUYJC010000535.1, read on the forward strand.
CTGCCATAGCCTGCAGCTCGTCACCCCAGGTGGGATTCACTGTCCAATCCCGCTTTATCGCTTCGGCCAAGAGTTCAGGATCATTCATCGTCTTGACAAAGGCCTCGCGCAAGATCTTGACCCGGTCCGCAGGGATACCTGGGGAGCCAACATAAGGATGACCAAGCTCGTCAGAGGCAAGGAGAACTCCGACCAGGCGCTGTGTGGCGTCAGGCGTTCTATGTCTATCCATCAGCTCCCATATCGTGGGAACTTCGGGCAGTCTCGGATCACGTTTTCTGCCACCTTGAATGAGTACCCGAACGAATCCTGTCTTGGCCCAGGTGCGGCCAGGTTCGCTCACAAAAAAAGATCCGACGGTTCCTGCCCAGCAGTAAACCTCCCCTCTCTCAATAGCCAGGTTAACGTCTGCCGCGCCCTGGTATCCCGGCACAATATT
>JAUYJC010000546.1 GCA_030688735.1 Deltaproteobacteria bacterium
GGATTCGGACATTCCTCCCGCCAAGGCGCTTAGCGACAGGCCCAAGGCCTGTCATCCCGAGCGAATGCGAGGGATCTAGGAAAGATTTCTCTCTTCGTTCGAAATGACAATGCTCTTCCTTTGCGCCCTTGCGTCTTTGCGGGAGATATTCCTAATCTTGGTTGTGGCGCAGCCGCGCAGCGTTCTTCGCGCTTAAATGTCACCTTGAAAAATCATCTCGTTCTTGACAGAGTTGGGCCAACTTTCCAAGGCTCTTCGATGGTCGAGCCGGTTTAAGAAAGGAAATATCCATGACCGAGAAAAGCGCGACGACGATTCCCGTGTCCACCGGGGCCGAGGCATTTTTAGAACAGGTGCGAGCGCTGGGTGTGGTTCGGTACATGTTCGCCAATACCGGCACCGACCACGGTCCGATCATCGAAGCCCTGGCGAAAGGCGGCGGGGAGGATCCCCGCGGTATTCGCCCGATCGTCGTGCCGCATGAGATGGCGGCGGTGTCGATGGCGCATGGTTATTACAATGTGACCCACAAGCCGCAGATGGTGCTCGTGCACACGCTGCCGGGGACGGCCAACGCCTTGGGCGGCATTTTGAACGCGAATTCTTCGAACGTGCCGTTGTTCCTCGTGGCCGGGCGAACGCCGATCACAGAAGGTGAGCTGCGCGGCGGCAAGAGCCAGAATATTCACTGGCGCCAGGAGTCGCGCGACCAGGGTAATATCGTCCGGGAATTCGTCAAGTGGGATTACGAGGTCAGAACCAATCAGAATCTCGCCGCGGTGGTGTCGCGCGCCTACAAGATCGCCATGAGCGAGCCGCGCGGTCCAGTTTACCTGACCTTGCCGCGCGAGTGGCTGTGCGAGGCGCTGGAGTCGACACAGTTGCCTGCCGGACCCTTGGAACCGGCGACGAAGACGCAGGCCGATCAGGCGTCGCTGGAAAAAACGGCCGATCTGCTGATCGCGGCGGAGAGCCCGCTGATCGCGACCAAATACCTCGGCCGCAATCCCGAAGCGGTCGGCCATCTCGTGGAACTGGCCGAGCTGCTCTCGATCCCTGTAGTCCAGCAGCTCAATCACGTGAACTTCCCGACGGATCACCCGCTCTACGTCGGCACACAGACGACTAAATACTCGAAGAACGCCGATGTGATTTTCTTCATCGATATCGACGTGCCCTGGGAGCCGCCGAGCCGCAGTTTTCTCCGTGACGGCGCCAAGATCATCCACCTTGAGATCGACCCGCTGTTCACCGCGATCCCCGGGTGGGGCTTCCCTGCGGACCTGCCGCTGACCGGCTGTTCGGAAGTAACGCTGCCGGTACTGATCTCGATCATCAAGGCCAGGCTAGGGGCAGGCGCAGGCTCGAAAGCCGGGCGCGAAGAGCGGCGCAAACGAATCGAAAGCGAACACGCCGCTATGATCCGCGAAATCGACGCGAGCATCGAGTCGGCCAAGAAGCAAAAACCGATCAATCCCATCTGGCTATCGAAGTGCATCGGCGACATCATAGACGACAAAACGATCGTCGCCAACGAGACGATCACGTCCAAGTTCGCCGAGGTGATTACGCTGAACCGTCCAGGCTCGTTGTTCAGCACGCCGCTCGCCGGGCACCTCGGCTGGGGATTGGGCGCGGCCATCGGCATGAAGCTCGGCGTGCCCGACGCCACGGTCATCGCCGCCGAAGGCGACGGCTCCTACATGTTCTCGGCGCCGACCGCCTGCCATTTCACGGCGCAGAAATACGGCATTCCCTTTCTCACCGTCGTTTTTAACAACCAGGTGTGGAACGCGAGCCTCAACGCGGCGCGCGGCCTGTATCCCGACGGCGTCGCCGCAAAGACGCGCAATTTCCCCGGCACCGATTTAAGCCCCTCGCCGCACTTTGAATTGACTGCTCAAGCCTGCGGCGCTTACGCCGAGCGCATCGAGGAGCCCGATGAAGTTCCGCGGGCGCTGGAGCGCGCGCTCAAGGCCGTCAAACAGGAACGGCGCCAGGCGCTGCTCAACGTGGTCTGCAAAAATCCGCTGGCCTGAAATTTCCAGTGCCCCCGCGTGCTGTTACCCATAGAAGGTGTTCATGCTCGATGGCGGCGGCCTGAGGCAAGCACGAAGCAACGAGAAAAACGCTACCCATGAGTTGCCGTCCGTGAGCGGGTAAAGTTCAGTTTTCCCCATACAAAAGCGGTGATTCAATACCCACCTGGGCGTAATGGGCGGAATTCCCAGTATGGCCTGTAGGACTTTTTTGTAGGGAATTCTGGACGATTCGAAATTCATTTTCAATTCCACATCGAAAAATAATCCTTGTGAATTTTGCGTTTACGTCATTTGACGTGAGACGGCACTGGTCTTGCTTTATCTTGTTGAGTGCATGCCCATACTTCGCAGTCGATTATTTGACGGCCTGGTCGAAGGCCGAAGGAGAAATTCATGACCTGGATTCAAATCCACGACAAATGGTACAAACTGAGAGACGCCGTCAGAGAAAGTTGGGGCGAACTCAGCAACGAGGATTTGGCCGTTATCGATGGCAAACGAGAAAAGTTTATTAGCTGCATTCAGGACAAGTACGGTTTAGCCCGCAATGAAGCCGAGAGGCGGGTAAAACAATGGCAAAGGAATTTCAGTATTTCATTACAACCTGTCAAAAGCCGTCCGTGAGCCCGTCGACACAATGCGGCGCGCCGGTGAGATCGAGCGCGTCCGTCCTTTCCCTATAATCTGGCGTTTCTCTTGTTTCAATCACTTCGGTTCCGCACATCGTCGCTCCAGGATATACCCGTTTAGTTCGATCGCAGCGCTTGTCGTAATGACAGCCTTAGCCCGCGCGACAGCTGCGAGTGATTGACATTCTGCGCCCCGGTATATTATGAGGGCAACAGACATCCGAGTGTTAAGACCGTACCTTGCGAGGACTGTTATGGTGACTTCAACTGATCTGTTTCCAGCTCAGCGCAAAACAAAAATGCCCGGCGGCTATATGGGAAAAATCCTGCGAGTCGATTTGACTACGGGATCGATGCGGGATGAGAACCTCCCGGAAGAGCCGCTCTTGAGAAAATACATCGGTGGGCAGGCGCTCGCTGAATACATCTTGCTCAAGGAATTGCCCCTCGACGCCACACCTTACGGCGTGGAGAACAAAGTTGTGATGATGACCGGGCCCCTCACCGGCACTGGCTTTACCCCCGGCGGCACCAAGGTGACCGCGGTGTTCTTAAGCCCGATGACCAAGAATTCTCTAGGGCGAGGCGCGTCAAGCGGCCACTGGGCCGCCACTCTCAAGTCGGCGGGATACGACGGCGTGATCATCGAAGGAGCGGCGTCGAAGCCGACTTACCTCTATATCAATGACGGGAAACCCGAACTGCGCGACGCGGGCCGCTTCTGGGGCAAGGGCGCGCGCGATACCGAAGATCTGCTGCGCGCTGATGTCGGCGTCAAGGACGCGCGCGTAATGGGCATCGGCCAGGCCGGCGAGCATCTGGTTCACGCGGCGATGCTGTGCAACGATTACAACCACTCCGCCTCGCACAGCGGCGGCGCGATCTTCGGCGCGAAGAAACTTAAGGGCATTGTAGTTTACGGCACCAAGCGGCCTCCGCTGCACGACCGGGCGGCGCTGATCGAAGCGGGAGAGCGGTGGCGCAAGACCCTGCAAGTATACGATGTCGATGACAGAAGAACGGTGGGGCATGCCCGCCATCTCGACGCGCTGCCCAACAATAACATGCAAAGCTCGCTGATCGCCGATCACAACCGCGGCTTCGACCAGAACCGGATCACCCAGCGGCCCTGCTTTCAGTGCGCGCGGCTGTGCCCCTGGGACGTGGAGATCGGCGAGGGACAGTTCAAGGGCAGCGTCGGCCACTTCAATGCCGGGGCCGAATGGATGGATACCTTCTGGAACCTGGGTATCAAGGGCAACGCGACACTCTATCTCGCCGAGCGCATCAACGACCTCGGCATCGAGTGCGGCCATTTTTCCTTCGGCGCCGGGGTTCTCTTCGAAGCCTGGGAGAAGGGCCTTATCGGCCCCGCGGACACCGACGGGTTGCGTCTAGAATGGGGCAACCTGGAAGCGATCGATAAATTGCTCGAGATGACCGCGCGGCGCGAGGGAAAGTGGGGCAATCTGATCGCCGACGGGCCGCTCGAAGTGGCCGAGGCGATCGGCGGCGATGCGCTCAAGTTCGTGGTCCACACCAAGCGCGGCGTGCCCGCGATGCATGACTGGCGGCCGCACTTCAGCAACATGCTGCGCGAGTTGGTCGCCAGCGGCGGCATGAAGCCCCAAGGCGGAGGCACCGCGAATCCGCCGCCGGATTTGAAGTATCGCGAGAAGTGGGGGCCGCTCGACCGCGACAAGCCCGACGGCTGGCCGCAAGCGAACGTCGTTGCCGAACAGTACCGCCAGTTCGTCGGTCTCATGGGCGGCTGCTGGTTTGCCCAGATGCATACCAAGCCCGACGGCCTGAATAGCGTCGTCGATTCTTTCAACGCCATCACCGGATGGAACTTTACCCTTGACGAAGCGATGGCTGCGGGCCATCGCAGCGTCGTCTTGCAGAGCATCTTCGCCACGCAAAGGGGCTGGATCGCCGAGCATGACTGGCAGCAGGTGGGGCAGCGCTTTCTCGATCCGGTGCCCGACGGAAAATTCAAAGGCTTCACCATCGCCAAATATTTGCCGGGTATGGTCTACGAATATTACCGCCTCTCGGGCCGGCATGAGAAAACCGGCCGGCCGTTCATGAACACGCTCTCGCAACTGGGCCTCGAAGAATTCAAGGAGTGGGCGCAGTTGGATTGACGGCCCTGGCTCGGCCGTCTGCCACTGACCTAAAGCTCCAGACTTACGACTGATTGTTCTTCGCGGACCCGGCCGCCGACCGCAGCCACCGCGGGGCAACACGCCCCGACCCTTCCGACCCTTCGACACGAGCTTCGGCCGGGGCTCTCGCTCACGATTCCGCCCCACGGGTGTACTGGAAGGTGCCACGGGCTTGCCTGTGGGGCTCCACTTAGCTTTCATTGAAACTTGCCGATCATTACCAATGGCGACACGGGCAAATGTGCGAGGCGCCATTCTGGACTTAAGGCGTTGGAAAATAAGGCGAAACGGAATTCGACAATAAAACGACATGGCGTTGGGCTCAAGGAGGGATCGGGCTTGGGGCTGGTCGCGTCAGAGTCGGGGCGGGACGGGAATCTGGAAGAGGAAGAATTGACAACAAGAAAGCAAATCCCGATCTCCGAGCTCAAGCCCGGCATGCACGTCGTCGGATTGGATCGCTCGTGGTTCCAGACGCCGTTCTTCCTTCACCGCAAGCTAATCAGGGATGCCGCAGATATCGAGATCTTCAAACGTCATGGCATCCGTGAGGTGGTGATCGATGTGTCCGAGGGCGCCGAGGGCGAACCGCCGTATCATTCGGAACCGGCGCCATCCGCGGGTATTTTGCCGCTGCAGCTCGCCGAATCAACTCCAACCGCGAAGGAGTCGAACCCCAAAAACCTCGCCCGAGCGCAAACGACAACCCTCGCCGAGAAAGTGTTCCGGCCACTGACGAGGGAATTGAAAGTGGCGCGGACGATTCACGATGAGGTGCTCACGCTGGCGCGGCGCATTTTCGACGGCGTCGGCAGCGGCGCTCCTCTGCACAGCCCGGCAGCGCGCAAGGTCGTGGCCGATCTTCTCAGCAGCATCACGCGCTCTCCCGAAGCCAATCTGCTGTTGGTGCAGATGCGCCGATTCGAAAACGATCTGATGGTTCACGCGATCAACGTCTGCGTACTCTCTCTCGTAGTCGCGGCCATGGAGCGGCTTGACAACAACATCACGGCGCTCGGTCTGGGCGCCATGCTCCATGACGTCGGCAAAACCCGTTTGCCGCGCAATCTGATTCGCAAACCGGCTGGGCACACGGACCAAGAACGCCGACTCATGGAGCGGCATCCGACCCTTGGCGCCACGATCCTCAGACAAAGTGAAAATATTCCCGAGCTCGCCCAGCGGATCGCGGCTGAGCATCACGAACGCATTGACGGATCGGGCTTTCCTTGCGGAATTCGCGGCGCGGAAATCTCACTGTCCAGCCAATTAGTCGCAATCACCAATCTCTATGACAACATGTTGAGCGGGCGCAATCGACCGGCTCTGCAGCCCATCGAAGTCTTGCGCCAGCTGTATCTACAGAGCAATGCCGGGGCCTTGGATCGCGGACTGGTCGAAAAGGTCATCCACTGCCTGGGCGTTTATCCCATCGGCAGTCTGGTCGAGCTAAACACGGGAGAACGCGGCATCGTCATCGCCACCAACCGGGCCGATTCGCTGAAACCGACTTTGCGCATCGTCTCGTCGCCCGACGGCGTAGCCGAACCGAATGGGCCGATCGTCGATCTCGCGGAGAGCCACTCTGATTCCGTGGAACGGCGCATCTTTCGCGCGCTGGATCCGGCAAGAGAACAATTCGATCTGATGGCCTCGTTTGATTCGAGCCTTATGTTTCCCGCGTGACGCCATGGAAGCGTTCGTTCATTCCAACGAAAGTCCGCCCGCGGGTCCACGAGATGAGATGTTCACCGGGTTTCTGATCGAGGCGTTGCCGGCTGCGACGTTTGTAATCGATCCCGACGCAAGAGTCGCGGCGCTCAACCTTAAAGCGGAAGCGCTTCTCGGTCGGGATGGCGCCGCCGTCGTAGGAAGGCCGGTTCACGAGATTCTCGACGGCCGTTTTGAGGGTCCCGAGGCTGCCGCCGAGAATGGGATGATTGCCGCGGTGCTTGAGCGCAAAGCCGCGCAGCGCAGCGGCCGAATGTCGGTTCGCCGCGGCGACGGGAGCTTTACGCCCGTGGAATGCCAATGCGTTCCCTTCCCCACGAGGCGGGGCCTCGGCGCGATCCTGACCTGCCGCGATCTTACCCCCCGCCTGGAGCGCGAAAGAGACCTGCGCCGGCTCGCCTCGATAGTGGAGGAAAGCCCCATCGCCATCGTCGAGATCAATGACGCCGGCAATATGATTTACGCCAACCCGGCCATGCTATGCCTGATCGAACGCTTCGGTTTCACCTCGGAGGCTCGCCCTGCCGTTTTGCCGGCCGATATCGAAAGGCGTATCGCCGAGTGTTTGCAAAGTGAATCCGAGGCAGAAGGAATAGGGGTTGGCCTGGGAGTAAACTTTTTCGATTGGAAATTGGTGCCGGTGCAGGGGGGACGATTTGTTCGGGCTTACGGCATCGACCTTACGGCGCGCAAGCGCGTCGAGCGGGAATTGGCGCAAGCGAAGGCTGAAACCGAGGTGGCGAGCCGGACGAAGTCCGAATTTCTTGCCAACGTAAGTCATGAAATCCGCACCCCGGTCTTTAGCATTCAGGGAATGGCGCAGCTCTTGGCCGATAGGTCGCTGGACGACGAGCAGATCAAGTGCGCGGAGATCATTCAAGGGTGTGCTGACTCATTGATGGCCGTGATGGAAAAAATCCTCGAGATCGCGGCGCTGGGGGCCGGGAATGTCAAAGTCGAAACGAATGTTCTTGACTTCCGGGCGCTGATGGGTGAAATCATCGAGCCGTTTTTGCGGCCCGCCGAAGAGAAGGGGTTGCAACTCACTTCGACGATCTCCGACAACGTTCCTACGCGAGTCCGCTACGATGCGAAACGGCTGGGGCAGGTGCTGCATCATCTGATCGGCAACGCGATCAAGTTTACCGAGCAGGGAAAAATTGCGGTCGAAGTCGACCGCGATACGATTGCAGCGGGTCGGACGGTCTACGAAGGAGAGAAGAAGGTAGCCGATCACGGCAACGGGTTCTCTCTTTTCTTCACCGTGCGGGACACCGGCCACGGCGTTCCTCGAGAGAAGCGGGAAATTATCTTCGAGCGCTTCGCGCAAGCGGACGGCTCCTCCACTCGGCGATTCGATGGGACCGGCTTGGGCCTGGCGATCGCGAAGGAGCTGGTGGAGTTAATGGGGGGCACCATCGGCGTCGAGAGCAAGCCGGGGGAGGGGAGTAACTTCTGGTTTCACCTGCCGGTGGGCACCGAGGACGAAGGAGCGGACTGAGTGGGAAACGGTTCAAGACGTTCAATGGGTTCAAACTGTTCAAGTCGTTAAGAGAGTTCGCGGTAGGGATGCCTGCGGCGGAAAACAACTCCGGCGCGAGCGCACATGATCGCCTAATCTGCCAGAGAACGAATCTCGGCATCCGCCCGGCGCAGACGGGCGGAAAGCTCCCGTCCGATATTACCAATCAATCTACTAAATACTTCGGGATGACTGACCGCCAAGGTTTGTAATTTGGCGAAGGGCAGGACGTAACACCTTGTGGGTTCGTCGGCGATCACGTCGGCCGAACGAGTGCCGCCGTCTAGGAGCGCCACGTCGCCGAACGCAAGGCCGGGAGAAAGAGTGCTCAAACGCTGCCGACGAGCGCCGTCGTTGATGCGCAGACAGATGCTCACCCGTCCGGCAGCCAAAAGGTAAAGCGAATCGGCGCGATCGCCTTCCCGAACGATGGTTGCCCCCGGCGAGTAGCGCATTTCCTCGGCGATCGATTCGATCAGGGCGGTTTCTCGGTGATCGAAGCCGGCTAGGATGTCCATCGCGGCGAACGGAACTTTCCGTCTTTCGCGCAACAACTCGGGGTGTTCTTGCTGCAAAAGCTGATCCTCACACCACTCGAGAGCGGAGTCGATATCGGCAAAAAAACCGCTCTGGCCGCCTGGCTCGCACGAATCGGCGCGATCCTCCGCTAAATGAGCCGACAGAAGCGTCTTGCCGCAACGGTTGAGCATCTCGTTGGTTTGCGCCAATAATGCGCGGGCGCATTCGTCGAGTTGAAGCACGCGCTTGAAATCCAAGATCAGATAGGTAAACGAATCCATGTCATTGGTGACCTGCCGCAATACCTGTTCCATGGTGCTGAAGAAAAGACTGCCTTGAAGCTCGTAGACGCAGACGGACGAGCCTTTTTCGCCGAGGATCGTTTCAGCGGCGGCGCCGCGTCGCCGCTTGGAGCGCACGGTGGTGTTCCGGTAGCTCCGCCGCACCACGACGCCGGTGGCCAAGCGGCTTTTAAACATGTGCAACTTGAAGCGCTTGGAGAGATCCTCGCATGCTCGTATGCCGCGCCAACTGTTGCCCTGCTCGTCGAGCGGCGCGGAGAAAGTTCCGATGCCGAACTGTCCCGGTAGCACCGCGATGATTCCGCCGCCCACGCCGCTCTTGGCCGGCAGACCGATGCGGTAGCTCCACTCGCCGGCGTAATCGTACATGCCGCAGCTGTACATGACGCTCAGCACATTTTTCACGTACGGCTCATCGAGGGCGCGCTTGCCGGTGAGAGGATTAACGCCATTGTTCGCCAGAGTCGCGGCCATGACCGCCAAGTCGCGCGCGCTGACGAGAATGGAACACTGCTCGAAGTAAAGATCGAGATGCTCATTGACGGGCTCGTCGATCATGCCGAAGTTCAGCTCGAGATAGGCGATGGCGCGGTTACGGTGACCGGTGGTGCGCTCGGAAGTATAAACGGCGTGATCGATGCTGAGGGGTCTTCCTGCCAGGTCGGAGAACTTTCCGAGCAGCCGGGCCAGCCGTTGGTCATGACCCGTTCCTTTAATGAGTGCGGTCGTCGCGATTGCCCCAGCATTGACCATCGGATTAAACGGGCGGTTGCGGCGCTCGTCGAAAACGATCGAGTTGAATGCCTCGCCGGTCGGTTCGACTCCCACTTTGCTGAGCACGTAATCGAGCCCCTGGTCTTCAAGCGCCACTCCATAGACGAACGGTTTCGAGATGGACTGGATCGTGAACCAGTGATTGGCGTCGCCGGTCTGGTAGACCTGACCGTCCGCGGTCACCAGCGCAATCCCGAACAAGCTCGTATCGGCCTTGGCCAATTCGGGGATATAGGTTGCTACCTTGCCGCTGAAGTCTTGCTGGTATTTGGCATGGATCTCCTGCAACGATGCCAGGATCGGTGAAATTTCCGCATTGTGCTTAGAGGCCTCGGCCGCTCTATTCTGATGCATCTGTCGTGCGTGTCCCAATTTGCAGGCCCCGGCGATTGTTCGGTTAACCGCGACTTGCGGTTTGAATATAGCTTCGCTGAATAAAGCACTCACCATGCCAGCGCGGTAAAATGGCTTGCTCGGTTACAAGATCAAGCAAATGTAAGTGTTTGCCTCGGCGCTGCTTCACTTCTCGAACCGTGTGATGACTCGCTTGTGCAGTTCTTAGGCAGACCGTTGCC
>JAUYJC010000549.1 GCA_030688735.1 Deltaproteobacteria bacterium
ATGCTCGACCAAATTGAGCAAACCATACCTCCCACGCTGCGACAGCAGCGCCATCGAATACTCGACTCAGCATCATCCGACCACATACCAGAAACCGGGAATCCAGCAAGGTTCAAAGCTGGCTGAATTTCTACACCCTAGGTAATACCCCACTACGCGCGCGGCGAAAACAAATGAATCTTACTTTGCGCCTTCGCGTTTTAGCGCGATGAAAACATGACGGTTCAAGACGTTCAATCCGTTCGAATCGTTCGAGACGTTTGAACGGAGCGCCGCGGTTGAAGGGATTGAACGTCCTGGGCTTTAGACCTGAAGGCGCAATGGACACCAGGATAAACGCTCGGGGAATGTTTTAGGGTGAATACTCGGGTTAGGCAAAGAGATCGGCTAGGACTGCTGCAAGAATGCTCGGAAGGCCTGTGCGATTGGATGTAGGGGACGGTGTTTATGAAAAACCTCGTAGAAGTCTCGTGTCATGGTTAACCCGCGTATCGGGACTTCGACGATGCTGCCCTCGGCCAGCTCGTGTCTGATGGAAGTCCGCGACAAGATAGATATACCGTATCCCGCCATAAGGGCTTCTTTCACCGCTTCCGTGCTGCCGAGCTCCATGCCAACGTTCAAAAGCTCATCGAACGATTGCCGACGCTTTGCCAGCAACTGCCGCAATGAATCCAGCGTGCCCGAACCTCGCTCCCGCGAGATGAATTTCTCTGAACGCAATTCCGACAGGCCGACGAACTTCCGCCGGCTCCAGGGATGGTCTTTGGGCAGGGCAAGAACCATTTCATCTTTCCAAATTTTCTGAAACGAAAGCCTGTTATCGCTACTTTTAAAACCGACAAACCCTAATTCGACCTTGCCGTCCAAGACATCCTGGACGATGCCCGCGGAGTCGCCGATCCGAAGTATCGGCTTTACCCGCGGGTACTTTTTGTTAAAGGCACCGAGCTTTTGCGGCAGCAGGTATTCACCGGGCATATTGCTGCCACCCACCCAAAGCTCTCCCGTGAGAGTGCCGTGGAATTGCTCCACCGCCGCTACGGTTGCTCGTTTAAACGCCAGCAGATTCTTCGCCCGGTCCACGAGCATCTCGCCCAATGGCGTCAAGCTCACTTTTCCGGGAATGCGGTTAAGAAGTTTGCCCCCGACGACTTTCTCCAATTCCTGCACGTGGGCGCTCACGGTGGGTTGGCGGAGCGACAAACGTTCCCCGGCCTGCGAGAAGCTTTTCAGTTCAGCGACCCAGTAGAAGATTTCAAGTTTATAGAGGTCTAAATCTGGATTGAGCTTGGCCATTAAGAGTGGGGAGACGCCGTGATTGAGCGCCCGACTGCGGGCATCCCGGAAAGGTAACAACGCGGAGGGGGTAGGCTATATAGCCCGTCCCCCACCGCGCTTTCAATGCTTTACTATTTTGGATCTTCAGGCTTCTGTGTGGCAAACCTGGCCAATGCAATTTCACTGCAAGGACTCGGAGATTGCACCGCAGAGGCGCTGAGGGCACGGAGCAAAGAGTTTTTGATCAAGAGATACTCCGAACTCTGCGAACTCTGTGTCTCAGTGGTGAATACTCTTTCACAGTAAAGCCGGAAGAACCACTATTTTAAAAACTCCAGAACTTCCGCCGGATGCGCGGCCGCATCGGCGACCGGGATCCAGTGCTTCTTGATCGTGCCGTCCGGTCCGATCAGCGCCGTCGACCGGATCGGCCCCTCGACGGTTTCGCCCTGGGCGTTTTTCCTTGGCCCCCAGGCGCCGTAGGTTTTCATCACAGCGACCTGTGGGTCGGACAACAGCGCGAACGGCAAGTTGAACTTGGCGATGAACTGATTGTGCGAATCGATGCCGTCTCGGCTGACTCCGAGCACGACTGCGTTAGCCTGCGTTACCGTTTCAATAGCGTCGCGGAACCCGCACGCTTCTTTGGTTCAGCCAGGGGTGTCGTCCTTGGGATAAAACCAAAGCACGATGTTTTTCCCGGCGTAGTCGGCCAGCGAATGCTTCTTGCCGTCGCTGCCGTCCAGGGTAAACGCCGGGGCCTTTTGTCCTTCAAGACCTGCCATAGTGATACCTCCGTAATTAGATGTTTCCAGTGTCTATCACACTCATCAACTACCTATCAATCCTGTCGAGACATCGCGCTCACCGACAAACCGGTTTCCCGGTTCACATTGTCAATCGGCGCTATTGACGGTATATTTCCCACAGGATGGCGAAACAATCGCTCTTGACCGATTTTCACCGCTCGAATGGCGCGGTATTCACCGAACGGGACAGCTGGCTCTTGCCCGTTCATTTCGGCGATGTTGCCGCGGAATACGAAACCGTTCGCCGCGCCGTCGGCTTGTTCGATCTTTCCCATCGCGGCCTGCTTCAATTCACCGGTCCCGACCGTCTCACCTTTCTCCAGGGGATGTTGTCGAACGATCTGCGTCCCTTGAAAACCTTCGACGGCCAGTACGCGACCCTGTTGAGCCAGCAGGGAAAAGTGCTCGCCGACCTGCGCGTGCTTTGCGCGCTGAATTCTCTTTATCTGGATTTCTGGGAAAATCTAAAAGACCGGATCATCGAGCATCTCAACCGTTACCTGGTAGCCGATGAGGTCGAGATCGCCGATCGCTCCGGCGAGTACGCGACCCTTTCGCTCCAGGGGACCAACGCTGAGACTCTCCTACGAGACGTCACGGGGCCCGCCGACTTGCCGTCCCAGTCGGCGCACCACGCCATGATTAACCTCGAAGGAGCCGCGGTTTGCGTCGTCCGCGCGGGTCATGCCGACGAGCCCGGATTCGATCTCATCATTCCCAATGCGGCGGTAGAATCCATCGCCCGGCGTTTGACCGACTCCGGCAAGCAGTTCGGCATTCGATGGGTCGGTGGCGAGGCGCAGAACTTGCTCCGCATCGAAGCCGGCGTTCCCCGCTACGGCATCGACTTCAGCGAAGAGAACTTACTCCTGGAAGTCGGGCTGGACCATGCGGTCAGTTTCACCAAGGGATGTTATCTCGGCCAGGAAGTCGTCGAGCGGATTCGCTCGCGCGGGCATGTCAACCGAAAGCTTTGCGGCTTGTCGCTCGACGGCCAAACGCCGGCTGAATCCGGCGACGTGATTCAAGTTGACGGTAAGGAGATCGGCCGCGTCACCAGCTCGGTGGTCTCGCCGCGGCTCAAGCGCCCTATCGCTTTGGGATACTTGCAAAAGGATTTCTGGAACGCGGGTACTACGGTTACCATCAACCGCGCCGGCGCGCAGATTCGTGCCGTAGTGACGGCTCTGCCCTTCGCCACCTCCTCTTGAATCCCGATTTCAACTCCATATAGTAAGCTGAACTTTCGCGGCCACGAGAAAGGAACCGAGGAATGGCCAATTTCGTAAGAGTTTGCAAAACCGCCGATGTCAAAGCGGGCTGCGGCAGAAGCATCGAGATCAACGGCAAACCGCTGGCGCTGTTCAACGTGGACGGCGGCTTCTACGCCGTCAATGATGTCTGCGGACACCGCGGCGGCCCATTGGGCGAAGGGGAACTGGACGGCAAGACAGTCATCTGCCCCTGGCATGGCTGGCGCTACAACGTCACGACAGGCGAGAATGAGCTGGTTCCCGATCTACCAACGGAAAAATACGAATTGAAGATCGAGGGCGAAGACATCTTGGTCGACCTGTCTTAGCTCGAATTCCGCAAACGCGACAAGGCCCGTTTGCTTCGCGAGAGGCAGCGGGCCTTTTTCTATGGGTCTTCAGGTTGCCGAATGGCTCACCACTTGAACAAACCCTGTGCAAACTCTGTACTGCCTGTGATGGAGAAGAAAATCCAAACTCACCACGAAGCACACGAAGGCCACGAAGGTTTCGGCCATTGATATTTCCAAACTTCTTAACTTCGTGCTCTTCGTGTCCTTCGTGGTGAAATGTTTTTTCTACTTTGATTGCGGCTCTGTCGCGCTGAATCTTTTTGGTGAATACCCAAAAGAAATTACTCTTGGGGCCTACCCTTTCAAGTAAAGTTTAATGTAATCTCGCAGCGCCTGCTTGGTGCTGTCGAAGGCGAGTTCGTCCCAGGGGATCTTCGACAGCGGAAACGCTCCCGCTTCCAAAGATTCATCTCCCGCCGAAAGCGTGCCGCCGATCACTTCCGCGGTGTAGACGACAATCACGTTGGCGGAGCGCGGGTAGGAATAAACGTTCAACAACGGGCCGAGCTTCACTTCCAGGCAGGACTCTTCAAGGGTTTCACGCACCGCGGCTTCGTGCACCGCTTCGCCGCGGTCCACGTAGCCGCCGGGAAAGACCCATTTGCCCAGCGCCGGCTCCACGCTGCGCTTGAGCAAAACGATACCGCCATCCACTGTGAACACCGTTCCGGCCACGACCTTGGGGTCCTGATAAAAAATGAATGAGCAGCTCTGGCAAATCAGCCGTTTGGGCTCGTTGAACTTTACTACCCGATAATCGAGAGCGCCACCGCAGCGCGGGCAGAAGCGATACTCGAAATCTCCGTGGCCATGATGGGCCAAATAATGATCAGACGCCATGGATTACTTTCTAGCGCAGATCGCGTTGAAACGAAAGAAGATTACTGTAAGGTAAAGGCATGCTGCGCGCGGTCATTTTCGATTTCAACGGCATCATCGTCGACGACGAGCCGATTCATTTCAAGCTGTTCCAGAGAGTCCTCGGCGAAGAGGGCATCGTGCTCACCGAAGAGGATTACTACGCGCGCTATCTGGGCTTCGACGACCGCGGCGCGTTCATGGCCGGGTTTCGTGAACACAGCCGTCCGCTCAGCGCCGAAAAGCTTCAAGAATTGATTGACCGCAAGGCCGATTACTACCAAGAAGTGATCCGCAATCACGTGACGGTTTTTCCGGGAGTGAAAAACCTCGTTGCCGATTTAGCCCAGACAATTCCGCTAGCGGTGGCTTCCGGCGCCCTGCGCCACGAGATCGAGACGATACTCAAGACGCTGGGGCTGCTAGATCACTTCCGCGCCATCGTCGCCGCCGAGGACGTCACTCAAGGCAAACCCGAGCCGGAGGTTTATTTAAAAGCGCTGGCGGCGCTCAACACTCGCGGCGGCAACGGAAACCCGATCGAGGCCGCCGACTGTGTGGTGATCGAAGATTCCAAGGAAGGCATCCGCGGCGCCCGCCGCGCCGGCATGAAGTGTCTAGCAGTTACCAACTCGCATCCCGCGGAACTCTTAAGTGACGCCGACGCAATCGTCAAAAGCCTTGAAGACGTCCAGTTGAATTTTCTTCAGAACATGTGCCCGTAATATCCATCGCCGATCGAGATCACCAACGCAGTCGGAACGCTCCTTTAACGAATCCACCAAGCTGGGCATCCAACTTTTGGGATTGATTAGGACTGAGAGAAATCAATTCTGGAACAGAAGGCAGATATCCCAACTGGAACTTCGATTGCAGCCTCGGGCAGAGCTTTCAACATACTCAGAATCTCATTGCGCTTCTGCAGCATCCTGCACGCCAACTCACCTACGACCCCCTTCTCACAAGCAGCCAGATATCAACCGCTCGATCGTACAGGAACGACGCTCTGGGCAGGCCACCTATAGCCAGCAATACGCCATCTGGGGTAGGACTTGATACAGACACGGTTGCGCCCGTCAATTGCTTGGTTCCCGCCCAGGAGTGCGACGTGGTTGCCTGGGCCGTTATCGTAGAAGAACCCAACATGACTGGAGCTGCGAAGAACCGTGATTGCCCCGCATTGTTGTTCACATGCCACTCCCCAGCGGAGCCAACTGCGTGCACCTGCGCTTTGGCTACCGATACAACCGCATTGCCGCATCACCCAATTCACGAAAGAGGAGCACCAGTCCGTCTCATCTTGGCTTGGCCCCCAATTACTCTGCCACGACGTGCAAGAGCGGTGATATTCCAGGATACGGGGGTTGTTGGCAGCACCTGGAATTTCTGCAACACCACGCGCCAGTTCTTGCTCGGCAATTTTCATCCAATAACTCATAACGCATCCTCTCGCTTCATACTCCGCCTGGCAGGAGGTTTGGCTAAGGTATCGAAGCCCGCTCCGAGGATGACATACTGCGTCACCCCGCGAAGAACCGCTGCGGTGAGCCGGTCCTCGGCGAACCGCGAACGCGGGGCGACATGCGCGCGCAATGCCCACCTTGCGGGCGTGTGGCAGCTCTCCGCCGTCTCGTTGATCCGTTGCACGGTCGCCGGTCCAAGCAGCAACACCGCGAGGGTATCCTCGAGGATCCGCGGCGGTGCATCAAACAACTGATGCGCGGCCCGCAAGTACGCGGTTCCTAGCGCTGTGCGACTCGTATTTCGATCGGACATCATGTGCGACTCCCATCGGATGGTAGGCTGAGGTCTAACGTCCAGGTTGCAGGGGCGCGCCCGCGAAGCGGGGGCATCCCCTGCAACCGATTGTTCAAGTAAGCCGCTGCGCGGCAGTTAACCCGTCCTGACAGTCGCTTCTATTCCATTACCAACGTTTTTCGATAAAAGCTTCTTCTATCTTACTACAGAAGGAGAACTTTTATGAACGATTGGTATCAACGCATGAT
>JAUYJC010000428.1 GCA_030688735.1 Deltaproteobacteria bacterium
GTGAAAGGATTTTCCCTGCCCGTGGTAACGGGGGTGCTCGGCGCGTCGCGCGAGGTTTATGCCCTCGCTTTGGAAAGCGAGTTGAACTTCGAAGAAATCCTGCGGCGCTGGAGCAAGGCTCAGGCAAATCCAATCGCGCCGGTCGTCGTCGCCAGCGGCTCATGCCAGGAAGTTGTTTATCGCGGCGACGATGTCGATCTCTTCAAGCTCCCCGTACCGGTCTGGACCGTTCCCCATGATCCGGCCCCCTACTTCACTTCTCCCTACGTGATCGCGCGCGACCCCGAAACCGGCGCGAGAAATGTCGGCACATACCGCATGCAGCTCAAGGGGAAGCGCAAGACCGGACTCTATTTCGGCAACAACCTCCAGGACTTGAGGCGCATCATCGACAAGAACGAGAAACAAAACCGCCCGACACCGCTGGCGGTGGTTCTTGGCACCGATCCCGTGATCGGCCTCACCTCGGTTTCCAAAATTCCCTTCGGCCTCGACGAGCTGGCGGTCGCCGGCGGCCTGCGCGGCAAGCCGGTGGAAGTCGTGAAGTGCCTGAGCAGCGATCTGGAGGTGCCCGCCACGGCGGAGATCGTTCTGGAGGGAGAAATTCCGCCGGGCGTCCGCGAAGAGGAAGGCCCATTCGGAGAATATCCCGGCTACATGAGCCAGGGCGGCCCCTCTTTCGTGTTCGAAGTAAAAACTATGACCACCCGCCGCGATCCGATTTTTCAAGCTTTCGTGAGCCAGATGCCGCCGAGCGAGAGCAGTTGCATCCGCGGCTTTGGTTTCGGCATGCCGATCTACAAGAAACTCAAATACGATCTCGGCCTGCCGATCACCGACCTCCATTTTAAGACCGAGGGAGGGAGCACCGCCTACCTCGTGATCTCGATGAAAAAAGAAAACGACGGCCAGCCCAAACAGGCAATGTGGGGCGCCTGGGCGGTGCTGCCGCGATTCGCCAAGTTCACCGTCGTGGTGGACGACGATATCGACGTGCGCGACTCCTTCGCCGTCGACTGGGCGATGAGCTTTCGCGTCCAGCCGGCTCGCGATATTTTCATCGAGCCTAATACTTTGAGCGTTCCGCTGGATCCCTCGGTCGTGTTGGAAGGCCCGGTCTCCGATCACCGGCGCGCCCTCGGCTCCAAGGTCGGCATCGACGCCACCAAAAAACATGAATTCCCTCCCATTGCGTTTCCGCCACAAGAGCACGTGCTCGAAGTGGAGAAGCGCTGGCGGGAGTATGGCCTGGATCGGATTTCATAGGGGGTCGGCAGTGAAAAGAGCCTATCATCGCTTCACGGTCGTTTACGCGCTGTTGGTGTTGGCGCCGCTCTCGATGAACGCAACCCAGTGGCTGTACGCGGCCGAGCAGTCGTTTTACGCGGGCAAGACCGTTCGCATCATTTCGGGCTTCGCGGCCGGCGGTACCATCGACTTGAGCGCGCGGCTGTTCGCGCGTCACCTGCCCAAATACATTCCGGGAAATCCCACCGTCATCGTGCAGACGATGACCGGCGCCGGTGGTCAAGTCGCCGCCAACTACACCTATGGGGTGGCCAAGCCCGACGGGCTGACGCTGCTTCAGTCACCCACCGGCCCGATCATGAATGCCTTTCTCGCTCCCGAAAGCGTCCAGTACGACGTGCGGCGGGTGGCGGTGCTTTGGGTCAGCGCCGACAGTTGGGTGACCGTGGTCAACGTCAAAGCGACACAGGTAAGAAAAGCCGAAGATCTTTTGCGCGCTACGGTTCCGTTGCGGGTTGGCGGTTCTGGACTTAGCAGCTTGAGGACTCTCAGGCCCAAACTGGCCTTGGAAACATTCGGAGTAGAGCACACTTTGGTCACCGGCTATCAGGGGTCTTCGGATCTTTTGTTGGCGCTGGAAAAAGGCGAAATCCATCTCTTCGAAGACCCCCAGGACGGATACAAAAAAAATATTCAACCGAGAGAGAAACAAGGAACTGTCGCGGTCCTGTGGCAAACCGGGATTTTGACTTCAGACGAGGTTTTCAAGCGTTCCGATCTCCTGCCCCAGGTGCCGACCCTGGGCGAAATCCTGCCGAAGGAAAAAAAGCAGGGGCCCGCATGGGCCGCGTGGAAGGCCGCAGTGGTGCCGCAAACTTTTCAGTACCTGATGACGACGACACCCGGCGTGCCCGCCGACCGGATGGCAATTCTGAACCGGGCCCTGGAACAGATGACGCAGGACGCGGCTTTCCGAAAAGAATTTGAAACCACCCTCGGTGAGCCTCCGGATCTATTGATCGGGGACCAGGCGGACCGCGTTATCAAAGAGTCGCTCAAGAGACTGTTCGAGGATTATCAGGCGGGCGTCGACTACCTGCGCGCATTGGCGAATAAGAAATAAATGTTTGCGGCGCAAAGCTGAGAGGCGTCACTTTGAAACCCAGCCAAAAAAACTTGAAATTTTGGGATGAAGAAGAGATCGGAAAAACTGTATCTCGCGCCAAGACCTGCCCGCAGCCAGGCTGGCGGGCGCCAAGACGCCAAGTGACGTGCCCTCGGCCCGTCATACCGAGCGAGTGCGAGGGATCTAAGAAAGATTTCTCCCTTCGGGCGAAATGACACCGAGCGTCACTTTGCGCCTTGGCGTTCCTTCGACTCGGCTCAGGACATGCTTGGCACGATAAATTTTCTTGAAGTCGCTTTGTCCACCATTCCTAAGGTAAGAATCTAAGTGGCACACCGAGCTTCAGACACGGTAACCGTACTGAACAACGCCGAAATGGAGAGCCTCCTCGATATGCGCACCTGCCTGGAGGCCATGGAGGACGCGTATCGGGACCTAGGTTTGAATCAAGCAGTCAACCGGCCGAGATCCCACACGTATTTTCCAACCCAATCCAAGCGCTGGCAGAACTTCAATTATCGATTCAAATCGCAAGAGGGAGGCCTTGAAAAATATGGGGTTTGGGCGTTAAGGATAACCTCTGATATGGCCGGTTTTTCGATCCTTCCTGGCGGGATCAAGCGGCGCAAGCTGATGCCGGCGGCAGCAGGCAATCGGTACGTTGGATTGATTCTGCTGTTCGATATGGAAACCACCGAGCCCCTCGCGATCATTCAGGACAGCTTCATTCAAAAGATGCGTGTCGGAGCGACGAGCGGGGTCGGCGTTAAATATCTGGCGCGCCCCGATGCCCGCGTCGTGGGCCTCTTCGGTTCGGGCTGGCAGGCGGAAGCGCATCTGGAAGCGATCTGCCTGTTGCGGAAGGTGAGTGAAGTCAAAGTCTATAGTCCGACTCCTGACCATCGTACGGAGTTTGCGGATCGGATGGCAAAAAAACTTTCCGTGAACATTCAGGCGGTGGATCGGCCGGATGACGCAGTGCGAGGATGCGACATCGTGATGGCCGCGACTGCAACCGTGGACGCAGTATTCGATGGAAAGTTGCTAGAACCCGGCATGCACGTGGGATGCATCGTCGCTAGTGACAAGACCCAAAAGAGGAGAGAGCTGGATGACGTTGCCGTGGGCAAGTGTGATGTGGTTATCGTCACGTCAAGGGAACAGGCCGTTTATGATGAGCAGCCCGACATTTACGGCGCGGTGCAGAAGGGGATTTTGAGCTGGGACCGCATCCATGAATTGGCCGAACTGGTATCGGGGCAAGTTTCGGGGCGGCAGAATCCTTCACAGATTACCTTGTTCAACAACAACGTGGGCATGGGAATACAGTTTGCCGCACTCGGAGCAAGGGTATTGAAACTTGCGGAGAAAGCGGGCCTGGGAAGGAAAATACCTCTAGACTGGTTTTTGGAGGAGACCTCGCCATAAATGATTTGCCAGCAGAGCGGTGACCTGTTGTGACAGGCACCAGTCGGGGGCCAAGTTTTATGGGGTGATTTTTATGAAGATACAGCGCGCGTGGCAGATCGGTTTGGTGCTCTTTTGCGTTTCCTTGCCCGTCGGGCTGAGAGCCCAACCTTTGCAGAAAATCGTCGAGGAAGCGAAAAAGGAAGGAAAGCTCCTTTACTATACGGTGTTGTCGCTTCCCGAAAGCCAGGCGCTTATTAAAGGCTTTCAGCAAAAATACCCTTTCATTCAACCTGAGCTTTTCCGGCTCGGCGCCGAAAAGATGCGCACAAAAATTCTCACCGAAGCCAGAGCCGGCCGTCACCTGTTTGATGTCACCTCTATGGCTGTTGTTGAGACGGGAATGCTTCACTTGCAGCGGGTTCTCGGCGCGTACAAAGCTTCGGCAAGGGATGCGATTCCGGCGGGTCTCAAGGATGACGAGGGCTACTGGACGGCCATCTACGTGCGCCAATTCGTTCTTGCTTACGACACCCGTCAGGTTTCAGCCAAAGACGCGCCGAAAGACTGGTGGGACCTCCTCGATCCCAAGCGCAAAGGCAACATCGGCATGGATGAACAGGAGACGGAATGGTATGCGGCGCTCGTGGAATATTGGGGAGCGGAGAAAGCAAAGAAATTCATGCGCGGGCTGGCGGCGCAAAATCCGGTGCTTCACCGCGGCCATACCCTGATCGCGAGCCTCCTGGTGGCAGGCGAGTTTCCATTGGCGATCGCGTATGCGAGCCGCATCGAGGAGATGAAAGCGAAGGGAGCGCCCGTCGACTGGGTGGACACGATGGATCCGATTGTGGTCTCTCCGAGCGTCATTTCTCTTGCCGCCCGGGCGCCCCACCCGAATGCCGCGCGTTTATTCATCGAGTACGTACTCTCGCGCGAAGGCCAGACGCTGTTGCAGGAGAACTTTCGGGTCATGGCGCGCTCGGATATCGCGCCGGCTGTGAGGAAAACTGACTTAAAACGTTTGCGCGCCTTCTTCGTCAATCCGAAAATTGCTGATCGTTATGCTGACTTTCAAAGAGACTATAACGAAATCTTTAGGCGCTAGAGGCGGAGAGTGCTAGACGTGGTTAAGGTCGGCGAATCGCAGCCGGCGGCCCTGAAAGCCAAGCCGGAGCAGTTTGTCGATCATTCCCTGCTGCAAAAGATCGAACGTTCAGGGTTCATGGAGAAACTATATGGCGGACAAAAACAGTAAAGAAATCCCGGAAAACGCCTACGAGGCGGCGATTCAGTACCAGGACCGCGTCTTGGAGGGCGGGCGCACGGGGAAGATCGTCATCCGGGATGAAGATCGGCCGTGGGAAAATACCCGCCAGGGAAGAATCCGCTATTTTCTCAATGCGGCCATGTATGCGGACACGGCCTTGCAGGAGTGGAGAGTTTTCTCCCAGGAGATCCGCACGCAGTCAGGCAAGCACCGCCACCAGGGCGGCGTCTCCATCTATATCCTGGAAGGGAAAGGTTACACCGTGGCGGACGGCAAACGATACGATTGGGAAAAAGGAGATCTTCTAACGCTGCCGGTCAAGCCCGACGGCGTGGAACACCAGCACTTCAACACCAACCCGGATGGGCCGAGCCGGTGGATGGCCTTTGTCTATATTCCATTGGCGAACCACGTCGCGCTGCACCTCAAGCAGATCGACGTCGCCCCAGGCCACGCGCAAGCACGAGGAGAAAAAGATGACTGATCACTCAACGAGACCCCGGGAACTGACAAAATACCAGGAGCTGATCGAACTGCGGGATAAGGAGCGCGCGCGCATTGCCAGCTCGAACGTGTGCGTGAAGGGGCGCGATCTGCCTTTGGAAGTCAATCCACAGGGAATGCTCAAATGGTATATGCATCCCAACATCGAAACGACGGCGCATAAATTCATCATGTTCTATACTCAGGAAATCCCGCCCGGCAGCCGCAGCGGCAAGCAGCGCTGCCAAGGGGGTGTGGTTTTCGTCGCGGTCGAAGGCACAGGATACACGGTCATCGACGAGCAACGTTACGATTGGAAAAAGGGGGACTTGTTCCAGCTTCCCATCAAGCCTGATGGCGTCACCTTCCAGCATTTTAACGCCAGCGAAAACGAGCCGGCCTTGCTGATCGCGGCGGAGCCGAACCTTGCGGCTACCACCGGGATCGATCGCGCCTGCGGCTTCGAACAGTTGGAGGCGGCGCCGGAGTATAAGTGAAGCCCCGGAGCAATCCCGTGGGATGGACTACTGAGCAATAGCCCCGGTCGAGGCCGGGCTCGACTCGAAGGGCGCGTGAGGACGAATCCTCAACGAACGAACGTGGCGTGCCACGGCTTCCGGGCGGTGGGCCGAGCCGCGTGATCAGTAGCATAGAAATCTTTTCCTAGACTCCAATTCGATCCGCGCTTATGATTCGAGCTTTACCGAATTGATCACCACCGCCTCCACCGGCACGTCCTCGTGCCCGCTGCGGTTGCCGGTGCGCACTTTCTCGATCGAATGAGCGACTTCCATGCCTTCGACGACCCGCCCGAATACCGCGTAGCCGAAGCCGTCGGGTGACGGACTCTTATGATTTAAGAAATCATTGTCTTTGACGTTGATAAAAAATTGCGCCGAGGCGCTGTCAACGTCGCTGGTGCGTGCCATGGCGATGCTGCCGGTAACGTTCTTGAGACCGTTGGCTGCTTCGTTTTTGATCGGCGCTTTGGTTTTCTTTTGATCCATTTTGGGATCGAACCCGCCGCCCTGGATCATGAAGCCGGGTATCACCCGGTGGAAAATCATTCCATCAAAGTGCCCATCGCCGACATAGTCGAGAAAGTTTTTGGTCGTGATCGGCGCCTTTTCGGCATCGAGCTCGATGCGGATATCGCCCATGCTGGTCGCCATCGTTACTATAGGATTTTTTGCCTCTTCAGCCATTTTGCCTCCTGGATTGGGAAAAGTTCGTTCTTCAGTACCATTTTTCTACGCAAACCGATACTCGCACGGCTAAGCCCGGGCGGCTCGGCCCGGCAATGAACACCTTTCGTTCAAAAGTTCAACGTTCAATGTTCAACGTCCCCGCTCCACACCTTGAACCTTGAACCTGGAACATTGAACGGGCAAGCCCTGGAAAGAGGCGTAAACGTTCGCGGGAAAGGGCAACGAGCGTCAAGGACAAGGCTGGAATTCGATTCGGCATTGCGATATGGGTACGGGCAATTCGATCATCTACGAAAGAAGCCTTTATGCCGAGCGATAAAAAACTTGAGGGAATTTTGATGCCGATGCCCGTGGCGTTCAAAACGGACGGCGCCATCGACCCCGGCGTTACCGACGCGATCATCGATTTTTACCTGGACGCCGGCGTGATGGTTTTTTCCCCTTGGGCACTCACGGCCAGGGAATGGCGATGGAGATCGACGAGCGCAAGAAAATCGCCGAGCAGATCGTCAATCGCGTGCGCGGGCGAGTTCCCGTGGTCATGCACATCGGCACGGCTAACACCCTTTCGTCCATCGAGCTCGCCAAACATGCCGCGGGACTCGGCGTCGACGCCATCGGCGTGGTGCCGCCTTATTACTATCCGCACGACGACTACGAAGTTTATGCGCACTACAAAGCGATCGCGAAATCGGTTCCAGGCATGCCTATGTTCATCTATGACAACACGGAAACTACCTGGGTCGAGATCACCCCGCCCAAAGCGAACAAGATCATCGAAGCGATCGCGCCCAATCCGTTGGCCGGCATCAAAGTCTCGTTCATCGCCTACGACAAGCTCCTTGGCTACGTCTACCAATTGCCGAAGTCGGTTGGCGTCTTTCCCGGCGGGATTTTTTCTCTTTACACCGGCTACTCAGTGGGCGTGCGCGGCGCGATCCATCCGCCGTCAACGCCGTTCCCGGAGACCTGCGTAAGAATGTACGAAGCGCTGAAAGCCGGCAATCTCCAAGCCGCGCAGAAAGAACATGATCTTTTGACGAGACTCATGCAGGTGGTCGGACGCTTCCTGCGCACCCACGGGCGCGGGGTTTTCTGCGAGCTAATGAAGCTGCGCGGTCTACCGGTGGAACGCTTCCCGCGCTGGGAGACTTTGCCATTCACTGAAAAGGATCGAGCGGAATTGAAGGAAGGGATCGCCAAATCGGGCTTTGCCTTGTAACGCTGTCTTGGTGCGATGGCAATCTCTGACGGTTCGAGAGTTCAAAGTTCAAGGTTCAACGTCCCCACCCCACCTTGAACTTTGAACCTGGAACCTTGAACTGAGGGGCACCGGCCCGACGCAATGCCGTGAAGGATACGGATTAGTACAACGCCAATCGAAGCGCTATGGCAAAAACTGATCAACCGCTGGTACTCGAAGTTGGTAAAAAACTTTCACCAGCCGAAGCCAAAGCCTTCACCGACGCGATAAAACATCGTATGTATGCCCGCTGGAACGAAAGGATCTTCGGCGGCGCCTTTATGAGCGATTTGGAAGCGGGCAGACTGCCCTTCGAGACGATAAAACTTTACTGGAGGCACTGGTACAGCTACCCGGTGGAGGTCAACAACTTTCACCTGATCATCTACCAGCGCCACCAGGCGATCTTCGCGCGCCACCGCGAACTGCTCGCGCCCTACGTCGGCAAGATCAGCGACGAGCTGGTCAATCCGCGCATACCGGGACATATTGAAATCTTGATCAAGCAAGGGGAAGCCTTCGGCGTCTTTGTGGACGAAATGATTAATTGTGAAGTCTTCGCCGAATGCCGGGCGCTCACCGAATTCGCCCGCGGACTGGTCTACGAAGGCACGCTGATCGAATGGTGGGCGCGCTCGCTCAACGAAGAGATGTTCGGCCATTGGGCGAAGCGCTGGCGCGACGCGCTGCTCAAAAAGTACAAAATCAAGGAAGCCGATCTCCACTATTTCCAAGTGCACGAAGAAGCCGATCTGCACGAGCACGAAGACGGCCTAATGGCCCACGGCGAGGTGGCGCGCAGGATTTTCGAGCAACTCTTGCAGGACGGCTTGACCTGGTCGCGTCCGGGCTGGGGAGCCGAATACTGTTGTTTGACCAACGCCGATTACGTCGCGATGTTTCACGACGGCATTTACCAGCATGCCAAAGCGCTAGGACATTTTTAAGCGAAATAGAGTATTGACCACGAAGGACCCAGCGCGGCTACGCTGCAACCAAGGAAGGAAAAACGGATTTCACCACGAAGGTCACGAAGAGCACGAAGTTAAGAAGTTTAGAAATATCTATTTCCCGAAACCTTCGTGTCCTTCGTGCCTTCGTGGTGAAAAAGCATTTGTCAATGGAGTAACCCGACTATGCCTTTTAACGACCTGCGCGAATTCATCGAAGCTGCCCGCAAGCTGGGACAAGTCAAAGAGATCCACGGCGCCGACTGGAATATCGAGATCGGCGCGCTGACGGAGATGTTCGCCCTCAAGGAGCCCTCCCCGTTGTTGCTCTTCGACCGAATCCCCGGTCATGCGCCCAACTTCCGCGTCGCTTCGAATCTGATCAACACACCGGGCCGTTCCGGGCTGACGGTCGGCATGCCTGCTGACGCCCCGCCCATCGAGCTCGTCGCTCGCTGGAAAGAGCTGCTTAAGAACGTCAAACCGATCCCGCCGCGCGTCGTCGCGAACGGGCCGATTCTGGAAAACGTCAAAACCGGCGCGGACATCGACATGACGATCTTTCCGACGCCGCACTGGCATGAGCTCGACGGCGGACGCTACATCGGCACCGCCGACTGCGTCATCACCGGCGAACCGGAAGAAGGCGGCTGGGTGAACGCCGGCATCTACCGCGTCCAGATTCACGATAAGAACACTCTCGGCCTCTATGTCTCGCCCGGCCATCACGCGCGCATCATGCGCGAGAAATATTGGGAGAAGGGGTTGAGCTGCCCGGTGGTCGTCACCTTCGGTCAAGACCCGCTGCTTTTTCTGGTCGCCGGGCAATCGGTCCCCTACGGCATGAGCGAGTTCGACTACTGCGGCGGCCTGCGCGGCGCGCCGGTCGACGTGATCCGCGGCGAGATAACCGGGCTGCCGATCCCAGCCACCGCTGAAATAGCGATCGAAGGCGAAGTGCCGCCGCCCAAAGAACAGATGCACATGGAAGGTCCCTTCGGCGAGTGGCCCGGCTACTACGCCCATGGCGCCGCCAAGGAGCCGGTGATCCGTGTCAAGAAACTCTACTATCGCAACGATCCGATTCTCGCCGGCGCGCCGCCTTTGAAGCCGCCGTTCATCACTTTCGGCGTGCCCATCGGCGCCGCGGCAATCTGGAACTATCTGGAGAAGGCCGACGTTCCGGATATCAAAGGCGTTTGGTGTTTCGTTGGCGGATCGGCGGCGGGCGGCGGTGCGCCGTTTATTGTTGTGTCCGTCAAGCAGCGCTATCACGGTCACGCCCAGCAGGCGGCCATCGCCGCGCTGGGCTCGCGCGCGGGAAACTATCATGGCCGCTTCGTCGTCGTGGTCGACGACGACATCGATCCCTCCGACATGAAAGAAGTGATCTGGGCAATGTCGACGCGCTGCGATCCCAAGACCGCGATCAGCATCATCGACGGCTGCTGGAGCACACCGTTGGACCCCGCTATGCATCCCGACCAGCGCGACGCCGGAAACTTCGTCAATAGCCGGGCGATAATGAACGCCTGCCGTCCCTACGTCTGGCGCGACCGCTTCCCACCCGTCAACGCGCTGAGTCCAGAGCTGAAGAAAAAAATGGCAGAAAAATGGAAGAAGGAGCTTGCTTAAACCGATCGATTTGATAAAGGTGCCCGCCTGACGAGAATTGAGGAGACAAACTAGTGGGGTCTCAGAAGTTCGTTACATGATTCGTCATGCCGGGCAAGCTGGCGATAACTAGCGTGACCCGGAATCCAGGTTTTTTGTAGGGGTGGGTTTAAAACCCGCCCCTATTGAACGCCCGCTGGAGTCTATCCTGAGCGCAGTCGAAGGGCGGGCATGACGGAGGCGGGACCACCGACTTCCATCGCGAACTCCTGACACAGGGCACCAGATCGAAACGAACTAGGCCGAAGCGGAGGTCTTTATGAAGTCAAAAAAGGGCGCGTTTGGACTTTCTGGGCGACTGATTCTCGCTGCCTTCCTAACCTACCTACTACCTGGGGACCTCTTCGGGCAGAGTCCATTCTTTCAAGGTAAGACCATCACCGTCATCCAAGGCCGCGATCCCGGCGGAACGGGCGACCTTCGGGTAAGAGCCCTCTTCCCCTTCCTGCAAAAATATATTCCGGGAAACCCGACCATCGTGAGCGAGTACATGCCAGGCGGCGGCAGCCGCAAAGCGGCCAATCACATATTCAGGACGTCGCGCCCCGACGGCTTGACCATCGGCAACTTCAGCTCCGCGATGGTTTCGCTCGCCATACTAGGAGAATCCGGAATTTTATACGATATCGATAAGTTTCACTACCTGGGCTCCCCATACAGCACTTACCATTCGGTGTTTGTCACCCGTAAGGACGCCGGCTTCGACACCATCGACAAGCTGCGCGCCGCCACCGGAGTGAAAGTCGGCGGCCAGTCAGTTGGATTCTCCACTTACAATGAAGGACGGCTTTTCGTCTATATGCTCGGTCTCAAGGATCCGTTGTTCATCGCCGCCTTCGGGGGCGCCGAACTCGATCCGGCAATAATGCGCGGCGAGATCGACGGCCGCGCCACCGGCCCGGACACCATCCTGCAACGCAACCGCGATTGGATCGACAAGGGCTTGGCGAACATTCACGCGATCATGGAAACGCCCAGAGGCGAGAAGCATCCCCATCCATTTTTCGCCAAGCTTCCCGAGATCGAGACCTTCGCTAGGAACGACCGTGAGCGCAAGATGCTTGCCTTGCAGCGCGCGTTCCGTGTCACCGGCACACCATTCGTACTTCCGCCAGGAACACCAAAGGATCGAGTCGATATATTAAAGGAGGCTTTCCGTAAGACCTATCTGGATCCTGAATTTGCCAAAGAATATCGGAGACTCACCTCTGACGATCCGTCGCCCCTGTTGCCGGAAAATCACGAAAAGGCCATCAGAGAAGTCCCGCGCGATCCGGAGGCGATCGAACTGTTTAAAATAATTGCCGGCCCCAAGAAACTGCCGCCGCGCTGATGCGCGGCTGTTCAAATCGTTCAAAACGTTCAAGAAGTTCAAAACGTTTTGAACGGAGCGGCGCGGTTGAACGGCTTAAACGTTTTGAACATGCAAGGAGGGTATATGCGGAAGACAGTCGCTCTTGTCGCTTATAGTATGTTCTCGTTGACATCCGCCTTCGCTCAAGCGCCTTTCTACCAGGGCAAGACCATCACGGTAATCGCGACCACGGCTCCGGGGGGAACCGGGGATCTGCGGGTTAGAGCCGTGGTGCCCTTTTTGCGCAAGCACATTCCCGGCAATCCGACGATCATTATCGAGTACATGGACGGCGGCGGCGGCCGAAAAGGCGCGAACCATTTGTTCCGCAACGCCAAGCCTGACGGCCTTACGATAGGCGCCATGAGCGGCGCCGTCGTGGGGCTGCAGGTTATGCGCGAGAGCGGCGTCATGTACGATATCGACAAGTTCATTCAATTGGGCTCGCCGGAAAGCACCACCCACTACACGATTTACACCAGAAGAGAACTGGGGCTGAGCAGTCTGGAGAAATTGCGCGCGGCGTCGGGCATCCGCATCGGCGCCCAGTCCGTCGGACATGTGTCCTACATTGCCGGGCGGCTGTTCGCCTATTTCTTCGGTTTGAAGGATCCCAAGTTCATCGCCGGCTACACCGCCCCCGAGGTGGATGCCGCGCTGCTGCGCGGCGAACTCGACGCCAGGGCGAACAATGCCTCGTCGGTATTGCGGCGCAACCCGGACTGGCTCGAAAAAGGTCTGATGGATTTTCACGCCATCTTGGAAGTTCCCAAGGGTACAAAACACCCCAGGCTCGGCCATCTGCCTGAGATCGAGAGCTTCGCCAAAACCGACAAAGAAAAAAAGTTGATAGCGATGTGGCGGGTCTTTAGAGTTGTCGGGGCGCCTTACATGCTGCCGCCCGGCACGCCAAAGGAGCGCGCCGAAATCCTTCAAGAAGCCATGCGCAAGGCGTTCAAAGATCCGGAGTTCCGCCGGGAATTTTTCAAACTCATCGGTGAGGACGCCGATCCGCTGATGCCGGAAGATTCGGCAAAAGCCATCAGGGAAGCGCCGCGCGACATAGAGGTCGTCGATCTGCTCAAAACTCTCTCCGGCCCAGAGCCGCTGCCACCACGCTGACTCGTAGCCGTTCAAAAGTTCAACGTTCAAGGTTAAACGTCCCCGCCCACACCTTGAACTTTGAACCTGGAACCTTGAACAGAAAGGCGGCGGTTGCGTGCAGAGCATGTAAACCTGTATAAGGGCCTGCAATCGGCGGCTTGATATATCGACCGGCCTGGAAAGAGCGCCGGCGCGGGCGCCACGCGAGCGTTACGTAAGCAAAGGAAAATCGGCATGGAGACGTCTCTGTTCCACGCGGCGATTCAGGGCTTCTTGAATCTCCTTCACTTCAAAGTTTTTTTCGCGATGCTATTGGGCGTCAGCATCGGCACCTTCACCGCCGTCGCGCCGCAAGGATTGGGGATGCCTCTCGTCTATGCCATCGCACTCCCAATCGTCATCAAGTGGGAGCCGATCACGGGCATGGCCCTTTTAATCGGCGCCAGCTCCGTGAGCGCCATTTGCGCCGCCTATCTGCCGATTCTTTTCGGCATCCCCGGCGGCTCCGGATCGCAGGCTACCGTGCTCGACGGCTATCCCATGGGCAAGCGCGGCGAAGGACGCCGCGCGCTGGGCGCCTCGTTCATGGCCGGCGGCATGGGATCTCTGATCGGCACCTTTACGCTCGCCGCTGCAATTCCGGCCGCCAAGCCGCTGATCTATCTGATGGGCTCGCCGGAGCTTTTCGTGGTGATGCTTTGGGGTCTCAGCATGGTCGCCGTGCTCGCCGGACGGCGCCCGATCAAGGGGATCATCGCCGCTGCCTTCGGTCTCTTGCTCGCGACCGTCGGCCAGCAGGCGCAAAGCGGCATCATGCGCTTCGTTTTCGACCAGCCGTATCTATTGGACGGCATTTCCATCAGCATCATGGCGCTCGCCCTCTTTGGCATTCCCTCGGCTTTGGATTTGGCCCTGACCAAGCTTGGAGTCGAGCAACAACCCGTGCCGCTCAAGGGCAGTCTGTTCGACGGCGTCAAGGACACCTTGCGTGAATGGTGGCTCGTGGTGCGCTGTAGTTTCGTCGGTGTCTGGGTGGGAATTGTGCCGGGGCTCGGTTCCCAGGTCGTGGACTGGCTTGCCTATGGCCATGCGGCGCAGAGCAGTAAGAATCCGGAAAACTTCGGCAGAGGAGACGTGCGCGGAGTGATCGCGCCCGAGAGCGCCAACGACGCCAAAGACGGCGGCGACCTTGTAACCACCTTGCTTTTGGGATTCCCCCAGGGAGTAACGACAGCGCTTTTTATCGTCGCCTTACTCGCATGGGGATATTTGCCCGGTCCGGAGATGGTGAAAAAGAACGCGGACGTCATCTACAGCGTGGTCTGGCTTCAGGGGATTGCGGGAATCGTAGGTACTTTAGTCGGGTTCACTCTGGCCGCGCAGCTCGCCAAGCTCGCCGAGGTCCGCTACACCTTCATGGTCCCGATCATGTTCATTTTTATTTTGATGGGCGCCTTCAGCGTCAACCGCGATCCCATCGATCTTCTGGTCGTCGTCGCGTTCGGCGTTCTCGGCTATTTCATGAGGCGATTCGCTTATCCCAGACCGGCGATGATTCTCGGCCTGGTCCTAGGCGACCTGATGGAAAAATACCTCTACCGGTCGGTGGCGAGCTACGGCTTCAGTTGGCTTGCCCGGCCGGCTGTCATCGTGCTGTTGATCATCGCGACGCTCTCTTTCGGTCTGACGCTGCGGAGCAGGCTCCGGGCGAGCCGCAAGGATCCATCCTCGTCTCTGAGCGGAGCCGTGGCGAGGGCTGAAGATGAAAGCTAATCTTACCCTCTTCTTCTTGGCGATGTTTTTAGCGGCGGCGTTCATCGGTTGGGATTGGCCCAACATCGCTAAGATCATGCCCGTGTACGTGGCCGCTCTTCCGGGACTTATCTTGGTTTTAGTCCAGCTTTACCGAGACGCGACAGGATCGGAGGCGCGCCGGGGCAGCGGCGATGGCGGCATCGACATGGACGAAACCTACGAGGTCAAGTTGGAAGCCAAGACCGAGCTTCGGCGCACGCTGGGGTTTTTTGCCTGGTTCGTCGGCGGTGCGCTAGGCATCTGGCTGTTAGGCATCGTCATCACTCTGCCGCTGCTCATTTTTCTCTACGCGCTGGTCGAGGGAAAGGAAAAATGGCTTACCTCTCTGATCATGGCGGCCTGCGCCTATGCGCTGGTCTGGGGGCTCTTCGAGTACATGCTGGAAACGAGGTGGCCGCCGGGAAGGCTATTCGGCTGAGGAATCGTATTCGACGTAATCCCGTGAGAGTTCAAGAAGGGCTTATGCGAAAGAAAACGATCCAAAGTGGCATTCTCTTTTTGGCAGTCGCTTTATGCTTTTCAACGGGCCAGACTTGGGCGCAAGCTCCCTATTTCCAAAACAAGACGATCAGAATCGTCCGCGGCGGCGAGCCGGGAGGCACCGGCGACTTACAGGCGCGGGCGCTGATTCCCTTTCTGAACCCAAATTCCACAGTTGAACATGAGCGAGGGGTGCACCTGAAGCGGCGAAGACACCCAGGGGTGCTGTTTCAAAATCTTTTCTGGCGCTTGGCACAACGTTACTCCGAGTAAATTCGCACAGCAGCGAGATCTGTCCTTAGCTCAGGGGTACAAAAGCATTGTCTTCGTTGCGCAAGGTTTGCCCCTCGCTCACAACGCCACTTTCCCACTGCGGAATCCGGGATAATGATCGCTCTGTTGCTCCTATAGCCCAAAGCGTCATAGACCATGGTATTCACTGGCAGGTCCCATTTGCGCCCGAATCAATACACGGCAGAAGATTAATTATCGGCATTAACCTATTGATAACACGAAGGAAACCAAATCTGTATTGACTTAAGGCTATTTTTTCATTACATTTAGCCTAGTTAGCGTCCCTAGGAAAGGAAATGCCTTAGGCGAGTTCAAGTTGAGTTTTTCAGCAACTACGCCGATTGCGGCATGCAAGTCGATGGCTATCTACTCGGTACTCACAAAAAAGGATCTCGCCAAAATTGCCGATGAATTCGCATTGGGCGATTTGACCACGTGGTCTGGTGTCAAGAACGGATCGGTTAATACCCACTATCGCTTGGAAACCAAACGGGGCAGCTATTTCGTAAGAATTGACGAGGTGAAAAGCGAAATTGAGGTAAAACAAGAAATCGATCTGTTACTTCATATCAAGAAACAGGGGTTTCCATGTGTACAACCTCTTAAGAGCAAGACCGGCAGGTTTTACTTAGAGCACCAAGGGAAGTGTCTCACTGTGAGTCGCTACCTAGATGGGGAGGAGGTAGCCGTTGAAACAATGACCAGCGGGCAATTGGAAACACTGGGCCATGCCTTGGCTAATCTCCATTTAATCAGCAGGAGCTACAAGAAAGGAATCGATAACCGCTTCGGTTTTAATCGAATACTCGCCACGTACAAAGATATTCGCCGTCAACTGCCGTCTCATTTAAAACATATTATTAGAGTCCTGGATGATGAGTTCTCATATCTGGAAAACTACTTAGACAACAATCTCCCCAAGGGTATTATTCACGGCGACCTCTTCCCGGATAACGTAAAATTCAAGGGAAGCCGACTCGTTGGAGTAATGGATTTCGAAGCTGCCTGTCGGGGAAAACTTGTTTTCGATCTTGCAACGGCGGTTAATGCGCTGTGTTTCCTCGAACAACGTTACCGCATCGAACGGTTTGAGGCTTTGATTTCGGGCTATGAGAGTTTGAGGCCATTGTCCCTGCCAGAATGGGATTCGTTTCCAAACGAGTTGCGTTTTTCCGCGCTGCGATTCACCGTCACGCGCATCAAGGATTTTTATCTCAGAAAAACCAACGAGAATCTTGGAGTCGACAAAGATTTCAAAGAGTTTTACGACCGTCTCTTGATCCTGAGGCGTGAAAAGAGCGGTGGCATGGAGGATATTCTCCTAGCCATGGCAACCGGGTATGATTATCGAAAGTACCAGAAATCAAAACCTTCCAAATGATTGATGTTCAGTTAGATTAGCGTCTTTGATTTAAGGATCATTCATCAGGGCGTCGCTCCCAGCTTGCTTATTTTCAATCGCGCGTCCCGCCTGATTAGCCGAACCAGTGACCATAAAATTATCCCCACGCCGACCAAGAACAGGACCCTTCCGCCAGTCAATACCACATAGAAAAAATTCAGCTTGATTCTTGCCGCGCTATATCGCTCCCGGTCCTCGTTGATCCGCTGTAGCACCGCTTCATTTTTTTGATGATCAAGCTCCTGAAAATTGCGATAAGACTCTTCCAAACCCGTTTGTCCCGATTTGTGCAAGAGGTTTTGGTACTTGGCCGTCTCAATTCCGCCAACCATCCAATTCCCAATTCCCAGCACGAAACATACAATTCCAGAAATTAACAAATTGCTCGAATATAGGTCACGGACATTCATTGCGCTCTAAGACTTAGCAAAATTCTGTTTTACGGTCAAATTTTTTGGGGAAACTGGTATCCAGTCTATGGCCCGAGTCGAGGGGGTCGAATGGAGATCTTGCCGAACCTCTATACTGCTATTTTCCGTGACAGCGCTTATACTTTTTGCCGCTGCCGCAGGGGCACGGGGCATTGCGGCCAACTTTCTCGCTGTCCCGTTTGCTGGGCTCGGCAGGATGCGCTTGGATATTTTCCGCTCCATGGCTCAGAACCATTCGTTGCGGTCGCTGCGGCATGGCGACTTCCTGCGCGGCGCTCTCCCGGGCGATTTCCACCGTAAAGAGCTTCTGTATGACGTCCTCTTCAATCCGATGGACCATCTCTTCGAACATTTCGAAACCCTCTTTCTGATATTCCTGAAGCGGGTTCTTCTGTCCGTAGCCCCTGAGCCCGATGCCCTCTTTCAGATGATCCATATTGAGGAGATGATCTTTCCACAGGCTGTCGATGGTTTGCAGCATGATGATCTTCTCAAGCTGCCGTAGCATCGGCGCGCCGAAGCGCTTTTCCTTGTCTTCGTAGGCTTCAACGGCACGCTCGGCAAGCAAATCGGCGATTCCATCAGCGGTCAGGCTGTCTTTCTCGGATTCGAGGTCCAGTCGCAGATTAAACCGGTGAAAGAA
Source organism: Deltaproteobacteria bacterium (assembly GCA_030688735.1). Lineage (GTDB taxonomy): Bacteria > Desulfobacterota > Binatia > UBA9968 > UBA9968 > JACPFE01. The sequence goes on from JAUYJC010000428.1 coordinate 18,133, forward strand.
CCCTTCCCGCAATCCGATCAAATTCCATTCCGAAGGATGAAGCTCCTTGTCGGCGTAACGAGACAGCACCTCTTCCGCCAGCCCCCGAGCCATATCGAGCACTTCTTCTTTGAGGGTCTCGCCCTTCAGCGCCTCCTTGCGTTGGCTGTAAATCACCTCGCGCTGCTTGTTCATGACATCGTCGTATTCCAGAAGATGTTTGCGGATGTCAAAGTTATGGGCTTCGACCTTCTTCTGGGCGTTTTCGATGGCCCGGGTCACCAAGCCATGTTCGATGGGCACCCCTTCTTCCATGCCCAGACGGGCCATGATTCCTTGAATCCGGTCGGCGCCGAAAATGCGCATCAGGTCGTCCTGCAAGGATAGAAAAAAGCGCGAGGATCCCGGATCGCCCTGACGGCCGGAGCGCCCACGAAGCTGGTTATCGATTCGCCGGCTTTCGTGACGCTCGGTGCCGAGGATATGCAAGCCGCCGGCAGTGATTACCTGCTCCCGTTCCTCGGCGCATAGCTTGTTGTACTCTTGCAGGATCTCGTCGAAACGGTGCCGGTATTCTTCCGGCGCCTTGTCCAGTTGCTCGCGAACATCCTCGACCATGCGCAGGTATTCCTGTCGTTTGCTCTCATAGTTGTCTTGCGCCGATTGAATGGCTTCTTCGTATGGCTTGCGAATCTCTTCACAGCGTTTTTCCGCCTCTTCATATGCCTGACGCACCGTTTCGAATTCCCGTGCGAGCGCGCCGTGTTCGCCTTCAGCCAAGCGCGCCAGTGCGGTTTGAAACTCCAGATCGAGAATGCGTTGTTCATAATTACGCCGTTTTTCGTCGAGCGCTTCGACGCTCGCTTCCCGCTCGCCGACATTTTGCTGCCAGCGATCGATCGCGTCGGTAAAATCCCGCCGCGCTTCCGCGAACTCTTCGTCCGAAGGAGCGGGCTTCCCGTTGCCGTCTTCCAGTAGAGCGCTCTCGAACTCTTCCTTTCCCCTTAGATAGCCCTCCGGAATTGGCCGAATTCCGTGGAGCGCCTCGATGAGCGTCGTCGCCGAAAGATCTTCATAGCGCTGGCGCAGCCCCCAAAACGGAGAAACTTCTCTGATCTCGCGCTGAAGCTCGGTTGAGCGCTTGAGCGCATCGCCGCGCTGCCGGTCGAAGGGCTCGCCTTCTTTCTGGTAGTGGGCCTCGGCCTTTTTTACTTCTTCGTCGAACTTTTCGCGCAGCTCGCGCAACGAATCTTCATAACGCGCCCCCCCCTGCACCGGCAGTTTGGCGGCGCGGTTAATCCACTCGTTTTCCATGTCCGAGCGCGCCAAGAATTCGGGATTGCCTCCCAACAGAATGTCGGTTCCGCGCCCGGCCATGTTGGTGGCGATGGTGACGGTGCCGAAGCGGCCGGCTTGGGCGATGATCGACGCCTCGGCTTCGTGGTTGACGGCATTGAGGACATTATGCCTGATCGCTTTTTTCTTGAGCATGCGCGAGAGGTGCTCGGACTTGGCCACCGACGTCGTGCCGACGAGGATCGGTTGACCCTTGCTGTGGCGCTCGGCGATTTCTTCCACCACGGCATTGAACTTTTCGGCCTCCGTTCGGTAAACCACGTCCGCATGGTCGCTTCGAATCATGTTTCGATGGGTCGGAACAACCAAGACATCGAGCTTATAAATTTTCTTGAACTCAGGAGCCTCGGTGTCCGCGGTGCCAGTCATCCCCGCGAGTTTCTTGTACATGCGGAAGTAATTCTGAATCGTGATCGTCGCCAGCGTCTGGTTTTCCTCGCGGATATGCACGCGCTCCTTGGCTTCCACCGCCTGGTGCAGTCCATCGGACCAACGCCGCCCCGGCATCAGCCGGCCGGTGAACTCATCGACAATGATCACCTCGCCGTCTTTGACGACATAATCGATGTCGCGCTTAAAGATCGCGTGGGCCTTGAGCGCCTGCTGCACATGGTGCAGCGTGTCGATCTGGCGCGGATCGTACAGATTGTGTACGCCGAGCAGACGTTCCACTTTGGCCACGCCGGTTTCGGTTAAAATAACCGAACGGCTTTTCTCATCGACGGTATAGTCGCCCTGTTTTTCAATGGCCGCCCGGTCCTCCTGCAAGGAATCGCCCTGGATCACCGCGCCGCGTTGCAATTTCGGAATTATGCGGTCGATGAGATAATACTTGTCTGTCGATTCTTCCGCCGGGCCGGAGATGATCAACGGAGTCCTTGCCTCGTCGATAAGGATATTGTCCACCTCGTCGACCACGGCAAAGTTCAGTTCTCTCTGGACGTATTCTTCCAGTGAGAACTTCATATTGTCGCGCAGGTAGTCGAAACCGAATTCGTTATTGGTCCCGTAGGTGATATCGGCGCGATAAGCTTCCTGGCGCGAGATCCCACGCAGATTCAGAAATCGATAATCCCTGGTCAGAAACGTGGGATCGAAGAGATAACTGGTTTCGTGCACGATCGACGCCACCGTCAAGCCCAGCTTGTGATAAATCGGTCCCATCCACTGCACGTCGCGGCGCGCCAAGTAATCGTTAACCGTAATCAAGTGGGCACCCCGGCCGGTGAGCGCGTTTAAGTACAACGCGAGGGTCGCCACCAACGTCTTGCCCTCGCCGGTCTTCATCTCCCCGATTTTACCCTCATGAAGGACCACTCCGCCGATCAATTGCACGTCGAAATGGCGCAGGCCGATGGCGCGCCGGGAAGCCTCGCGCACGGCCGCGAATGCTTCCGGCAGGATTTCTTCAAGGACGTCGTTTTCCGCCTCGCGCAGCGCCTTGTCGGCTTCCTCGGTCCGGCTTTTAAGCTCCTCGCGCTCCTCAATTTCAGCCGACGACGCGGCGGCTTGGGCTTCTTCGAGGGCGTTGCGCAATTCTTCGGTCGCTTCGCTGATACGTTTCTTAAACTCGTCGGTCTTGGCCTTAAGCTCCGCGTCGTTCAGTTTTTGGAAGTCGGCTTCCAAAGCGTTGATTGCGTCCACGTACGGACGAATCCGTTTGATCTCACGCTCGTTCTTAGTGCCAACGATCCCTTTTATAAGATTCCACATGCTATTTATGAAATTCCATATCCCGTGAAGCTTCTCCCTCGAATGGTGCAGACGACGGCGCTACCTAGAGTCGTAAGGCATCAGCAAAATACTCCATTTTACCTGCAACTTAAAGTCGCTTTGCGCCGTCGGCAGTCATCCCGGTCAGCGTTCGATGCGCACCGCCGACTCGACCTTTTCTCCCAGGAAGCGCCGGCCGACTTTAATGAAGCGCTCGGGCGCATCGGTGACAAAGAAACTATGAATGCCTTTACCCCTCATTTTGGCGAGCATGTTCTTTTTCAACGCAAGCGCCACTTCTAGTGCCGTCTCCTCCGCCGAATCCACTAAACGAACGCTGCTGCCTAAATACTTCCGAATCGCCTTTTTGAGTAATGGGTAATGCGTGCAACCGAGAATCAGCGTGTCGATGCCGCTCTGCTTGAGACTGCCCATGTAAGCTTTCACCGTCATCTCGACCACCGCATTGTCGGTCCAGCCTTCCTCTACCAACGGCGCGAAGAGCGGGCAAGCCCGGCTGTAGACCTCGATCCTGCCATCGGCGGCTTTGAGGGCCCCGGTGTAAGCGCCGCTTTGAATGGTTGCCTCGGTGCCGATCACGCCGACTTTCTTATTCCGGGTGCTCCGAACCGCTCGCTTAACACCAGGCTCAATGACGCCGATTACCAGCACCGAAAGCCTTTCCCGCAAATGTTCTAGCGCGATGGCCGTCGACGTATTGCACGCGACGACGACGACTTTGACGCCCTTCTCAACCAGGAATTCACTGTTCTCGATGGAATAACGCAAAACCGTCTCCACCGACTTGGCGCCGTAAGGCGCCCGCGCCGTGTCGCCCAGATAAACCGTGTTTTCCCTGGGCAAGGCGTCCATGATGCTGTGAAGCACCGTGAGCCCGCCGATTCCGGAATCGAATACGCCTATGGGACTGTCTTTGTTCATTTTGGATTTTGGATTGCGGATCCTTCGGCTCCGCTCAGAGTGTGTGAATTAATCGAATTCTACAAAAATGAGTAGCCGCAACTATTTGATTTTGTTGAGGCGAACTTTGCGGAAATGGACGTTTTTTCAATTTTTTCACAACCTCTCAGGACAGGTTTTGGATTAGCAAGATGCGGACACGAAGGAAAATTTCATCCCCCCAATCGAAAATCCAAAAGCGGCCCCGCGGACTAAAATCCAAAATTCGTTAGTTGATTGCCGAGTTCTTTCTCGCAGCTCGGCGCGTAGCCGAAGACCTGCTCCCATACTTCCTTGGATTCCATGCAGAGATAAATCTTGACCGTCGGCGCGGCGCGGCGAATCCAGCGAACCATTTTGCGGTACATCTCCACGCGCAGCGGTTGAAAGTAGCGCAGCTTGCCGTCGGGACACGGCACCTGCTCACCCGTGAGCAGCCCGGTGCGCGGAAAGCGCTCCCGCATAGTCCGCTTCAGACCAGGTGTTTGTCGTAAAACGCCTAAACTGAGCCAGGAAATCCTGCGCCAATCTACCGAGGCAAATATCTCTTCGACCAGGCGCCGGTAATCCTCCTCCCAGCCGGGATACTCGATCATTGGATCGAAATGAAACCCCAGCCGATAGCCAGCCTCTTGGCAGCGACGCGCGGCCTGCAGCCGCTCTTCCAACGAAGCGGTTCCATGCTCATCGGTATCGATCACTCTCTGGGGATTCATCGACCAGGAAACCACCACGCGTTCTCTGGGATCGAGACCGAGCAGCCCTTCGACGCAATCGCTTTTGGTTTTTAGTTCGAGAAGCACGTTCGGCTGCCGCGCGAAGAAGGGAACCACTTCGCGGGCAAATCCGATGTAGGGCTCCAGGGCGAGGCTGTCGGTGATTTCGCCGGTGCCGATGCGAAATAAAAACCGCGGATGCTTGGTTAAAAGATTGTCCGCCTCAGCCATGAGGTCGTCCACGTTGCTGAACACCTTGAGGGCGGGATTTTGCGCGAGGTATTCCTGTAAATAGCAGTAGCTGCAGTCCATCGAGCAATTGCTCGCGAAGTTAACGACGTAGTAATTGCAGCAAACTTGGCCCTCGCTGCCGGGACATTTCTTCAGAAACTCCCCTTTGTGACGCGCCAACAGCAGCTTTTTCTTCGCTGCGCCGAAATCGCCGTTGCCGTTGGCGGCGGAGATGTCCTTGATCCTTCGACTTGATCCACGGCCTCTGGCCGTGGTCTCGCTCAGGATTCCGCGCCACGGACTCTGCCCGTCGGGCTC
>JAUYJC010000553.1 GCA_030688735.1 Deltaproteobacteria bacterium
TAGAAGTCCGGTTTGTTATGGATCAGTACTCGAATTCACTAACACAATTAAGCGGGAGGGCACACGCCCGTGGGCTGTGCCGGAACACGGCGGTACACGAGCGTTAGGTGATTACCGGTACTGTGGAAATCGAGGCTAGCCAAGTAAAATTTCATCTGCCAGGCGCGTGTTGAGCGCGCCTGGATTTTTTTGCGCTGAGCGCCGAAAACTTGACTTAGGTTTATATGCTGGCTTATAAACTAGTCAATTCTCCCGTTGCGGCAATTCTTATGGCGATACCCGAACGATACAATACTGGTTACAACATCGGCGTTGGAGGAGCCGTGGTGCGCGATGGGCGGCTACTTATGGTGCGCCGGGCATCGCGCCATGGCCGTGGTAACTGGCAGCTTCCCGGCGGTTTCATCGAACCGGATGAGACCATTGAGCAGGCCGTGGTGCGGGAAGTACGGGAAGAGGCGGGGGTCACCGCGGAAGTCGAGGCGGTACTGGGACTGCGCAGCCGCTACGACCCGGAGTCGGGAAACGGGGTTTATGTTGTGCTGTTGCTGCGGCCCATCAGTGGAGAGCCGGCGGCGGATGGGCACGAAGTCGATAACGCCGATTATTTTACGCTAGAACAAATTCGGCAGTTGAGTCCGTTGCCGCCGGTCAATTGGGAAATCGCCCAACGGATTCTCTCGCCGGACCGCCGTTTGCTCTTTCCGAAACCGCTGGTGAATCTCAACGGCGCGAAATTCACTTTTTTCGTTGGCTAGAGGCTCTGTCGTTTACCCATCTATCTTTCGGCGGACGGGAGGACCGTTACCTTTATCGACAACGGGCGGTCGGCAATGAACGATGCATCTTTTTCTTTGATCGCAACGGGGATTTCGGACTCGACGATCACCTGGGCCGCCAGATCTTTCTTGAATTGCTCATACTTGTCGTAAGGTACTGCGAACCACAAGATTTCAAGCGGAGAGTTGTTGCTGCGGGAGGAGCCTTCCGCCAGCCGGCGCGCTTCGGGGGACTTCGACGCAGCAATGTCCCCCGATTGCTTTTGTAACGAATCCTGGCTACCAGCAGATGTACCCTGATCGGCTCTCTGCGGCGGCCGGCGTCTTACCACCAATTCATAGTCAGGGATCGGCTCCGACAACAAGGACAAACGTTCCGCCGGGAACGGCGCCGGACGAACTCCAGGTTGGCGCAGCGCTTCGACAGGGGAGCCTAGTCCACGCCCACTGAGGTCGCCTGGAAAATTAGAGCTTTCCTGTGCAGTCGTCACCCCCTGGGCCGGTATCGGTGCGCTCTTGAATTTCTCCGCTTGCGAGTTCAAGCGCCTTTCCGCTATTCCCGCCTTGGACTCCTTGGGCGTTGCGGACGCAGGCGCGCTGGGCGCCTTTGCGAGCGCTGGCGCAGTGGAAACCGCATTCGGTAGTGGGTTTTTAAACGGAGCCTCAGGGGGCTTAATGGTCTCGGACTTGGTTGAGCCTTGCTGAACCGATAGCACCGGTTCTGGTGCGATGGGCGCCAGCGGCAAATTGCTGGTATCTTCTTTTTGATAGAGATAAACGGACAAAATCCCGATGAGGACAAGCGCAGCGGCTTGGAGCGGCATCTTTAAGCGAACCGGCGGAAACAAGCGCTCCAAGATACCCGGCCGGTGGGCAACTTCCCGCACATCGGCCATAACTCGGGTAACCAACCCGACGGGAGGCTCCACTAGGGGTAGACTGGAGACCAACCGGCGGCACTCAGCGAGCCCGGCGAGTTCCTCGCTGCATCGGGGGCAACCGGCGAGGTGCTCCCGCACGTTTCTCAAATAATCGCTGTCGAGAGTTCGGTCCAAGAACTCTGACAACTGCAAACCGGTTTCTTCGCACTTCATGATGCTTTCCTTTTTCTTAGACAATACTGGGGCGCCAGAAGTTCCTTTAGGGCTCGGCGCGCGCGGTGCAACCGGGATTTTACAGTTCCAATGGGAATGTCGAGCATTTGAGCAACCTCTTCATAGGGAGCATCTTGCAGATCGCGCAGAATAATGACCGCCGCGTCGTCCTTAGAGAGACTGTTGAGGGCGCGTTGCACACGTTGTTGGGTTTCCCTGTCTTGGGCTGTCTTTTCGGGGTCAGCGAAAGCGTCGCCATCCCCGATCAACTCCCTGCCGTCCAACGGCACGTGGCGCTGCTGAGCCAGTTGCAAGCTCTTGCGGCGGGTGCTCGCGTGGTTGAATGCGATGCGATAGAGCCAGGTGGAAAAAATTGCGTCGCCGCGAAATTGCTGAATAGACTTAAAAGCGGAGAGAAATACCTCTTGAGCTACCTCCGCGGCCTCCTCGTAGTCTCCCAGGAGACGATAAACGAGATTGAACGTCGCCTTTTGGTGCCGCCTCACCAAGACTTCGAAGGAATCAGCGTCACCCCGTTGGACGCGCTTGACACATTCCGCATCGCCTATACCCTCAACTAGCATTGGCTCAGAGTATATTAGACAATCCCCATAGATTAAAGTTCCCGCACGTCAAAACGTTTTTTAAAAGGTTTCAGGTCTCGTCAGACCGGGGTTTTCCAGTGGTGGCTGAATTCGGTGGCCACGACTCGATCGTAGGGAGCCGGGCCGGACAATAAACCGATGTCTTGCGCGAAGTTGTTCATGTTGACGACGGTCTCTTCGGAGATGGTAGGGTCGTAGTAGGGGAGGTCGCGGCGGATTAATTCGGCGATCAATTCCGCTTCCGACGGCGGAAAGCGCTTTTGGCCGACGACGGTGGCAAGGCCAGTGTCTTCTTTCAAAGCCTTGTGTGCTTTCATGACTGCACGGATCGCTGCGGTGACGGTCTCCGGTTTGTCTTTAATCCACTGATCCGTCGCGACCAGCGCGGAGAAAGTGTAATGGCGCGCCGGTGCCGGACCGTCGCCTCGGCGCACATCAAGAACCATGGTGCCGACGCCGCGACGAACGGCGACCTCGCAGCCCATGCCGTTGGCCCAAAAGCCGTCGAGGGTTCCCTCTTCAAGGGCTTTGGCCGCCGAGAGCCCGAAAGAAACGTTGGGACCGGCCGCCCCGGGAATCGGCATGATCTGCACGTTGTTTTCCACCGGGTCGATGCCGGCCTCGATCAACATCCGCCGCAGGCTAAGATCGACCCCCGGCGCTGCGCCGATGCGAAGTCCCTTGACGATGCTGAGGTCGCCACGCTTCGGCTTTAAATCGCTCCGGATTACGAGAAACCAGTAGGTGTGTTTTCCGATCGCGCATAGAAGCTTCGCGCCCTGCCAGTCGGGGAAAGCGAGTAGCGTCGCATGCGCCGATCCGACGACGAAATCGAGTTGGCCATCGCGCAGCGCCGCGAAGGTCTTCGGCACGGGAAACAACAGATCGACGGAGGCGTCGAATCCCTCCGACTTGAAAAAGCCTAATTCCACTGCCGCGATGATTGGGAAATATGAGTTCGACACGAGATCGGGAACCGCGATATGAAGCATGAGTTCTCCTCTGCGTGTGGCGAATCGTTAAAGTCGGGCTTACTTTGAACCTTGAACCTGGAACTTTGAACCAACTGTGCGTTCAAGGCTCAAGGTTCAAAGTTGCTGCACTTAAAAACGCTCTTGCTTGCGCTCCCTAGTCCGCCAGCGGCACCGTCATGAAAACATGCGGTTCGCTGCCTAAGACGCGGGAGATATGGCCTTCGCCAGTGGTATCGTCCGCAAGCATGACATCGCCCGTCTTGAAGACGCGCTTGACGCCATGGCCCGCCTCGATCTCCCATGACCCTGAGATTGTCACGAGATATTGGCGCCGTGGGGCAGGGTGCAGATCGAGCACGGTTCCCGCCGGAACGCAGCGAAATACCACCATGGTTGCCGGCCGGGAGTCGGTGGTGAGGATCTTTTGGTCGCCGCCGAACTTGAGTTCTATCTCTTCAAAGTAGGATTTCTGATCGCTGCCCGTAAAGAGTCTGACTGTTTTCATTTATCCTCCTGAAAGAAGTGGTTGGCGGGATAATCTAAACCTTAGGTTCCAGTCCTGCCGCTTGAATGCCGGCGATGGCGCAGGCTTCGTCTTCGTCCGAAGTCGCGCCGCTCGCGCCGACCGCCCCGATGATCGTCGCTCCGTCCATAATTAACACACCGCCGGCCACCGGCACCACTTTGCCGCCCGACATATCGGACAAGGCGCCGAGAAATGCGGGCCGCTCTTTCAATCGCTCGGCCAAGCGACGGCTCGATTCGCCCATGCCGATGGCGCCCCACGCCTTGCCAACGGCGATGGCCGGCCGCAAGATGCTTGCGCCGTCCGCGCGCTTCAAGGCTACGAGATGGCCGCCGTCGTCCAATACCGCGACGCATAACGGTTTGATTTTCATTTCGCCCGCCTTCGCGAGCGCCCGGTCGACAATAATAGATGCCTTTTCCACTGTCAGTTTCATAACCCTTCCTCGTTCACTGCCAATTTATTATGGGTCCTATGTGGTCCTATATTTCCGAGTTCAGAGCGGGATTTGCCGCTTGTCCATCGCCTGACGCCACTTTTTATCGGCATCCTTGCCGAAAATAAAGGCATTGTCACCCGAAACGACGAACCAGGCATTGGCCTTCAGTTCTTCCTCCAGTTGTCCCGGCGCCCAGCCCGCGTAGCCGACGGCGAGCAACGATTGGCGGGGACCCTTGCCACGCGAGATCGCTTCGATGAGCCTGGCGTCGGTCGTCATGGCGATGCCGTCATTGACCTTAGTCGAGTTCTCCAACAAAACATCATCGCTGTGCAAAATGAAACCGGCTTCGGGGCTCACCGGCCCGCCGTAGTGGATGACGATTTCACCCTTGGCGCCTTTGCTCTCCACCCCGATACCTTTAAGCAAATCCTCAATGGCTCCCTTCGCCAACGGGCGATTGATGACGATTCCCATAGCTCCTTCGGGGCCGTGCTTCACCATGTAGATGACGGTTTCAACGAAACGAGGGTCGCGCATCTCGGCGGTTGCCACCAACAACTGGCCGGTAAAATAACGGATCATACGCAATACCACTGGTAGCCGTAGTAAGGCGGCGCGCTTCAACCATACAGTTTCGCCACTCGAAACAGGAAGAAGTTCTTGTCTCTCACGCCCCGCACAACGGTGCGAAAGTTCTTGAGTTTGGCATTGAAT
>JAUYJC010000557.1 GCA_030688735.1 Deltaproteobacteria bacterium
AAAATTCTTGCGCATATACGGAATGCTCGTGGTCTCATAAGCAACCACGCCGAGGCGGTTGCTCAGTTGGGCGCCGAGGTGCATGACCGACTGACCGGCGCCGATCACCGGAATGCGCACCAAGTTGCGCGCCAGCTCGACCCCGGCGTCCAATGTGCCGAACGGCACCACGGCGTCGAAACCGTCGGTTTCCGCCTTCTGAGCCACCTCCGCCACCAGCGGCCCGGCAGCCAGCGCGTTGATTTGCGCGTTGGCGCGCACGAAGAACGTCGCCTTGATCACGCCGAAGCCGATCTCGGTCCCTGGCGACGCGCACTTGAGCACCGCCGCTCGTCTACGTTCTCGCTCTTCGGGCGGATATTCGCCCATCACGACCATGATTTTCACAAGGGCCTCCTCGCCCGCCGGGTCGTTAGTGGAAAGGGTTCCCGACATGGCTCAAGATCGTTCCGATCATAGCACAGCGCGAGTTGCACGTGCAGTACAGCGACCGTCCAGACGATGACGCAAATTCTACCGCGTCGACCCTTCGACTCTAGCCCCGGCCTTGGCCGGGGGTTCTTGCTCAGGATTCCGCCCGACGGGCGTACTGGAAGGTGCCACGGGCTTACCCCTGGGGCTCTACATTGCGGAATACGTTCAGGACCTTCCGGGCGACGATACTCGCATGACTCAAGAAGCCATCGGCGCCTGCCCGGAACGAGTATTGCGACCAAGCCCGTGGAAGACCTAACTCGAATTGGAGTGAAAAAGTTTTGACGTAATGGGTTATTGGCCGCGGGCTTTATCCGCGAAGGTCCAATCCCGCACCACCTGGGGTTTGACGCTGATTTTTTCCTTGGCGCGAAAGGTCCCGACGGCGATCCATTCCTCGGCGATGGAGTCGGGCACGGTCAAGTCGGGGTTATACTGATCGCGATAGATCGGGTAAAAGCGTTCGGCGGCGGCGCGGTCGATGTTCAACAATTTTTCGAGAAGCCCGATGCCGACTTCGCGCTGGCTTTGCAGAAACAGGATCGCGGTGCGTTGTCCTCTGAGCATGCGCACGATCTCGTCCGGCTCCTTGTCGATTTTTCGCTGCGTCGTGCTCAAACCGACGATTGGAATTTTGACGAACTCAGCCACCTCGCGCACGGACAACAGCGTCTTAAAACCTTTCTGTTCGGCACGGTATTCGAAGGGACTATTGACGACCGTCGCGTCGACCGAGCCGCCGATCAGCGCGGCGAAGCGCGCATCCGGGCTGCCGGCGACGGCGAGCAACGTGACGTCTTTGTTCGGATCGAGGCCGTTGCGGGTGAGCAGTTGGTAGATCGCGAAGTCCGCCGAGCTGCCGAAGGTGTTGATGGCGATGCGTTTTCCCTTGAGCGCCTTGACGCTGTCGATGTCGGGCCGCGAGATGATCGCGTAGCCGCTGGACTTGGTGGTGGCGCCGACGATCTTGACCGGCAGTCCGCGCGTCGCCGCGCCGGCGATGAACGGCAGGATGGTGACGTAATCCAGCTCATTCGCCAGCAGGGCGCTGAGCATGAGATTGGTTCCTTGGAACTGGATGTAGCGAACCCGCAGCCCTTCCTTTTCAAAAATTCCCCTCTCGGATGCGATCCGATCGGGCAGCGCGGTCCAACCCGAGCCGCCGGTCCAGCCGACATTGATAATCTTGGGCTCCGCAGCGCCCGCGAAGGAAGTCCAAAAGGCAATGAGCAAGAATATCGAGGTGAACCCGGCGCAATCAGATCTGAGCTTCATGGATGCTTTTTTCGGGGCTCTTCCGGCTTTACTGCGAAGGAGTATTAACCACAGAGACGCCCGCTAGGGGGGCGGGAGTCCTGAATTCAAAGACTCCCGACCCCTTTCTGGTCTCCGCAGCAACCCGGCGCAGTCGACTCTAGGTAACATGAACACTCTTATCTGTTTAGCCCGCCGCCGCGACTTTTTTGGCGGTCACACCGCTCAGATGCCTACTAAAAAAGTCCAGAGTCCGAGCCCAGGAAGTCTTGTCGTGATCCGGCTTGTAACCTTTCCAGCCACTGTGGTTAAAGCCATAGGGCGCGTCGGCGTAGAAGAAAAACTCATGTTCCTTTCTTAACCTCGTTAGCTCGGCGTCCAGGGTACGCATCTCATCCGGCGGCGGGTTTTTGTCCAACTCGCCGAAGTGGCCCTGAATGGGACATGAAACATCGGCCGCCAACTCCGCCGGCGCCGGGCGATCATTGCCCCATTGCGAGTGGACGCCGCCGCCGTAGAAATCGACGGCGGCTTTGAAAGACTTGCTAGCCGCGGCCATGAGAAACGCTATGCGCCCGCCCATGCAGAAGCCGACGATGCCCAAACGCGACGCATCGACATTGGCGCAGCCCCGCAGGAAATCGATCGTCGCATGGATGTCGTTGATCACGTTGGTGTCGCGGCGGAAGTTCTTGATATTAGCCGTCTCCTCTCGCGTATTTGGTTCACCTTCACGGTGATAGAGCTGGGGCGCGATGGCGACATAGCCCGCTTCGGCAACCCGCCGAGTCATTTCTTGCGTAAACGACCGCACGCCGTCTTGGTTTTGGATAACTACCACCGCCGGATACGGGCCGGCGCCCTCCGGCTGGGCGACATAGAGTCCCATCGGGCTGTTATCGACCGTGACTTTTTCCCAAGAACTGTTCATCAGAGACCTCCGGAAGCTTTAAGATGTTGCCACTGCATTCTTATTGCGCATTGCATGGGCATGTCAACCGGAAAAGGTTTTCGCCGGCGCAGGATACAAATATTGTTCTGCTGTTGCTATATATGATATGCGCTGTCGGTGGTAGCTTGGGTCTCGGTGATCTAAAATTTCGATGAATCTCCTCATCAAGACAAGTCCAGCAGCCTGGACCGTCCGGACAAAATGCTTCTTGGCGGCGTGCCTGATCGCTGCGGCGCTCGGCAGCGCACCTTCCGGGTCATCGGCCGCCTCCGGTCCGGCGAGCCGCCGTTCGGGAAAAACCTTCGATGTCGCCTTCAAAGAATTCAAGCTCAAGAACGGCTTGCGCGTCATTCTCGCCGAGGATCACAGCGCGCCGACCTATTCGATTTGCGTTACTTACAACGTCGGCTCGCGCGATGAGCGGCCAGGGCGGACCGGCTTCGCCCATCTTTTCGAACACATGCTGTTCCAGGGCTCCGCCAACGTCGGCAAGGGCGAGCATTTCCTCCTGGTGCAAAACAACGGCGGCAGCGCCAACGGCACCACCAGCGCCGACCGCACCAACTATTTCGAGACTTTGCCCGCGAACCAACTGGAACTAGGGATTTTTCTCGAGGCGGACCGCATGCGCTCGCCGAGCATCACCCAGGCGAATTTCGATAACCAGCGACTAACGGTGCAAGAAGAACGGCGGCAAAGCTACGACAACCGCCCCTATGGGCGAACCTATGAAACGGTCATCGACACCGCCTACGACAACTTCGCTTACAAACATTCCACCATCGGCTCGATGGATGACTTGAACGCGGCAACCGTGGAAGACGCCGCCGCGTTTTTTCGCAGCTACTATGCGCCGAACAACGCGGTGGTGTCTCTGGCGGGGGATTTCAAGACGGAAGCCTCCCTGGCGCTGATCAAAAAATACTTCGAGGATATTCCTCCCCAGCCGCCGCCGCTCGCGCCCGATGTCAGCGAGCCGGCGCAAGACGCCGAGCGGCGGCGCACCATCGAAGACGCCTTCGCCCAGGCGCCGCGGATCGATATCGTTTATAAGATTCCGCCCGGCAACACGGCGGATTGGTATGCGCTCGCCATGCTGGGCCAGGTGTTGTCGAGCGGCGTATCGTCGCGGCTTTACCAAAAATTCGTCAAGGAAAAGGAGCTGGCGTTGGGCGTATCGGCGGGACCGGACGAGCGTCGCGGGCCGTCGCTCTTTTGGTTTACCATCAATGCCCGGCCGGGGACCGATCTGGCGGCGCTGGAGACGCTCTTGTACGAAGAGATCGCTCGCTTGCAGAACGAGGCGATGGCGGACTCAGAGCTCGACAAGGTGCGCATGCAGCTCAAGCGCCAGCGCGCCCAGCAACTCTACAGCAGCCGCTCGCGCGCCAACACCCTCGGTCACTACGCCGTCTATTACAACGATCCGAAGCTGATCAATTCGGTCTGGCGAAAATATGGA
>JAUYJC010000567.1 GCA_030688735.1 Deltaproteobacteria bacterium
CTATCCCGGCGGCGCGGGACAGCAGCACGAGTACGAATATCCCGAGCTGCTGCAAGAATTGATGAAGACGCGCATCGGCGGCTTCGCGGTGGAGTTCGCCCGCAGCGGCTACGATCCCGCTGTTCTAAGTATCTGCAAAGGGCGGGTGATCATGTTCGGCTGTGTGGACCCGGGCGACTCGCCGGTTCCGGCGGTTGCGAACGTCGTCGAGCGTGTTCGCGTCGCTTTGAAATATATCGAGCCGAAGAATCTCTGGCTCGCGCCCGACTGCGGCCTGATGACGATCAGCCGCGATCTCGCCAACGCGAAAGCACAATTGCTCGTCCACGTCGCGCGAGAGGTTCGCCGAACTCTCTGAACACTCCTCACGAAACCTGTCCCGTGACGCAAAAGAAACCCCCAAAAAGAACCACAGCCGCCAAAAAGCCGCCCGTATGCCCGGAGTGCGGAGGGGCGAACGTTGTTCCCGTTGTGCACGCTCCCATAACTCCATCGCTCCAACGTTCCATCGACAAGGGCCGCGCCGTTCTCGCCGACCGCGAGGAGTGGGAAGGGATGACCGAGTGGCGCTGTCAAAAATGCGGTTGCGCCTGTATCGCCAATGCGATCTTCGATGCCGTCGGCGTGCGCCTGCGCGAAGCGCCGTTCACGCCCAGGCGGGTGCTAGCGGGGATGCAGAAAAAAGCGTGAGCACGGTCCGAGGACTGGCTGATTTTCTCTTGTGAGGAACCTCACCATGCACATTGTACTTCTTGCCCTTGCGATCCTCGCCATGTTTACACCGGCGCATGCTCAAAACGCGGCAAGCCGCATCGCGAAAGATGCTGCGAGCGGATCGAAGACTGCTCGATTGTCAGTCGACGCGCTGTGCGCACAGCTCACGCTCGATGAAGTCACTGCTATTTTGGGCAAGAATTTCGAGCGAAAGCCAGACACGGAAAAGTTGTACCAAGTATGCAAGTACGGCGATAGCAAGGAAAAGGCCAAGATGCCGGTTCGCTATTTCACTCTCGGTAGCAGCAAATTGACGGAAGAGGGCTGGCGAAAATTCGTGGAATCCGAAGGAAAAGGCAAGGTCATTGAGCGTAACGGCGTACTGGTGAGTCATTTCCGCAGAAACAAATTTGGCACTGACAGTATCTGGTTCAAGGATCGGCAGGGTCGCGCACTGGAGTTGAATGTCAATTCGGGCATTACCGAGGATCAGGCGGTGGCGCTGGCGAAGGCAGCGATGGACTGAGGTTCGACCAATAAAGCCTGCGAACAATCAAATAAGCAAAGGCGCATGGTCGTTAGTTATCGGCCGTGGATACAAGAGCTTGAAGGTCAGTTCTTACGCGGAGCCCTGTACTCCAATCGAAAACGAAGATGAATTTTGACGAACCACCAGCGTTATGGTCCGCAATCGGATCGACTTTGGTGGCCGCATGGGCTTCTGAGAGGGACCTGTCAGCCTCGATAGACGTGACCAACACGCCAGTAGAAATGTCCGACGACACGCCCGTTAAATTCTAATCTTTCCACCACAACATCGCCGAGCGATTCAAAATGCTGCGCCAGCCTGCGCGACATGAGCCGCTTGCGATTAAAATCGATCATCAGAACATCCCTGCCAACAGCTGCCGACCGGGGAAACCAGATAGCCCACATTAGGCTGCGACCGCCAAAGAAGTGAACGCCACCCGTGTTATGAAATGCATCCTTATCGGCGGAGAGATAAAAGCTCAGTTCGCTCGAGATAAAATTCTTATCCATGCCGACAATAACCGGTTTAGATCCGCTTTTGGCTTCGACGCTCGCTTCAATCTGACCAACCTTGTTCGCAAGTTCGCGCCATTCACCAAAAAGACGCTCGGGGAACATGGGGCCCGCACCGGGCATTCCCACGGAGACATAGTAGAAGAACCCGCCATGGATAAAGAGCAGGGCAACGATTGTTGGCATCCACAGCCGCCGGTTGAGCTTCGCCCACACGCCTTCGCCGTTATCCGAGGAAAAGGCCATGTCCCGCGCGAGCAGGGGTATCGCCGCCAGCCAGACAGGCGCCGTCCAATTGAGTTTGGGAGAATTGATCAAACTGTAAACCACAAATACCGAGAGAGGGACTATCGTAAGAATTACTGTCCAGAGGTACTGCCGTTTGGCGGCTTCGGTCTGACTGGAGCGCGTCGCTCCATGCGTTCTGCCAGGTAGAAGAACACGCACAATCCCGAGCAAACCTGTGGGAGTCAGAAGAAGCAGAATCGAACCGATAAGGACATGAAATCCGAAATGATAGCTGCCTGACCAGCGGCCCGAGCCCTGAAACGCAAAAGAGATCCAGCCGTTTCGTAGGTTCCAGAGCAACACCGGAGAAAACAAAATCATCGCAATGATCGCCGCGGCATAGGGCTCGCGCCGGAGTAGCCAACGTCGGGATTCCCGATCTATGATCAAGAATATTATGATCGCGGCACCGAGGAGCGCGACCGAATATTTCGACAGCATACCGAGCCCCAAGCATACCCCCACCCACCTCCAGGCTTGGCGATCCTGACCGATCAGCGCGCGCTCGGCGAAGTAGAGGCTGCTTGACCAGGCGGCGAACAGAGGCGCGTCGGGCGTCATGAAAAAACCCAAGCCAAAATAAATCGGCAGTACCGCCAGAAGCAGGGCGCTACGGTAAGCGGCGGACCCACCGCAAAGATTCAACGTTAAACGGGCCATGAAGATAGCAGCGATGATCCAGCACAGGTACGCCGGCAACCGAACTGCAAACTCAGACTTGCCGAATATCGATGTGGAAAGCCAGATCAGCCATGCGACCATGGGTGGATGATCCAGGTAGCCGATATCGAGATGTTGGGCGTAATTCCAGTAGTAAGCCTCCTCCGGGATCAAATTCACGTACCCCATAAAGATTAGCTTCAGAACAAAAGTATAAGCCACGATGCCGATCGCGATGAAGGGCCAACGGTTTACGCTGGCATCGCGCGTTTCGAAACCGGCAGCCGCATACAGAACAACGCCTAACAGAAAAGTAGCGTCGCCGATCAGGCTCGCGACCAACAGGGCCGTTTCCGGCTGCCAGTACCCCCTCATGATAAGCGACGAAAGAGCACCGCTACGCAGGAGCAGGGCAAGGAGCGCAAGGATCCACAACCTAGCGTAGAGCGGCCATCCTTTCGCACCGTCCAATTGCGTGAACTGTGGGAAAGTTGCTCGCGCATTCAGCGTAAAAATCAGGATGGCAACGGAAAAACTGGCGATGTGAGACAGTTCAACACTGACTCCCATGGCGAACAGAATTTCACAACCCAAGAGGTCGATGACCATAGCCACCAGACCCGTGCGCACGAGCCGAGGTTTGCAGCCGTCAACTAGTGCATGAACCAGGATGGCACCGGTTGATTTCCACAGTCCGTTGGACGTTTCGGATTGTTTCACTGAATCCTCGCGCCAGTCGGCAACAGAGTCGAGTCAAGATTCATGGAGTTTGGATGCAGAAAGTACATAAGTCAGAATCTGACCATAACAATACGATGCAAATAGGACCGCGGCCTCACCCGAAGGATTCAATTAAGAAAGATGGGAACCAGTGGAGCGCGGAAGCCCGTTAGTGCACGACCGGCCGCACGTTTGCCGGAGTGAAGGCTACGGTTATGGCCAACGGCGACGAGGTTTCGTTGGAGTTCGCTTCATTAGCCAATAATCCGGTAAGACCTCGACGAATCAACTACGCGACGAGATCAAGATCGCACACGCCCTAAAGCAAGCACGCGCCACGATTGCGAACTTTCTCCTACAAATACCCCTTCTCCCGGTAGTATCGCTCCGCCCCCGGATGCAACGGAAAATCGAGCGGACCTGCCTCTGTGTTCGTGCATAACGAGCGCATGGAGGGCGTTTCCGCCGCGTCGAAGGGAATTTCTTCGCGAATCTTATCCAGCACCCCTGCGACGTGATAAGCCAAATCGTCGGGAAACTTCTTGTGCACGACGATGGGCCAGCCGCTGAAATCGACGACGGTTGTCGGCTCGTCGATGCCGGCCACTCGCCCGCCGTCCACGCGCGCGCGTTGGAAGCCGAACATTTCAAGCTTCCGAAGCACCGGCTCCGAGTAGGACAAGAAAATCATCCCGTGCTCCACCGCCACGTCGCCCCAGGAATCCATCCCCTCGTCAATGACCATATCGAGCTTACCCGAAACGATTCCTTCGCGCCGGTGCGGATTGCTCGGCCGGACGACCTCGTCTACCCTGCCGCCCCACTTGATGAACGATTTCTGACTGATGCCATGCGCGTTGAGCAGAAACTTGATCGCGAAATCGACGCAATCGTTGACCGCGATGGAGACTTTCATCTTCGGCTTTTTCTTAATCAGCTCTTCCATGGTTCGCACGCCGAGCCTGGGCGAGACGGCAATGACCAGACGATCCCAGGACGGAAAGACGGCCAGAGCGCGCAGCGGATGTTTGCGCTTAAACGGTCCGACACCGCGGACCGCCATCGACGGAATGATAGACGGGTTGAGCCAGACCAGATCGAGCTTGCCGCTGGCGACAAGCTTGGCGCCGTTCAAGCCGCTGCACCAAGCCGGGCTGACGCCGATGGTGAAAGGATACGGCGGTCCGGCGTGGCCTTTGCCGCCGGGCAATTCCACCGCCAACCGGACTGCGCTGGTCAGCATCGTCGGCACGTCTTCGTAGAGGCCGGATAAGATTTTGGTGACGATGCGCGCCCGCATCAAACTTGCGCTCATCGGTTTTACGCTGCGATCATCGTAGGCCACGGCAGTTTCTCCTCATCATGAAAATTCTCGTGACATCAGAGCTAATCTGAAACCTATCTACTGTCAACCTGTAGCGCGCTCTCACTCGCGTGATAGCGGTCATATGTGCGACTCCGCGATATCAGGTCGGCGCTGTCCAGTCTCGTTTTTTGGCATTCCATGTCGATTCTTTTTCTACCGGCAGTTGACAGGTTATATGCCGCGGGCCTATTGCTCATGGGACAACCGGAAGGAGAGCCAAACCATTCGCATCTTTCATTCCCTGCGCTACCGAGACTACGCGCTTTTCTGGTCTAGTGATTTCCTAGCTTCCGTCGGCCATTTCGTCCAGGAGGTCGCGCTCTATTGGATCGCCTATGAAATCTCCGGATCGGCCATGGCATTAGGGATCCTCGGGCTGTGCGGCGCAACTCCCCGTTTGCTACTCGGAGCGCTCGGCGGCGTGTTGGTGGACCGCTATAACCGCAAGCGTCTGTTGATCCTGATTCAATTTTCCACTGCCCTACCGGTGTTGATTTTCCTCGCTTTATTCATTCTGGGCGCGCTCGAGTTCTGGCACCTGCTGATCCTGGAGATCCTTAACGGCTCCATCCGCGCCGTCAACCCATCGGCTTCCCAGTCCATCCTAGCGGAACTGGTGCCCCGCGAGGAATTAATGAACGCCGTTTCACTCTACACCGTCGGGTTTAATCTCGCCCGGATCATGGGTCCGTCCCTGGGTGGCGTTTTGGTCTTGTGGATCGGGGTTGGAGGTTGTTACTGGGTCTACGCCGCGAGCCTGATTCTCTCGGGCGTCGGCTTAGCGCTCATCCGTCTGTCCGACAAAAGAGAGGTGAACCCGGAACAAAACTTTATGCGCGAATTCAAGGAAGGCTTCCGCTACGTCTGGGATTCCCCGTTGATCCTGAGTAGCATCGTGGCGGCCTATACCTTTAGTATTTTTATCGTCACCTATCATCGTTTCCTACCCGTCTTCGCCAAAGAGGTGCTGGACGTCGGTCCGGAGGGGCTGGGAATACTAATGGCGGCGCCGGGCGTGGGAGGCATTGCTTCACTTACCTTCCTCGCCGCTGTGGGCGAGCGATGGAACCGGGCGATGCTGTTGTGGATTACCACGACCATCACACCGATATTTCTCATATTGTTTTGCTTCTCATCGGAATTTTGGCTATCGGTCGCGCTGCTCGCACTGGTCGGAGCTGGACAAATCAGCTTTCGCACCATCAGCCGCGTGATTATTCAGATCGAAGCGCCGCGGGAGCTGCTCGGCCGGGTAATGAGCGTTTTTAATATGGATCAAGGCGTGCGCTCCCTCGGTTCCGTCGTCATGGGCGCCTTGGCCACTGCCTTCGGCGTCTCCCTCGGTCTTGCCTTCACCGCGGGATTTTCCTTGATCGTAACGACGACGATCTTTTACCGGCTGTTGGGGAAAAAAATATGACGCGAAATTAGGATCATCAACCTAGTCCAAACTTGTTTTTCTGCAGCAGCGCGTATATAGCGAAACAGAATCCATAAGCAAAGGTGACGCCATGCAACTCCCGCCCATCGCCACGACGACTATTGGCAGTTTTCCTCGCCCGAGCTGGCTCGCCTCGACGGAGCGCAGCCGGGCGAATTTTCGCCTCGAAGGCCCGGCGCTAAAAGAAGCACAGAACGACGCGACGGCACTGAGCATATTCACACAAGAACGGATC
Organism: Deltaproteobacteria bacterium; assembly: GCA_030688735.1. Lineage (GTDB taxonomy): Bacteria > Desulfobacterota > Binatia > UBA9968 > UBA9968 > JACPFE01. Next base: position 6,469 of record JAUYJC010000567.1, read on the forward strand.
GGCCTGGATCTGCTCTCCGACGGCGAACAGCGGCGCACGGGTTTTATCAATCATATTCTCGCCGCTTTCGACGGCATCGACCTCGAGCACGAAGCGGTAAAGCGGATTTACCGGCGCCGAGAGCAGCCGCGCCCGGTACCGCGCATCGTCGGCAAGATAAAAAGGCGCACGCCCGCCATTGTCGAAGATCTCCGGTTCGCCAAGGCGCAAACGGCCAAGCCGATCAAAATGGACGTGCCGGGGCCGATGACGGTGATCGACAGCACGCTGGATGAATTCTACAAAGACGAAGCCGCTATGGCGATGGACGTGGCGGCGGCGTTAAATGAGGAGCTGCGCGACCTACAATCGGCAGGCTGCGACGTGCTGGAAATCGACGAGCCCGCGATGACGCGTTATCACGAGAAGGTCTTCGAATACGGTGCCCGCGCGCTGGACCGCTGTCTCGAGGGCATTCACGTTCCGACCATCGTCCATCTCTGCTACGGCTATCCCGGCGGCGCCGGACTGCAGCATGAGTATGAATACCCCGAGTTGCTGCAAGAGCTGATGAAAACGAAAATCGGTGGTTTCGCCGTGGAGTTCGCCCGCAGCGGCTACGATCCCGCTGTTCTAAGTATCTGCAAAGGGCGGGTGATCATGTTCGGCTGTGTGGACCCGGGCGATTCGCCGGTTCCGGCGGTTGCGAACGTCGTCGAGCGTGTTCGCGTCGCTTTAAAATATATCGAGCCGAAGAATCTCTGGCTCGCGCCCGACTGCGGCCTGATGACGATCAGCCGCAACCTCGCCGACGCAAAGGCAAAATTACTCGTCGATGTTGCGCGAGAGATTCGCAGAACTCTCTAAGCGTCCCCGTCGACACGTGACCCGTGAAGCGAAAGAAGACCACGGGAAGGAAAGCCGCCGCCAAGAAAATTCCGCCTTGTCCGGAGTGCGGCTCGTCACGCGTCGTCCCGGTCTTCCACGCTCCCATCACTCCATCGCTCCAACGTTCCATCGACAAGGGCCGCGCCGTTCTCGCCGACCGTGAGGAGTGGGAAGGGATGACCGAGTGGTACTGCAAGAGCTGCGGCTGTGACTGGAGCGCACATTCGCGCAGATTCAAGAAGGCCGGTGGCGTCAACGCGACGCGACCCAACTAAGCTTCGCCGAACGAGCTCCAATCTCCCGCTTCACTCCCCAAGACTTCATGACCCCAATCCACCGCCCTTCTCAGCCCATGCCTTGACGGTTGAGGTAAGCAATGATATCTAACATTAAGTTAGGTATTATGGCTGCCCCAGACGCAAAGGAAACGAGCCAACCCGAGTTCGAAAACCGCCTGCGTGAAAAACGCCAGGCGTCAGGATTTTCCCAGAAGCAGCTTGCCAATATGGCAGCGATTACCCGCCAGGCGGTTGCCGCCGTGGAATCAAACCAGTATTTTCCCGCCACTTCTGTGGCTCTGCAGCTCGCGCGAGCGCTTCAATGCCGGGTCGAGGATCTCTTCAGCATCAAGAGCGGCGGCGAGATCGTCGACGGGGAACTGTTAGGCTCGATACCGAAAGGCGGCGACAAGATCCGCGCGCGAGTGACTCGGGTCGGGGACCGCTGGCTGGTTCGGTCACTCGACGGCGGAGGCGAGTTGACGAGCTTGACCGCCAGCGCTGACGGCTTGATCGTCGGTCGCGATCCTACGAGCAATCACGTGAAGGTAAGACTCCTTAGGGAGCGTGCAATTACAACGATACCAATTTAGGATAGATTGTTATATCCCACCAGTGTAAAACATGGGAGCGTTGCAGCCGTTGTTCCAGTTTTAATTTTTCGTTGCCACAAACTGTTACGCCTTTCTCGTATGGC
>JAUYJC010000568.1 GCA_030688735.1 Deltaproteobacteria bacterium
AATATGGGCTTGAGCGCGAATGCGCGAGGCGATAGAAGAGTAAGTCACGGAGGGCGATCCTATGGACATGCTTAGCACTACGGGTTACAACCGCCGGCCGCCCCACCTGGTGGCTGAGTACAAGGGCTTTTTCGCCAAAGAAGGACTGGAAGTAGAATACCACGAAACCACTTTCGCGCCGGATCATAACCGCGGCATGGCGGAGGGGCGATGGGATTTTAGCTTGAGCAGCGCCGATACGATGATCGCGCGCACAACCACCGATGGGGTGGATTACATGCTGTTCATGCAGGCCGAAGAAGGGCTCACCGCATCATTGCTCGGCCAGCCCGGCGTGAATTCCATCGAGCAGTTGCGCGGCGAACTTCTGGCCGGCGACCCGGGCGATTCCAATCTCGATCTGATCCGGAAAAAAATCCTCCGTACTCACGGTATGGACGACACAGAGTATAAGATCGAAATCATCGGCAGCTCGCCAAAACGCTTCGGCGCGTTCATGGAGCGGCGCGTCCTGGCCGCGATGCTGACGCCGCCGTGGTCCGACAAAGCGCTCGCCTCAGGCGCTGTTCTCCTGGCCGACGCGGCCGCTTACGTGCCCAACTGGCCGTTGACTTGCGGCTGGGCGCTCAGGCCGTGGCTGGAGGGTCATCGGGAAGTCGTCGTGCGCTTCATTCGCGCCTGGGCTGCCGCGACGGACTGGCTCGCCCTGCCGGCGAATAAAGAAGAATGTTTGCAACTCGTCATGGAAAAGGAAGGCATGAATCGCGCCTCCGCCGAGCGCGCCTACGCGAAGGTGGTGCCCAAAGCCCGGATCAACCCCGCGGCCTTAAAGACGGTCATCGATCTGAGGAAGGAGATGGGAGTTTATAAGCCGCCTTTCGATCCACCGGAAAGATTTTATGATGCGAGCTACTGGCGCGAAGCGACGGGGCTGGCCGGTTAATAGATGCTAACCAGAGATAAGAAAATTTATCCCGCCAAGCAAGCTAAGCTCGCAAAGAAATCCGGAAATCCCCCTTTCATCCCCCTTTGACAAAGGGGGATAGAGGGGGATTTGAGGAACCTCGACGGTCTTTGCGCCTTTGCGCGAGACACAGTTTTTCCGACCTCTTCTTCATCCGAAAATTTCAAATGTCTTTGGCTAGTCTTTCACGGTTGCTTCCGAGAAGTCTCCAGCTTTTCCTCTTCCGGGACGATATCCGTCACCAGATCGCGAATCAGCGGCCGCTTGGGGAGCGGCTCGACCGTGATGACCCCGGGGATCAATCTCACCATGCAAGTATACTCAACCTTGCCGTTCACCCGCGCCATGCAGGTCTTACAGGCATTGGCGTTGATGCAGCTGTAACGGATCGCCAGCGTGCTGTCGAGGTTGGCGCGAATCCAGCGCAGTGCGTCGAGCACCGACATGCCGTCCTCGTAGGCAACTTCGAAGTCGTCGAACCGTCCGGCCCGCTTCGAAGCGCCGCGCCGGATGCGTAGGATCGCGGAGCATGCCTTTTGTTCATTCATGACCTCCGCGCCTCCGCGTGAAATTCCCCGTAGAATCGTGGAGCGTGCCTTTTGTTCATCTATGACCCCCTCCGTTATGCTGCAACCGCACCGGTGCAGTCCAGCGAGTGGCAAGTCTCCCGGACTTGATCTCCATCACCTGGTTCTTCAACAAAGCTTCATCCGAATCCGGGAAATCCTCGCGCTGGTGCGCGCCCCGGCTCTCGCGGCGCGCCAGCGCCGCGGTGACCACGGTTTCCGCAGTCGCGAGCATCGCCCGCAGCTCGAACCAGTCCTGAACGTCGAGGTTGAACGCATCGCCCTGCGACAGCCGGAGATTCGGCAACTCTTCCATCTGCATCTGCTTGATATGCTGCAACGCCTGGCTGAGCTTTTCACCCGTGCGAAACGGTCCGACCTGTTCCCACATGAAATTTTGCAGCCCTGCTTGCAGCGATGCCGGCGTCCGTTTCTCTTTCGCGCCGCCATGACTCAAGGCTTCCAGCCCCTCGAACGCCGCCCGAACGGGCAACGTTTCCCGGCGCAACTCGGCGCGCCGCGAAAAATCGGCGGCGCAGGCGCCGGCGCGCGCGCCGAATACGAACGCTTCCGTGATCGCGTTGCCCGACAGCCGGTTGGCGCCGTTGGCCCCGCCCACGGCTTCGCCGGCGGCGTAAAGTCCCTCGACACGGGTTTCCATATTGGCGTTCACGCGCACGCCGCCCATGTGATAGTGCGCCATCGGCCCGACTTCCACGGGAGTTTTCGTCAGATCGATTCCATTAGCGAGCAGACGGTCGATCACCGGGCCGAAAGCGGCACGCAGATCGCATTCCAGAACATGGCGGAAATCGAGATAGGCGCCGCCGTGCGGCGTGCCTCTGCCCGCGTCGACTTCCTTGAGGATTGCGTACGCCGCCAGGTCCCGCATCGCCGTGTACTTGCCGAAGTCTTCGCCGCCGTAGCGGTCGACGAATTCTTCAAACCTTCCGTTGAGCAGCTTGCCGCCAAGCTTGTAGCGAAACGGGTCCCACATGATCGGATCCATGCCGACCAGACGCGGCGCGAGATGGCCGATGGGAAAAAATTGCACGAACTCCATGTCGACGAGCTCGGCGCCGGCCCAGAGCGCAAGGGCGTAGGCCTCACCGCCCATGTTCGCCGAGGCGCTGTTGCGCGCATAGAGCTTGGTCAAGCCGCCGGCCGCGAGAATCACCGCCTTGGCGTGAAACATCACCAGCTCGCCGTCCACCACGTGAAGCCCGACCGCGCCGCTGGCGTGCCCGTCTTTAACCACAACCTCGATGACGGCGATGTTGCTGATGCGGCGGATGGCTTGAACCTCGCCGACTTTTCGGCGCAGGGTCGCCGCCACTGCAGGACCGGTGTTAAGGAAGTCCACGTAACAGCAGCGCTTGCGGCTGTGTCCCGGCGCCATTTCTTGTTTGATGTGACCTTCCTCGCGCGCCCAGCGCGTGCCCCACGCTTCCATCTCCAAGATGCGCTCGGGACCCTCGCGGCACAAAAGCGCCGACAGCTCTTCGTTGCACAGGCCGCGCCCGGCCTTGAGCGTATCTTCGAGGTGGATCGTCCACGCGTCGGGCTCCTGTTGGCCCAGCGCCGCGGCTACAGTCATCTGCGCCATGACGGTGGCGCCGCCGCGGCCGACCAGACTCTTGTCGAGCAGAATGACCGACGCGCCGCCACGCGCTGCCGCGATGGCGGCATACATGCCCGCGCCGCCGGCGCCGACGATCAGAACGTCAGTGGTAAGCTGCTGCATTAAGAATCCCGCGATCCGTTCTCCCTATTCGACTTGGACGCTTGCGCAGATTCAGAAATCTTTCCGCCGTCAGAATCCCTGCGGACACAGGCGCGGATTGATATCCCGCCAAAAAACCAAATCCGAAATCCGAATATCGAAAGAAGCCCCGCGGACCGAAACAAACCCGAAGATGTAAATCCCAATCACGAAATTCGAAACGGGCTTGTTTGAAAATTTCTGATTTTTAGCCATTTGAAATTGTTTCGAAATTCGAAATTCGGATTTTAGTCTTGCCTTGGCGCCGCTTGGCCGCCGCTTTTTTGCAGTTCGCCCAGCGCTTTCTTCGCGGCTTGCTGCTCGGCCTGTTTTTTGGTTTTCCCTTCGCCCTTGCCGAGCACTTTGCCGCCGACAGCGATTTCAGTGACAAAGTGCTTGTCGTGGTCCGGGCCGCTTTCGGCGACGATCCGATAGGCGGGCGGAGCGTGAAAAAGCATCTGGCTGATTTCTTGCAACCGGGTTTTGTAGTCCTGCTGGCCGAGTTTTTTCTGTTTGACGTCGCCGGTGAAATAGCGCTCCACGAGTTGGCGGGCGGCCTCGAATCCACCGTCTTGGTAAACGGCGCCGAGCACTGCCTCGAAGGCGCCGGCGAGAATGGAAGGCTTGCTGCGGCCCCCGCTCCGCTCCTCCCCTTTGCCCAAACGCAGCAACGCGCCGATATCGAGCTGCGCCGATTTTTCCGCTAGAACCGAGGTGTTGACGAGCGCGGCGCGCATCTTGGAAAGATCGCCCTCGCCGCGGGCCGGAAATCGGCGCATCAAGAGGTCGCTCACCGCCAGATCAAGCACCGCATCGCCAAGAAACTCCAGGACTTCGTTGTGGTCGGTGCCGTCATCGCGCGCGTGGGAAACATGAGTGAGCGCGCGAGAGAGAAGCGCCGGATCGGCGAAACTGTAGCCCAATTCCTTCTGCAAAGTGAGCAGTTGTGGTTGATTATTCGACGCCATCGTTATGGGATTACCGAGATCCCGCCTTTGCTTGCCGATTGGGCCGCCGCGCTACCCATGGCTCTCCCGCTCAACCAACCGCCCGCGAAGCTGTCGAGTTGCACGGTGACGACTCGGTTCACGCAATCTTCGCCATTTCGCACCGCGACGGGCAGGTAATTCTCGCTGAAGCCGCAACGGCCGCTGGAATATCGGTCGGCCTTTGCTTCCACCAGGACGGAACGCCGCTTGCCGAGAAAGCTCTCACAAAACGCTTCCTTCTTGCGCGTGCCCAGCTCGCGCATCCGTCGCGCCCGTTGCTTTTTTACGTTTCCCGGCACGTGATCCGGAAGCGAAACGGCGACGGTACCGCGCCGCTTGGAGTAGGGAAATACGTGGAAATAGGTAAGTGGCAGCGACGCGAAGAATTCCAGGGAATCCTCGAAAGCGGCGTCGCTTTCGCCGGGGAAGCCGACGATGATATCGCTGCCCAGCGCAGCGTCGGGTATTCGATCGCGAACTTTCCATAATAGCTCGCCGTAATAAGCCGCGTCGTAGTTGCGCCGCATCTGTTTCAACACGCCGTCGTCGCCGGCTTGCGCGCAAATATGGAGGTGGGGACAGATAACCTCAGACCCCGCGATCAGATCGAGTAAACGGTCCGGCACCTCGCGCGGATCGAGGGAGCTAAGCCGCAAGCGCGCCACGAGACCGCTCGCCGCGATCTTCTCGACCAGCGACGTCAAATCCGTCTTCGGCGACAAGTCCTGCCCGTAGCCGCCGAGATGGATGCCCGTGAGCACGATCTCCAGATAACCGGAATCGGCGAGGCGCCGGACTTGATCGAGCACTTCCCCTGGCGCCACGCTGCGGCTGAGCCCGCGCGCGGTTGGAATAATGCAATAGGTGCAGGAATAATTGCAGCCCTCCTGAATCTTGAGAAATGCCCGCGTGTGGCCCGGCAGCGCCCGGGTTCCCAAGACGGGCACCCCGCGCTCGCGCTGCACATCGCTCACGGCGATTGTTGCGCCGGCGCCCGCAGCCGGCTCAGCGACGAAGCGAAGCAGATCGTCGAGCCGATTAAGGCCGACGACGTAGTCTACGCCCGGCACGTTCGCTACTTCTCCGGCGTTCACCTGCGCGTAGCAACCCGTGACCATGACTTTCGCCGACGGACTTAATCGCTTGGCGCGCCGCACCAACTGGCGCGCCTCCCAATCGGCGCGATCGGTGACCGTGCAGGAATTGATAATGTAGCAATCCGCCGGCTCGTCGAACGGCACGAAGGAGTGCGCCTCTTCCAGCCGGCTCTGAATCACCGCGGAATCGTACTGGTTGATCTTGCAGCCGAGGGTGGTGATGGCTATCTTCACTTCGTTCAGAATCTCAAATTGAAAATCTCACATCTCATAGCCTTAATTCCTGCAATTTGAAATATGAGATTTGAAATCGCGCGCGCAGCGCTATGCGCGACGCGCGCCATCGATTTCCTGCTCCCTACTGCTTGCCGCCGACCGCCCCTTGGTTTTTCAGCAGCTCCCCGACTTTCTTCAGGATCTCGCTCTCCTCGGCTGTTTTTTCCTCTAAGCCGCCCTGTCGCGCGCTCAGTTCGTTGACTCGCTTCTCGAGAAGCTCGACCTGTTCGAGCGCGCTGGTGAGCGCCCGCTGCACGGGGTCGGGCAGGTCGGCTGAGTTAAGGTCTATGATCGCTTTGCCCGCCGGCGTATGCCTCGCCTCGATCCTTACGGCTTTGCCCGGGATGCCGACCACCGTGGAGTGCGGCGGCACCGAAGCCACCAGCACGGAGCCAGCGCCCACCCGGCTGTGGCGCCCGACGGTCACCGGCCCAAGGACCGCCGCGCCGCTGAAGATCGTCACCGAGTCCTCGATGGTGGGGTGTCGCTTGGTGCGTTGTGTCGAGGTGCCGCCCAGCGTAACGCCCTGGTAGATCGTCACATCGTCGCCGATCTCACTCGTCTCTCCGATCACGACGCCCATGCCGTGATCGATGAAAAAACGCCGGCCGATTTTCGCTCCGGGATGGATCTCGATGCCGGTAAGAAAGCGGCCGACGTGGCTCAGGAACCGCGCCAGCGTGGTAAAACGGCGCTGCCATAGCCAGTGCGTCATCCGGTGAATCAAAATCGCGTGAAAGCCGGGATAAGCAAGCGCCACCTCCCACACCGACCGCACCGCCGGGTCACGGTGAAAAACGACCTGGATGTCCTCTTTCAAAGTCTCGAACATACGAAATAGAAACAAGTAAACAGCCGGCAGAACGCAGCAAGTCAATCTGCCTATTGCTCACTACCTTCTGGCTTCAATTCCTCGCGTGCCGCGAGTCCTTGTAAAGTTTGTAATCGATGCTGTCGACCAGCGCCTGCCAGCTCGCCTCGATGACATTATGGGAAACGCCGACGGTGCCCCAGCGATTCTTGCCGTCCCCGGACTCGATCAAGACGCGCACCGAAGCGCCGGTGCCTTCGCCCGAGGAAAGCACCCGGACTTTGTAGTCCAAAAGCTCGACGGTTTTTAACGCCGGATAGAATTTCGTCAGAGCGCGGCGCAATGCCTGGTCCAGCGCGTTCACCGGCCCGTTGCCCATCGCAGCCGCGTGCTCCATCTCGCCGTCGACCTCCACCATGATCGTCGCCTCGGAGATCGGCGCCTCCCCTTCCTTACGCTTTTCGTCGATCACGCGGAATCCCACCAGCTTGAAATTCTTCCGCTTCTTCCCCAACGCTTCCTGAATCAACAACTCGAAGGAAGCCTCGGCCGCCTGGAACTCATAGCCTTGCCCTTCGAGCTCTTTGGTGCGGCGCAGAATCTCGCGAATCGCCTCGCCCTTGCCCTTGAGATCGATGCCGTACTCTTTTCCCTTATAAACGATATTGCTCCTGCCGGAGAGATCGGAGACCAGAACTCTCTGCCGGTTACCGACCAGTTCGGGATCGATATGCTCGTAGGTCTCCCGGTTCTTGAGCACGCCGGCGACGTGAAGCCCGCCCTTGTGAGCAAAGGCGCTGTCGCCAACGTAGGGCTGGCGCTTATGGGGTTGGAGGTTCGCCAATTCGTAAAAGAATTGAGAGACTTCGCGCAGTTTTTTCAGCTGCGCCGGGGTCACGCATCTTTTGCCCATTTTCAATTGCAGGGTGGCGATCGCCGAGATCAGATTTAAGTTGCCGCAGCGCTCGCCAAACCCGTTGACGGTCCCTTGCACCTGGGTGACCCCCATCTCGACGCCGGCCAACGTATTGGCGACAGCCAGCTCGCTGTCATTGTGACAGTGGATGCCCAGGGGCGTCTTGATCACCCGATTGACATGGGTCAGCGCCTCGCGCACCTCGCCGGGCAAGCGCCCGCCATTGGTCTCGCACAGCACGATCCAGTCCGCGCCGCCTTCCTGCGCCGCCTTGAGACACTCCAGAGCATAATCCGGATTGGCGCGGAAGCCGTCGAAGAAATGCTCCGCGTCGAATATCACTTCGTCGACCCGCCGTTTGATGTAGGCGATGGAATCGGCGATGACCTCCAGGTTGGCCTTCTGGCTGATGCGCAGATCGTCGCGCACGTGGAGGTCCCAGGTCTTGCCCACCAGCGTCACCACCGGCGTATCGGCGTCCAGCAAAACTTTTAGATTGAAATCCTGCGACGGCTTGGCGCCGGGTTTACGCGTGGTGCCGAAGGAGGCGATTTTTGTGTTTTTGAGCTTGAGCTTTTTGACTTGCCTAAAAAAATCCGCGTCCCGCGGGTTGGAGCCCGGGTATCCGCCCTCGATGTAGTCGATGCCCAATTCTTCGAGCTTCTCGGCGATGCGCAGCTTGTCCTCCAGAGTGAAGGAAACATCTTCCGCCTGGCAGCCGTCGCGCAAAGTCGTATCGTAAAGCAAAACATCCTTCATACATTGCCCTGTTTCTCAACGAACACGTCGTGCAATACGCGCACCGCCAGATCGGCGTGCTTCGCTTCGATGACGACGGAAATCTTTATTTCAGAAGTTGAAATCATTTCGATGTTGATACCCTCCCGGGCCAAAACCTCGAACATCTTTGCGGCCACCCCCGCATGGGTGCGCATGCCCACCCCAACCACGGATATTTTCGCGATATCGGTATCGACCTTGACACCCTTGGCCTCGACCGCGGGCGCGGTCTTCTCCACGATGGCCAGTGCCTTTTTGTGGTCCGCCTTGGGCACGGTGAACGTCAAATCCGTGGTGCCGTCCTCGCTGGCGTTCTGGATGATCATATCGACGACGATGTGAGCCTCGGCGATGGGGCCGAAAATCTGCGCCGCCAGGCCGGGGCGGTCCGGCACCCGCTGGAGCGTGATCTTCGCTTCGTTTTTGTCGCAGGCCACGCCGGAAACCAACAGATCGTTCATACTCGCCTCCTCGTCGACCAGCCAGGTCCCCTCCAGGCCGCTGAAGGTCGAGCGGACATGGACGGGAACGGAATATTTCTTGGCGAACACCACCGAGCGGATCTCCAGCACCTTGGCGCCGGTGCTGGCCATCTCGATCATCTCGTCGTAGGAGATGCGCGCCAATTTTCGCGCGTTCGGGCAGATGCCGGGGTCGGTGGTAAAAACCCCTTCGACATCCGTGTAGATCTCGCAGGCGGCGGCGTTGAGAAACGCCGCCAACGCCACCGCGCTCGTGTCCGAGCCGCCGCGCCCCAGAGTCGTGATGTTGTCATCCTCATCGACGCCCTGGAACCCCGCCACCACGACGACCTCACCCTTGTTCAAGGATTCGACAACCTTCCTCGAGTCGATGTTTCTGATATGCGCTTTGCCATAGGCGTTGTCGGTCTCGATTCGCACTTGATGCCCCAAGTAGGAGCGTGCCGGCTGTCCCAGTTCCTTTAGTGCGAGACTCAGCAAAGCCACCGACACCTGCTCGCCCGAGGCCAGCAACACGTCCTTCTCGCGCTCATCGGGAATCTCGGAGATTTGATTCGCCAAGGCGATCAACCGGTTGGTCTCTCCCGCCATAGCGGAGACGACCACGACCACGTCGTTTCCCGCCCGCTTGGCTGCGCATACCTTCGCCGCCACCTGCTTGATGCGCTCGATGGTGGCGACGGATGTGCCGCCGTATTTTTGTACTAGCAAAGCCACTTTCCTATCCCCCCGCCCTTCTCCTATTTTGGATTTTTGATTTTGGATTGTCGGTCAAGCCTTCGGCCCAGTCTCCGAATTAATCCAAAATCGGAAATCCAAAATCTAAAATCGAGTAGCCGTCAAACCCTTTATGATCCGTTCATAGCGCTCGCCATGAGCAATAAAATTCAATCTGCGCCGGTTGCCGCCGGCATGAGTCATGCGCAGCTCGAGGTATTCATCCGCCTCCTCGGCGGGAAGATGCTCGACCCATTCCACCAGGCTCACGCCGTCGCCGTAGAGATACTCCCTGAGATTCAGCCCTTCGGTTTCCTCGCGGCTGCCAATCCGATACAAATCGATATGATAGATCGGTAGCCTGCCTTCATACTCGTTGATCAAAGTAAAACTCGGGCTGCGAATCCAAGCGTTCTTACTTACCTCCAATCCTTCCGCCACCCCGCGCACAAGACAGGTCTTGCCGGCCCCCAATTCACCGACTAGCCCGATGATCTCGCCACCGTGAAGCAAACGCGCCAGCCTAGTTCCCCACCTGCGGGTTTCCTGTTCCGAATGGGTAACGACGGTAAAGGAGTTCATCCGGGGATAGTCCCACCGAACACAACTATTACATTTTTCACGAAATTTCGAGACTAGGGGGTTGTCGCCGATAACCGGCGTATGCCGGCCGGCAAGCCCTCGATTATGTCCGACGCGATGAGGCCGATGGCGCCTTTAGCCGCGGCGACCTGGTCGCCGACGAATCCGTGGAGATAGACGCCAAGATTCATAGCGTCTTGGGGAGAAAATCCTTGGCCCAACAGCGCCGCCAACATGCCAGCCAAGACGTCGCCCATGCCGCCGCTCGCCATGCCGGGATTGCCGGTGGGATTGATAAAAACTCTTCCGTCGGCCGTGGCGATCACGGTCCGGGCTCCCTTGAGCACGACGTGACAGCGATGCTCGACGGCGAAAAATTGGGCGGCGCCCACGCGATCCTTGTTGACCGCGGCTGTATCTTTCCCGATCAGACGCGCCATCTCACCGGGATGAGGCGTGAGAACGGGCGGTGTTTTGGCATGGCGCAAGCGATCGATCTCCAGCGTCAGATTATTGAGACCGTCGGCGTCGATTACCCATGGCAATGCCAAATTGCGCAGCAGCCAGCGCATGGCACTCCGGTTCGCATCGTTGACGCCGATCCCCGGACCGAGGAGTAACGCATCCTTGCGCTCCAAGAGCCGCCGCCATTCCTCGTCGCTTAGAGTCTCCAGCTCTTCGGTCTCCTTGCCTCCCAGCGGTTCGGTCATCACTTCGACCAGCGAGCCGGCGAAGATGTCGTTCAAGGAACGCGGCGCAGCCAAAGTCACCAGCCCTGCGCCCATGCGCATCGCCGCCCGGCAAGCCAAGATCGCCGCGCCGGTTTTTCCCCGGGAACCGGCCATAACGAGCAGATGGCCGTAGGTTCCTTTGTGGGTATCGGGATCGCGTCTCGGCACCAGCCATCGAATCGTTTCTCCATCGAGAAGTTCTGTTTTAGGCGCGACCTTTTGGACGGCGCGATGATCGATACCGATGTCAGAAACCGCCAACTCGCCGACGTAGCTTAAACCGGGATAGATGACTTCACCGAGCTTCGGATAGCCCAGTGCGACCGTCATCTCCGCCTGAATCGAAACGCCGAGGGGAAATCCCCGGTCGGTATCGAGACCTGACGGAATATCCACCGCGACGATCGGCAGGCCCGATGCGTTCATCAGCGTGACCGCTTCCGCGTACAGTCCGCGCACTTCGCTTTTCACCCCCGTGCCTAAAATGGCGTCCACGAGCAAACCATTCCTACTCATCCGCTGGCCGAGCAGTTCCAAACCGTCTGCGCCGATCTCGACGACTTTCCCTTTGCGCTTTAGAAAAGCTCTGAGATTGTGCGCGGCATCCGGCGTGAGTTCGTCTCGGCGCGCGAGCAGGGCGACTTCGCAAGCAATACGTTTTTGTTTGAGCAGCCGCGCGACGACGAAACCGTCTCCGCCGTTGTTGCCCTTGCCGGCGACGACCAAGACGCCTTTTTTGGCGGCTTTCGAAAAACGCTCCAAGATAGCCTTGGCAATACCTTCGCCCGCGCGCTCCATCAGCGTCAGGCTCGGCACGCCGTACTCCTGGATCGTCAGCCGGTCCATCTCGCGCATCTGTTCAGCGGTGACGACAAGCATCGTTCAACCCGTTCAAATCGTTCAATCGCTCGCTCTGCTTGCTCCGTTCAACCGCTCCGCTCCGAAGGGGGTCAGGAGCTGTGACCGGAAAAGCTCCTGACCCCTTTATCAAGTTCCTGACCCCTTTATCAAGTTCCTTTATCAAGTTTTGAACGATTTGAACGGGTTATTCTCTCGCTCTAGCGAGCAGTTCTTTCATCTCCCGCACCGCCTGTTCGATGCCGACGATCACGGCGCGGGCGATGATGCTGTGGCCGATGTTGAGCTCGACGATTTCCGGGATCCGGGCGATGGGAAGAACGTTGTCGTAGTTGAGACCGTGACCGCCGTGCACTTCCAAGCCTAGCTTTCGCGCAAGCGTTGCCGCCGAAACGATCACCCCGAGTTGCTCATCCCGCTCACGGCCGGAGGCGTTGCAGTAGCTCCCCGTATGAATCTCGATGGCGTGGGCGCCGACTTCTTTCGCGGTCTCGATTTGAGCGGATTCCGGATCGATGAACAGGCTGACGTGGATAGTGCGGCCCTGAAGCCGCTCCACCGCCTCTTTGATCTTGGCTTTATGCGAAACGACGTCAAGCCCGCCCTCGGTGGTAAGCTCCTCGCGCTTCTCCGGCACGAAGCAAGCGTCATCCGGCTTGACGCTCTCAGCGAACGCCACCATCGCCGGCGTCACGGCCATCTCCAAATTGACTTTGCTGCGCGAGCGCTCGCGCAGCAGACGCACGTCGCGCTCCTGGATATGGCGGCGGTCTTCGCGCAGGTGCACTGTGATCCCGTCCGCGCCGGCCTGTTCGGCGATGAGCGCCGCCTCCACCGGGTCGGGCACGTCGATCATGCGGGCCTGGCGCACCGTCGCCACATGATCGACATTGACGCCGAGACGAATCATCCTTCCGCTCCTACTTCGACGCCGATCGCGTCGGCGATCGTCTGGGCCATCGCGCGGATTTTCGAATCATCTTCGCCTTCGAGCATGACCCGCGCGAGCATCTCCGTGCCGGAGTAGCGCACGAGAGCGCGGCCGCGCCCATCGAGGGATTTTTCCACTTCGGTTATGACGCGACTGACCTTGACCATTTGCTCCAAAGGTTTTTTCTCTCTCACCTTGACGTTGATCAGCACCTGAGGGAGGCGGGTCATGATTCGTTTCAGCTCGCTCAGCCGCTTGCCTTTCTCCACCATCAAGGCCAGCACTTGCAGGCATGAGATGGCGCCGTCGCCCGTGGTATTGTGGTCGAGAAATATGATATGTCCCGACTGCTCGCCGCCAAGATTGTAACCGCCCTCCAGCATCCGTTCGACGACGTAGCGGTCGCCGACTTCGGTGCGCAGGACTTGAACACCCAACGGCCTGAGGGCGAGCTCGAATCCGAGATTGCTCATTACCGTGGCCACCACGGCCCGGCCCTTGAGTATGCCTTTCTCCTGCATGTCTGCGGCGCACATGGCCATCACCTGATCGCCGTCGAGGATATCCCCGGTCTCATCGGTGAAAATCGCCCGGTCCGCGTCGCCGTCCAGCGATACCGCGAAATCCGCATGCTCGTGGAGCAATACCTCGCGCGCCGTTTCGGGATACAAGGCGCCGCAGCGGCGATTGATATTTTCGCCGTCGGGCTGCACGCCGATGGGGATGACCTCGGCGCCCAATTCGGTCAGGACCTCGGGAATCACCCGATAGGCCGCGCCGTGGCCGCAATCCGCGACGATGCGCAGCCCCTCCAAGGTGAGATGGCGCGGAAAGGTGTTTTTCAGAAACACGACGTAACGCCCCAGCGCGTCGTCGATGCGGAAGGCCTTGCCGATCTTCGAAGCCGTGGCCCGGTCGCGCTCGGTTTCGCCGTTGAAAATCATTTCCTCCATGCGCGCTTCGACAGCGTCGGGAAGCTTGAATCCGTCCCAGGAAAAAAACTTGATGCCGTTGTCCTGGTAGGGATTATGGGAAGCTGAAATCACCACACCCGCGTCCGCCCTCATACTGCGGGTCAAGAACGCCACGGCCGGCGTCGGCAGCGGCCCCACCAGTTGAACATCGGCTCCCATCGAGCAGATGCCCGAGGCCAGCGCGGTCTCCAGCATGTACCCGGAAACCCGCGTGTCCTTGCCGATGAGAATCTTGTAGCGGTGTTCCTTGCTCCCGGCGCGCCGCTTGGCCAACGACGGCGGCAAGGAGCGGCCCGATTCTGCGCTCGGCAGCGCCACCGCATCGTGAAGCACCCGGGCCATGGCGCGTCCCAGGTTGAGCGCCATCTCGGAAGTCATCGGTTCTTGGTTGGCGATGCCGCGCACGCCGTCGGTGCCGAAAAGGCGACGTACCGGTTTCTTGTTTTTGGCTTGCCCTTGGCCCATTGGGTTAACTCCTATGCTCGATTGACCTACGCCGCAGGCTTCGTGATCCGGACTCTAAATCGCTGCGGCTTTTGCTCGATGACTTTGATACCGCTCGGCAAGTTGAGAGCCAATGAAACGCTGTGATCCCCCACTCCCAATCCTTTGAGGTTCAAGTAAACCTGGTCGGCGCCCAATCGAAGATTTTCAAAAACGCGCTTTGAGCCGGATAGCCGCAAATAAACCGACTGCGGATTGACGCTGTACACGCCGTTAAAGTCCTTCGCCTGCACCTCGACGTTCCTGAACTCCCTTTGCAGCTCTTCCTCGACCACTTGGACGGTGACATCGACCTGGTCGGGAAAAAAAGAAAACGGCTTGCCGTCCGTCGAGAGCCGCACCTTGCGTTTAAATCCGCTCCGGGACTCCTCGATATCCACCGAGACCGTTTCCACCGACGCCAGGCGTCGCACGTCGTCCGCCGGGCCCTGCACCGCGACATTTTCCGGCAGCACCGTTGTCTCCGAGATCTTGAAACCATCGGACGGTTTGCCGGAGAAGCGCACGATCACCGGCAGAGTTCGCTTGATCACGGGCTCCAGTCTTAACTGGACCACCGGTGGCGTGATTCGAGAAACCGTTACGCCGCGTGGAATGTTGAATGAACCGGAACCCAACGGATAACTCGCTGAACCGGGCTTGGCCCCTTTCAGGTTCAGCGACAGTTTCAAATCATTGGAATCGATGGTGGAAACCAGAGTTCGCGGGCCGTTCAAACGCAACACGACGTAGTCCACGCGGTTACCCATCACCATCAAGTCCGAGGGAATATTGCGAAACTCCACCGGGACTTCGACGGCGCGCTCGATATCCCGACGGCCGCCGAGCCAAAGTCCCAGGGCAATCACCAAGGCAAGCACCTTGAGCCCGAAGTTGCTGCCTGCCAGCGAAACGATCCTTTCCCAGAGCCGTTTCACGACTTAACCAATCCCTCAAGAGCGGCGCGAAGTCTTGGACCATCGATTTTTTCGGTCACGTTGCCGCTGACGACCAGCGCGATGGTCCCTTCCTGTTCCGAGATCACGATGGCGACCCCATCCGTTTCTTCCGTGACGCCGAGCGCCGCGCGGTGGCGGGTTCCCCAACTCTTCTTTAAATTCGGCGCCGTACTCAACGGGAGCAAGCAGCGGACCGCAGTCACTCGGCCCTTCTGAATCACCAGCGCCCCGTCATGAATCGGCGAATTGGGCAAAAAGACGCTTTCCAAAAGTTCCCGGCTGACGCGCGCGTCCAGACGCGTGCCGATTTCCATGTACTCGTTCAAACCCACTTCGCGCTGCCATACGATCAGGCCGCCGACTTTTTTTTGCGCCAGCGCCTCGGCCGCCTGGACGACCTCTTCGATGATATCCCCGCGCGCTTGGACCATGCGATCGGCGGCGCCGAACAACGGCGCCGTCCCCACTTGGGTAAGCGCCCGGCGGATGTCGCTCTGGAAAATAACGATGACAACGAGGATGATCGAACCGAGGAAGTTGTCGATGATCCAGTTGAGGGTAAACAGGCCCAAAACGCGCGACGAGATATACGCCAGCAGGATCACCGCCAGGCCGACGATCATCTGCATGGCGCGGCTGCCGCGCACGATTTGCAACAGCCGGTAGACCAGAAACGTGATGATCCCGATATCGACGAAATCCTGCCAGCGCAGTTGACCGACCATTTCCATCATGAGCGCGCCCTTGCTACTCCCCCACGCCGAACCGAATCGCATCGGCGACGCGCACGGCCTTCCAGGTCTCTTTCACGTCGTGCGCCCGGACGATGTTGGCGCCCGCTAGCACCGCCGCCGCCGCCGCCGCCAGGCTCCCCTCCAGACGCTCGCTGGGTTCAGTCCCCAAAATCTTGCCGATGAATGACTTCCGCGACGCGCCCACGAGCAACGGCTGCCCGAGGCTTGCCAATTCCGGCAAGCCGCGCAACAGAGCCAGGTTGTGATCGAGCGTTTTGCCGAAGCCGATGCCTGGGTCGACAATGATGTTACCCCGCTCGACCCCCTGCTCCACCGCGTAGCGAATTTGCGCCGCCAAAAAATCGCCAACTTCCCGCACGACGTCATCGTAGCGGGGCTCGGCTTGCATCGTGCGCGGCGTGCCCTGCATATGCATTAAGACCACGGGCACCTTTTCGGCGGCAACTAGTCCGACCATTTCGGCATCGAAGCGTAAAGCGCTGATGTCGTTGACGATGTCCGCGCCTTGGCGCAAAGCCGCCCGCGCGACTCTGGATCTATAAGTATCGATGGAAATCGGCACCCGTACTTCTCGGCGCAGGCCGCGGATCACCGGGAGCACGCGCTCCAACTCCTCGTCCTCGGAAACCGGCCGAGCGCCCGGCCGGGTCGATTCGCCCCCGATGTCGATCACGTCCGCGCCGGCTTCCGCCATCTCGACCCCATCGGCGATTGCCTTGCCCGGATCAAGCCGTGTTCCGCCGTCATAGAAAGAATCTGGCGTCAAATTGAGAATGGCCATGATCGCAGTGCGTCGCGAAAAGTCGAGTCTCCCGTGGCGCGTTGGGAGATACCCGGTCGGTGTTCCGCTCGCGGCGGCGCGGCCACTAGCGATACTCGAATCTGCCGGACTAAGATCGATCATGAGCCAGCCATCTTTTGAAAAAAGAAACGGCGCCTCAATAAAGCTGGTTTGGCAGCGCACCGGAGCCTGGTTTCTTCACACGCCCGAGGTCCCTCGTGCGACGAGAAACATTCTTGAATTAGAACGCGGAGAGTGGAAGGACTAGCCAGACCCCGGTGAGCGTCAGCTTAGGCGATTGCCGCGGCGACCGACGGAGTCAGCGGATCTCCACCGTTTCCGCCGTTCCCGCCAAAATCTCTTACGATCGCGTCGATCTCCGAGCCATCCAGGACTTCTTTTTCGAGCAACGTCTCCGCGACTTTGTGCAGCAGCCCGAGATTGGTCTTCAGCAGATCCTTGGCCCGGTGATAGCTGTCTTGGATGATCCGTCTGACCTCGGCGTCGATTTCAATGGCCGTGTTTTCAGAATAGTCGACCTTCTGGGTAAAATCCCTGCCGAGAAAGATCTCTTCTTCTTTCTTGCCGAAAGTCATCGGCCCAAGTTTTTCGCTCATGCCCCATTCGCACACCATGCGGCGCGCCAGGTCCGTCGCTTTCTCGATGTCGTTGCCGGCGCCGGTCGTCATGTGCTCGAGGACCAGCTCCTCGGCGACACGGCCGCCGAACAGGATCACCAGATTATTGAGTAGATATCCCCTCGGATAGGTGTGTTTCTCGTCCATGGGCAACTGCTGCGTCAGGCCCAGGGCCATGCCGCGCGGGATGATCGTCACTTTATGGATCGGATCGGCTCCCGGCAACAGCTTGGCGACCAGCGCGTGGCCCGCCTCGTGGTAAGCGGTGTTGCGTTTTTCCTCGTCGCTGATGATCATGCTGCGGCGCTCGGCGCCCATCATGACCTTGTCCTTGGCCAACTCGAAATCCTGCATCTCGACTTTGTCTTTGTTGGTGCGCGCCGCCAAAAGCGCCGCCTCGTTCACGAGGTTTTCCAAGTCGGCGCCGGCAAATCCGGGCGTCGCACGCGCTAGCACGCTTACGTCCACGCCCGATGCCAGCGGGACCTTGCGAGTATGCACTTGCAAGATACCTTCGCGCCCTTTGATGTCGGGCCGTGGCACCACGACTCGCCGGTCGAAGCGCCCAGGGCGAAGCAGCGCCGGATCCAAAACATCGGGCCGGTTAGTCGCGGCAATTAAAATAACGCCTTCGTTGGCCTCGAAGCCATCCATCTCGACCAGGAGCTGGTTCAGCGTCTGCTCCCGCTCGTCGTGGCCGCCGCCGAGGCCAGCGCCACGGTGGCGCCCCACGGCGTCGATTTCATCGATGAAGATGATACAAGGCGCGTTTTTCTTCCCTTGAACGAAAAGATCGCGCACCCGGGAAGCGCCGACACCGACGAACATCTCGACGAAATCAGAACCGCTGATGCTGAAGAACGGTACGCCGGCCTCCCCCGCAATGGCCCGGGCTAGCAGCGTCTTTCCCGTCCCCGGCGGCCCGACAAGCAGGCATCCCTTAGGAATCCGGCCGCCGAGTCTTGTGAACTTTTTGGGGTCCTTCAAAAAGGCGATGATCTCTTGGAGATCGTCCTTGGCTTCATCCACGCCGGCGACGTCACTGAACGTCACTCGATGTTGATTCTCAGTGAGCAGCTTCGCCCGGCTCTTGCCGAAGGACATCGCCTTGCCGCCGCCTACCTGCATTTGGCGCATGAAGAAAATCCATACGCCGATGAGCAGCAGCATCGGAAACCAGTTGAGCAGCAGCACCATGTACCACGGCGAATCCTCTTCAGGCTTCGCCGCGATCTTAACGCGCTTCTCGCGCAGCGACTTCACCAGCTCGGGATCGTTCGGCGCGAAGGTTCGAAACCTCTCGCCATTCTTATACTTGCCCTGGATGTTGTGGCCCTGGATGACGACTTCCTGCACATCACCGCGGTCCACCGAACTCATGAACTCGCTGAAAACGATTTCCGGATCACGGCCGTGTTGCTTGCTAAAGATGCTGAATATAACAAGGAAAACCAGCGCCAGAACAAGCCAGAGCGCGATATGTTTTGATGATTGACTCAACTAGATCCTCCAGATTTAAAGGACAGAAAAAGTCTAACACACGCAAACACTTCGATCAATATCATAATCCACCCAAATATTCCCCAGGAACCACTCGAAGTCGCAAGATCTCCGTCGTTTCCGGGCCAATCTTGGCCGCCTCACTTCTTCCGAGTTCGGGAATCCACAGGATCTCGTCGCCGGCCAACAACAACGGCAACGTAACTCGCACCGATAAAGGGGTTTTTTTTTCGACAAAAAGGTCTTTTACCTTCCGATGTCCCGCCATACCCAACGGTTGGTACCGGTCACCGCGGCGAAAATTGCGCAGGGTCAATGTCCGAGGCAGCAGAGCGGCATCAAACACCGCCTCCGACAAGCTGTCGGGCAAATTGCCAAGTGGCGCCGAGATCCGCTCGCTGCAAACCGTCAAACCGGACTCGGGGATGCTTAGCGGAGTTCCGATCGGCAATTCGTAGCTGTAACAAGGCGCCCGTTCCCATTTCCGATTGCGTTTCACGAGCCGCAGCACTTGGTACTCTTTGACCAACTCCAAGCCACCGGGAAGAGCAAGCCGGCCCTGCGGCGGCCCAGCCGCGATCAACTCCAGCAGTGCAGCGATATGGGTGAAATCGACTCCGAGCAGATGGCTCCTCGCCCCCTCGATCCAAAGACGAAGAATCCGCCTTTGCAGCGCTGCCGGCTGTTTGAGAAATAATTCCCGGTCAAGACCCTCGGCACGACGAATCCGGTCAAGCTCTCGCCTGGCGAGCCCTTCCAACACCCATTCATCACCGCGCATCAGCTCCGCCTGGTGAGCCAAGCGCGTGGAAAATCCCGGACCGCTGCGCGCCTCAAACTTGGGAATTAGCTCCAACCGAATCCAGTTGCGCAGCAGCCGGTCGTCTTGGTTGGTTCGATCGACGCGATACGCGAACCGTTTTGCATTCAAGAAATCGAGAATCTCCGCCTTGGAGACTGCGAGTAAGGGCCGAATCACCGTGAGGCCAACGCTCACGCGTTTTCCCTCCGGCCTGATGCGATGGATCGGCTCCATCCCTCCCAGCCCCTTCATGCCGCTACCGCGCATAAGCCACATCAACACTGTCTCCGCCTGATCGTCCAGGGTGTGCGCCGTCACGACTTTGCCGAGATTGCGTTCGCGGACGACCGCCGCAAAGAACCGATAACGTTCTTTGCGCGCCAGCGCCTCCAAATTGCCCCGCCCCGCGTCCGACTTCATCCGGGGAAGATCGATTCTCTTGAGATGGAACGGGAGCGCCAGCCGCTCCGCCAGCTCAGCGACGAATCGCGCGTCGTCCTCCGCCTCTTCGCCACGAATTCCATGTTGTAGATGCGCGATTTCCAAATGAAAGCTAAACTGGTTCTGCAGTTCGTGAAGGACATGGAGCAACGCCACCGAATCAGGCCCGCCGGAGACGGCGACCAGGATACGCTCGCCGCGAGAAAGCAGCTTGTGCTTTTCAATCGTTCTTTTGACCTGTTCGTGAAGCGACATTGTCGGAAAACCCAAGGAAAAGTGTGCTTGGTTTGCACCGGCAAATCAAGCCAGATGGGAGATTTCGAATGGGAGAAAAAGAAGTCAGAAAGAGGCGAAGTGGGAATTTACATCTCCCCCCCACTACCTATGCAGAAAACTCACCGCCCGCACCACCGATCCCGCTCCGGTTACGACATCCGTGACTTTCTGAATCTTCTTCCCATCGCTCAGCGTGTTAGGTCGCCGCTTGGCCTTTGGTGATGCCGCCGTCACCGCGAAGGCTACGCTCGCCACCCCATTCGCCGCGACGAATTTGCTCCCGTTCTGAAAGCGCAATCGTGGCCGAAGTAAATCGCGGTGAGATTTGGCAGTTTAGCTGTCCCCGCCCTGATTGCCGCGGGCCGGTGCTCGTCCTGACCACGTAGAAATTCATTCGCCGTGTTTCTACGAGCCAAGGTTCGCTAAGGAAAGACTTCGATTTTCTCTTGTGTTATGGAGACCAGCTTCGAGCCCGAAGCAAGAGCAATCTCGATTTCGCTCCATTGAGACTCAATTAAATCAAAGAGCCGGGCGTTGTTGCAATTACCAACGGCGACGTGAAGCACCTGCGGCGGAGCGCCGAAAAGCAGGGCTCGATCATAAAAGTCATTGTCTTTGCTGACAATGACCGATCGTAGCTGTCTTCCGCGGTTCCAAACTCCTGTATCCGTGGCTCTTAGTTGATTCAAATCAGCCAGGTGCTCGGCCTCGTGACCACGAGACCTCAGCCAGCGAGCAAGACGCGGCGGAAGATTCACATCGACGAGAAATTTCACCTGTTCAGCAGGACTTCGCGATGGGCTGCTTGACGCGCGGCATAATCGAGACAAGCGTCTATGTCAGCCCTTTCTAGGTAGGGAAAGTCGTCGAGGACTTGCTCTGGTGTCATTCCGCCTGCAAGCATCTCAAGTATGTGGCTAACCGTGATTCGCATGCCACGAATTGTGGGCTCTCCACCGCAAACATTAGCCTTAATTGTGATTCGATCAAGGCGCATGCTCACATTGTATAAGAACGGTTTATAAAGGCAATCTGATCGTGCGCCTCAGGGTGAATTTGTTCTCGCGAATTTGTTTGAAAAATCAACGATGGCCCACCTTTTGGAAAACACGACAAATCAATTGGTTATGGAGAGAACAAATTTACCGTGTGCGCCTCTCCGACCTTTCGTTATTTTCCCTCCCCCACCAGAATAAATGGTGCCCAGAAGTAGGGGCGGGAGGTCGAGACAGAGCTTGAAGCATGGAGCTCGGAGCTGGGCGCGGGGAGCACGGAAATTGAAGTTTCGCCCAGCGTCCCGATCCCTCCGACTCCACACCTAGCGAGCAAGTCGTTGCGTCCGCCTCCCCGGATCAATTCCAACTGCGCTGTGCTGCTGTCTTCGACATTCCATTTGAGTGTGA
>JAUYJC010000578.1 GCA_030688735.1 Deltaproteobacteria bacterium
GCGATCGGTATTGGCGCGCGGCGAACTCGACCCAATCCTCCATCCACACGCTTCCCTCAGCTCTTTGTCGATTTCCGGGAATAAAATGAGCGGTGCCACAATGAGATTGGCGCTCCTGATTACAGGATTGGTATTCCTTTCGGAGTTGTCCTGACGCCCTGGGACGAAAATCTCTCACCCAGTTTTTGGACCCGTGGCCACCGCTCAAGAAGATTCTTGGCGGCTGGACCGCATAAAGTCAAGGCCGGTCTCCGCCTTCGGCTGTTGTGGATTCACGTACTCGACATGGGCATTGGCGGACTGTGTTACTTTTCAGACTCGCGGTCGAGCTAGTGATAGCCGGCTCGCATGCGGCTGATGGTGCCGGTTTTCACTAATCCCGATCGGGCTGCCAAAAAACCAATTCCTATCATTTGCTGCGCGGCGCAGCTCTTCATGGAGCTGTGAGCCCAGGCCAATGTGCTCCTTGCGAGCACGCCCGGAGTTGGACTATAAGAAAGGCCAGGTCTTTGGGGGGCGTGATGTCGGGCCTAGCTAAAGCTCTCTGCTTCGGTTTCCTGATAGGGATTATCGGGGTGGCGGTAAGCTTTTTCCAATTTGCCCATGACGCTGAAGAAGACATCGGTTTGGGCTTGCTCTTTAAATTGCGGGGAGTGAGAAGAGCGCCATCCGACGCTGTGATCGTTAGCATCGATAGAGAGTCGTCCGAGCATCTCAATCTGCCCGAGAACCCGGATAAATGGCCCCGGTCACTGTACGCGCGTTTGGTTGAAGCGCTCGTTCGCAGTGGCGCCCGGGTGATCACCTTTGACGTCTACTTCACCGAGCCTGGCGCACCCGAAGAGGACAGTCAGTTGGCGGCCGCGATAAAGGCAGCGGGCAATGTCGTGCTTGCTGAGCCTCTAAAAGCGAGAGATTTTCCCGCGGATGACAGTAGCGGCGGGTCTGTCACGGCCCACCGGGTCGTAAGAATCGTCAAACCCATCCTGCCCCTCGCCCAGTCCGCGGTCGCCACGGCGCCTTTCGTGCTGCCCGGACTACCATTCAAAGTAAACCAGTATTGGACGTTCCAAAGCTCCGCTGGAGATTGGCCGACATTCCCGGTGGTCACATTTCAGCTCTTCGCTTTGGGAGCCTACGATGAGTTTGCCCGTTTGTTGGCAAAGGCGGCGCCCCGGCAAGCCGCGAATCTGCCGCCCGACGCTTTGAATGCGTTCGAGGCGAAAGGCGCCGCAACTCTGGTGAGAGACATCAGAAAAATTCTTGAAAGTGACCCTTCGATTGCCGGTAAAATGGTTGAGGCGCTCGATGGCTCCGGTCTCGCCGCGCGCGATCGGGAGAAATACCACCTGCTGAGGTCTCTTGTGCAGATGTACGCAGGAGCAGAGCGCCGATATCTTAATTACTACGGTCCCCCCCGCACCATACCCACCATCCCGTTTTATCGAGTGCTGCAACCGAGTGAAGCTTCCAGCGGCGCGGGACAGATCGACTTTAAGGATAAAGCGGTTTTTATCGGGCTCTCGGAGATCTTGCTTACCGAAAGGCGGGACAGCTTCTATACGGTTTTTTCCCAGGCCAGCGGAGTTTTTATCAGCGGAGTGGAAATTGCCGCCACCGCTTTTTCAAATCTTCTAGAAAATACCCCGGTCATACCCATCGCATCGCACTCTTACCTCTTGCTCATTCTCTGCTCGGGGGTCCTCGTCGGCGTGGTTTGCCGCATGGCTGCCGGGCTAACCGCTTTGCTCGCGTTAGCGGGCTTGAGTGTTTTGTATCTGGTCGTCGCGGAATATCAATTCAACGCTAACGGCATCTGGTATCCCGTGACTGTTCCCTTGTTATTGCAGGCGCCGCTCGGTTTTTTTGGTGCCATGTTATGGAACTACTTTGAAACCGATAAAGAACGGCAGAATGTCAGGAAAGCGCTTGCCTATTATATCCCGGACGAGATGGTGCATCAGGTGGCGAAAAATATCGTCGACATGAAGCGCGGCGGGCAGATAGAGTACGGGGTGTGTCTGTTCACCGATGCGGCCGGCTACACCAATTTGTCGGAAACCATGGAACCGGGGGAGCTAGGCGATTTCATGCATCGCTATTTCGAGGCCGCCTTCGAGCCGGTGAAACAAAACGGCGGGCTGGTGGTGGCCGTTGAAGGAGATGCGGTGCTGGCGCTGTGGAAAGGGGCTCGACCTGAGGCGACGCTGCGCAACCAGGCCTGCCATGCCGCCCTGGGAATCGCCAAGGCCGTGCGCCGGTTCAATCAATCGTTGGATAACCGAAAACTGCCCACCCGCGTCGGGGTTCACGCCGGTCAAATTCTTCTCGGCAACATCGGCGCCGGCGATCATTATAGGTATGGCCCGAGCGGGGATACGGTCAACACGGCATCAAGGATGGATGGTCTCAACAAATACCTCGAGACGGAGATCTTGGTGTCCGAGGAGGTCATCGCCGGTCTGGATGGTTTTCTCACAAGGCCAGTCGGAAAGTTCCTGCTCAAAGGCAAAGCGAATGCGGTCGTGGTACATGAGCTAATCTGTGGCATTGAAGAGGCGGGTGTGAAGCAGAGGAAGTCTTTGGAGACCTTTGCGGATGCCCTGAACTCGTTTAGAAGGCAGAGTTGGGACGAAGCGCGAGATAAATTTGTCCGCTGTATCGAAGACTACGGCGCCGATGGACCGTCGCGCTTTTATCTCAAGCTCTGCGCGCAGTACAAAGACCATCCGCCGGTGGAACCATGGGACGGCGTCATTCAACTGGAAGAAAAATAGCCGGGCGTTTCCCCATGCAGAGGATGCAGGAAGGACAATAAGATGGCGAAGACGGTAGCGCTTGCGCAAGTTGGCGGGGTAATTTTGGGTACAATACTGCTGGCCGGATGGCTGCACCCGCCGGTGGCCAACGCGGCTGCGATTTGTGATCCGTGGGTTGCCAAAATGGTTTCGGTGCAAGGCCACGTCGAGGTCAGCCGGGCGGGGCAGACTCAGTGGCAACCCGCGCGCTTGAATGACAACTATTGTCCCGGCGATCGGGTTCAGGTCGGCGAGCGCAGCCGGGCCGATATCCTCTTGGCGAACCAGCCGGTCCTGCGCCTCGACCAGCATACCACGATCACCTTGGGAGGACTGAAAGAAGAACGAACCTCTCTGATCGAGCTGATTCGAGGAGCGCTTTATTTCTTTAGCCGCCTGCCGCGCGGTATCGAGGTGCAGACTATTTTGGTCAATGCTGGTGTGCAGGGGACCGAAGGGTTGATCCTTGCGGAGGACACCCGGACAGTCATCTCGATCTTCGAAGGCATGGTTCTGGCTGCCAATCAGTTTGGCGATCTCACACTCACCGGCGGTCAGTCGGCGCTGGTCGAACCAAACCGAGCGCCTGCACCGATGGTCTTGGTTCGCCCGAGAGATGGCGTCCGCTGGGCGATTTATTACCCGCCCACATTGAATTTTCGCCCCAGTGATTTTGCCGGGCCGGGCTGGCAGGGGATGGTGCGGAGTTCCATCGAAGCTTACACGAGAGGCGATCTTCAGGCGGCCTTCGAGAGCATCAAGGGAATCCCGGATACTCTCGGCGAGCCACGTTTTTTTGCTTATCGTGCATCCTTGCTGCTGGCTGTGGGCCGCGTCGACGAGGCCAGCAAGGACATCGAGCGCGCACTGAGTTTGAATCCGAACTACAGCGAGGCATTGGCGTTGCAATCGATCGTCGCGGTAGCGCAAAACGACAAAGAGAAAGCGCTCGCTTTGGCACAAAAGGCGGTCACGGCCGACCCAAATTCCGCCTCGGCACTTATTGCTCTTTCATACGCTCAGCAGGCTAATTTCAACCTCGAAGCGGCACTCAGTAGCCTGCAACAAGCGGTGCAAGTAAGTCCGGAAAATGCCCTTGCTTGGGCCAGGCTAGCTGAGCTTTGGATGTCATTTGCCGAACTGGATAAAGCTCTCGAAGCGGCCAAGAAGGCGGTTGCACTGGAGCCAAATTTGTCGAGGACGCAGATGGTTCTTGGATTTGCTTATCTAACGCGGGTGAACACGGGTGAGTCGAAAAAGGCTTTCGAAAAAGCCATCGAGCTTGACCAGGCCGATCCGCTCGCGCGGTTGGGTCTGGGGCTGGCAAAGATCCGGGAAGGCGATCTATTTGAAGGAAGGAAGGAAATCGACATCGCTGTTAGTTTAGACCCTGATAATGCGCTCGTGCGCAGCTATCTCGGCAAAGCCTACTACGAAGAAAAATTGGAGAAGCAATCCGCCGATCAGTACGAAATGGCAAAATCGCTCGATCCAAAAGATCCGACACCGTACTTCTATGATGCCATTCGCAAGCAGACCACGAACCGGCCGGTCGAGGCGTTACAAGACATGCAACAAGCCATCGAATTGAACGATAACCGGGCGGTCTACCGGTCACGCCTGCTGCTCGACTCCGACCTGGCCGCACGGAGCGCAAGCCTTGGGCGGATCTACAGCGATTTGGGATTCCAGCAGCTTGGCTTGGTAGAAGGATGGAAATCGGTTAACGCCGATCCAAGTAACTTCTCCGCGCACCGGTTTCTCGCTGATTCCTATTCGGTTTTACCGCGCCACGAAATCGCGAGGGTGAGCGAACTGCTGCAATCGCAATTGCTGCAGCCTCTCAATATGACGCCCATTCAGCCACGTCTCGCAGAAAGCAATTTGTTTCTCGTGAGTGCCGGCGGACCTGCGGGTATCGCATTCAACGAATTCAACCCATTGTTCAACCGCGATGGGCTTACCTTGCAGACGAGCGGCCTCGCCGGCGAAAACAGCACCTATGCGGGCGAAGGTGTCCTCGCCGGGATCTTCAAAAAGGCTTCTTTCAGCCTGGGAGGCTTTCACTTTAAGACGGATGGCTGGAGGAATAACAGCGACCAGAAAGATGATATTGCGAGCGCCTTCTTACAGCTAGAACTATCACCGCAAACTAGCGTTCAGGGAGAGTACCGATACAGAAGCTCAGAACGAGGCGATGTGCAACTGCGATTCTTCCCGCCAGATTTCTTCCCTGGACTAACAGATACAAGAGATAGTTTCAGCATCCGTCTCGGTGGACGTCACTCCTTTTCGCCGAATTCAATCATCCTTGCCTCATTTATGTTTCAAGATAGAGATCAACGAGTCAAAGATAAATTGCCTCCTTTCCCTGTTCTTACATTCGCTAATCTTAAAAATCCTCAAAAAGCTGTTAGCGTCGAAGTCCAGCACCTGTTTCGTTGGCGGAACTTCAACCTTACGAGCGGCGCAGGCTATTTTGACATTAATGAAAAACTGAAGACGCTGACAGGAACAATTTTTCCCCCTCCTTTTGATTTCTCCGCAACAAGCACCAATACGAGCGTCCAACATGTCAACGCCTATACCTATGGAAACGTCAACTTTCTAAAGGGCGTGACGCTAACCGCCGGGGCAAGTTTTGACTACTTGAAGGGCGATCCTGCGGTTATTCCCGGTGGACATGAGGCCCAGTTCAACCCGAAAGTCGGAATCCTGTGGAATCCATTCTCAGGTACGACGTTTCGCGCAGCTGCTTTCAGGGTTATCAAAAGGACTCTGATTACGGACCAGACGCTAGAGACGACGCAGGTCGCGGGCTTTAATCAGTTCTTTGATGATGCCAACTTAACGAGTGCCTGGCGCTATGGCACGGCCGTCGACCAGAGATTTTCAAAAGAGATATTCGGAGGAGTTGAGTTTTCCAAGAGAGATTTGGAGATCCCATTGATAGATGCTTCAGGTCCCTCCCCCGTAACGCAAAAACTTGACGGCAAAGAGTATCTGAACCGTGCGTACCTTTTCTGGACACCCTTTGAATGGCTGGCACTCAGAACGGAATATTTATTCGAGCGATTTGAAAATGATCCAAGTCTCGGAGAAGCCATCAAGCTCAATACGCACCGCGTTCCTCTAGGCGCGAATTTTTTCCATCCCTCGGGATTTAGCGCGTCGCTGACTGCCACGTACTACAATCAGAACGGCAACTTTCAGCGCCTTGCGACTGGTCTTGCTCAGTCGGCCAGAGACGACTTCTGGACGGTCGATGCGGCAATCAATTACCGTTTGCCGAAGCGATATGGTTTCATCAGCGTTGGAGCGGCCAATCTGTTTGACAAAAAATTCAAGTATTTTGAGGTGGATCGAGACAACCCTCGCATACAACCGGACAGAGTGGTCTTTTTAAGAGTCACACTGGCGTTGCCATAGAATTCAGCTATGTTTGCCGAAAGCACTCGACCTAAAATACGGGCAAAACAATATTCCTTCACGAGTTGCTGGGCAAAGGGGCTATCGATCGTAACGGAGACAGCACGTTAGAGCATAGATTTAACACACTTTTACAGGCCTGCCGCCTATCCAATAAACGCAACCAGGACTCGAATGTTCAAATTGTACCACCCCAACCGTCCTACGGGCCTTTAGAAACACCTCGGTTGGGTATCCTGCTTCAGCTGATGTGCATAGGGTTTCGTTACCTTGTGCATCAATATCAACAGCTGTCACCTCCTCGTCACCTGTGTCTACACTAATTAGAATTTTCATGTATCGTGCCATTGTAAATACCTCCTCAACTGAAAATAAGAATTGTTAACTATACCCGCCTAATGACTGTTAGGAACTCGCTTGCGTGTTATAGCCAACTGGGAATCCAAGAGTTCTCAAAGAGGCGCCGCCCTCCCCGTCTTTGACGGCTTGAGGTCTGCGTCACTCGAAATTCACCCCGCCAACCCATGGTGGCGAGACTGTAGTCAAAAACGGGCTTTTATGTCAAGCCCTATTTTCGGGGGGGGTGTCGCAGCAATTTCTCTAAAAAAGAGAACCCAGGGCACGGCTCATTGATCCGGATGAAGATACTGCGGTCAACCCAATAGCTCACCGAACCGGAGTTACGAACAGCCCATCCCCTGGTTTGCCGGTGATCTTGCCGTCCTGCATCACTGTCTTGCCCCGCAGGATCGTGCGGATCGGCACGCCCTTTACTTTGCGGCCATGATAGGGCGTCCAGCCGACTCTGGTGTAGGTTGTCTCGTTGCTGATCACCGCTTCTTTGTTCATGTCGATGATGACGAGATCGGCGTCGGAGCCGGGCTGGATGACGCCTTTGCGCGGATAGACGTTAAAAATCTTCGCCGCGTTGTAGGAAGAGATTCTGACCAAGGTGTCGAGGGACAGTTTCCCTTGATTCACTGCGTCAAGAAACAGGCTCAGATAGTCCTGAATCTGCGGCTCGCCGCCCGGACAACTCCACATATCCTTCCAGCCCTTTTCTTTTTCGTCTTTCGTATGCGGCGCGTGGTCCGTGCCGATCACGTCGACCGTGCCGTCGTTGATCGCTTGCCAGAGCGCTTCGACATGGGCCGGCGGCACCCAGAATCCCAGGCAGTAGGGACCCAGCTTCTCGACGTTCTCCCAGGTGCCCAAAAACATCGCCCATGGATTGACCTCGCAGCTGCAGGGCCGGCCCTCGTTCTTGGCGCGGCGCAGCATCGCCAATCCTTCCGGCGTGCTCATGTGCAGGATGTGAAGCTTGCTGCCGAGCGCCTTCTGCATGCGAAATAGCGTGCTCATGGCGGTGTCCCAGATGATGCCGTCGAACTCCCGGTAAGCCTTGGCATAAGCCTGGGGGCTACGATCTTCGCGCTTCCAATAGCGCCCTTCGATCTCGTCCATTAAATCCTGATCGTGCGGATGAACCATCAACGGCAGTCCCGTTTGCCCAACGGTCTCGAAACATTTGAAAAGCTCGCCGTTGTTGTTGATGCCGATGCCCGGCATATGGGGATAATCGCGCCCGGTGTCCTTGACCATGAATATCTTAAAGGCCAACGGCCCTTCCTTGGCGAGGCCGGGGATCTCTTCGGGCACGGTGCCGGAAGGATTGTGATTAAAGTCGACGATGGCGTTTTTCTTGTGATGCTCGATCAAGGCGCGGTAACGCTCGACGGTGGTCGTCGGCGGATTGACGTTGGGCATGCCGATGGAAAACGTCACGCCGCC
Organism: Deltaproteobacteria bacterium; assembly: GCA_030688735.1. GTDB lineage: Bacteria > Desulfobacterota > Binatia > UBA9968 > UBA9968 > JACPFE01. The sequence continues at coordinate 8,019 of JAUYJC010000578.1, forward strand.
GGCAGCCGCGGCCATGGTCGCCGTGGTGATATCTTCCTTATGGGTAAACCCCGGATCGCGGTGATGCGTGTGCGTGTCGATCAGACCGGGAATGATCTTCTTTCCCTTGGCGTCGATCACGGTGTCAGCCGATTCCGGTAAAACCGGCGGCTTGCCGAGCGCGACGATCTTGCCCCCGCTTACCGCAATGTCGGTTTCGACGAATCCGCCCGGTGTCCAGACTTCGCCGTTCTTAACCAGCAACTCTAGTTTCGCCATGGCCTAGCGTTTCTCCTTCTCCTTGTGTTTAAAGAAGATTTATATGACCGGCAAATAGCCCTGTCAACTCTACTTGACTCAACTGGAGGAATTTGAAACTATTGCCTCCGCTCCCGTCTAAGACACAGAAGGTTACCAAAAAAAGGAGGAACGATCACATGTTAAGGAAAGCATATCTCTTTGCGGCGTTTTTCGCGCTGGCTCTGTTGAGCGCGGTTCCGGCAAACAGCCAGAGCGCCAAAATGATCGAGGCGGCAAAAAAAGAAGGGAAAGCCGTCATTTACGGTTCTCTGGAATCGGGGACGTTCGACACGATCGTCAAGGCCTATCGAAAAAAGACCGGCCTTGATGTCGATTACTGGCGGGCCTCGGCAACCAAGGTCATGGATCGAGCGCTCAGCGAATATCGCGCCGGCAAACCGCTCTTTGACATCATTCTGACCAACGATAATCCGATGCAGATCATGCAAAAGGAGGGGATCTTCGCCAAATATGAATCTCCCACAGCGAAGGATTATCCTCAAGACGCCATTGACCCGAACCTTGGCGCACGATATCGCAATGTCATCATTGGCGTGGTCTACAATAAGAGCGTCATAAAGCCCGCAGACGCCCCTAAGTCGCTCGAAGACCTCCTAAAACCCCAATACCGGGGCAAACTGGTGATGCCGGACCCGACGCAGCACACCACGACGACGCAGTGGGTGGCCAGCTTGTGGAAGGTCATGGGCCAAGAAAAAGCGGACAAGTATATCCGCGACCTGGCGGCGACAAAGCCGATCCTGGTCGAATCCCTCCTGCCTGCGGCAAAGCGCGTGACCACGGGAGAAACGCCCATCGCCATTACCTACGTGAAATACGCCTACGTCTATGGCAAAGAGGGCGCACCCTTGGATTACGTTCGCCTCGGTAAAATGATGGGGGACGGCCACTATCTTACGCTTAGCAACAAGGCGCCCCACGCCAGCGCGGGGAAAGCGTTCATCGACTATTTCCTCGCCGAGGAAAGTATGAAGCTCTTGGCGCAAGAAGGAGAGTTCGTAAATCTCAAGGGGGTCTATCCGCCTTTGCCGGACGCGGACAAAATCCAATTCGTCGAAATGGTGGATCTCGACAAAAAGGGGTTTGCCGCCAAGAAGAAAGAGTACCAAGCGATTTTCTTAAAGTAAGGTTGCTTACTTGAACGGTAAAGAATTAACCCTTGGGCACACGATTCCCGCCTCCTCGGCTTTTTACCGGGCTTTTTACCGGGTCAGGCATTTCCTCAGCACCCCGGTCAACTGGGTTTTTCTCGGGGTGGCGGGAATCCTTGCCTTCCTCAGTCTTTATCCGACGACTTTTCTGATATACGGGAGCTTTACCGATTCCCCGCTTGGTGTTCCCGGCCAATTTACCTTTCAAAACTATGTGCGGGCCTATTCAGACCCGTCGGCCTACCCCCTGGTTCTCAACTCGTTTATCTTCGGTATCGGCGCCGCCGGCCTTTCGGTGGTCCTAGCCTCGGCCTTGGCATGGATCACGATTCGCACCAACGCGCCCTATCGAAGGCTATTCGAGCTTACGGCGATCGTTCCCAACATCTTGCCGCCGATTCTCATTTCCATTTCCTGGGTGCTGTTGCTTAATCCCAACAACGGGCTCATCAACGTCATCTTGGTAAAACTGCTCGGATTGGAAAGAGGTCCTTTCAACATCTATTCCATCCCCGGTTTGATTTTCGTCGAAGGATTGATCCTCACACCTTTGGCCTTTTTGATCATTTCCGCGGCCCTCAAGGGCATGGATCCATCCTTGGAAGAGTCGGCAAAAACCCTCGGCTCCAGCGAATTTGGCGTTGCGCGACGCATCACCTTTCCGCTAATGAGACCGGCGATTTTGGCGGCGGGGACCTTGAATTTCGTACGCGCCATCGAAAGCTTCGATACGCCGGCCATCATCGCATTGCCGGCCAGAATCGAAGTCTTCACGACGAAGATATGGCGCGAGGCGCTGGGCTCGTTTCCCACCAATCACAATTTAGCCGCCGCCTATGGGACCGGAATTCTCTTGATCGCTCTCCTTTTCGTTTATCTCTATCGCCGTTTCACCTCCCAGGTGGAAAGCTTTTCGACCGTTACGGGCAAGGCCTTTAAACCCCACCAAATCGATCTGGGGCCGTGGAAATATTTGGCATCCACGAGCGCGTTGATTTTGCTTATCATGATGGTTTTGCTCCCCATCATCGTTCTCTTGTTGATTTCCTTCCTGCCCTATTACCATGTGCCGACTTGGGACACCTGGCAGACCCTCACGGTCAAACACTTTAAAACAGTCTTCGAAAACGAACGGGTTTACAAAGCTTTCGGCAATAGCCTTTTCCTTGCCTTGGGCGGCGCCGCGGTTTGCATGTTGCTGGCGGCGCTCACATCATATCTGACGGTTAGGACCAAAATCGCCGGGCGGGGTATTCTGGAAGGCCTCGTGTTCATTCCCTGGGCATTCCCGGGCACCGCTTTGGCTTTGGGGTTGTTGTGGGCCTATGTGAATTTTCCCATACCCATTTACGGCACCATCTGGATCATCATGATCGCCTACGTTACCCGATTCATGCCCTATGGTCTGCGCGCGGTGAGCAGCACGATAATTCAGATTCACAAAGAGTTGGAAGAAGCGTCGGTGGTTTGCG
>JAUYJC010000579.1 GCA_030688735.1 Deltaproteobacteria bacterium
GGGGGGCATCTTAATTCTCGCCCTGGTAGTGGTCGTCTGCAACGAAGCGATCAGTCGCGCGGAGTCCTACTTTCTGCGCTGGCGTCCCAGGGAAGAGCGGAAAAACGAAGGGGAGCTTTACTGACGTCGACCTATAGCCCGCGTTATTCATCGTCGATATTGATCAAGGAGGAAAACCTTCTGCCTGTGCGGACACGCAGACAGGTGCGGGAGAAGGCTCAGCCTGAGGCTGATCCGCCTCTAGCGGAAATAGACCTCTGCCTTGAAGTGAGTTGCAAACCGCGCCCAGGATTGAACCGTACGCCTAAGGCAATTCTTGAAACATTGAGTCGTAGGAGAGTTCAGTTCAATCCCGTGCCGCTGTTGCCGACGATTGCAAGAGCAGCTGAAGATCTCTTTCCGTTGCTTGCAGCACTCGTTTGCCGGCCTGAGGGGACCAGGTGGTGGACAGACTGCGAAGGAGCAACGAGAGGCCCGATTTATCCCGGCCCGGTACGGCTCGGCCCGTGCGCCGTGCGCAGGTTCGGTAGTACCTCTCCGTGAACAGCAGCATCAGGACTGCGGAGGCGCGAGTGAGGCTCATCTTGCGCAAGCGCAGTCCGTCAACCATCCGTTGGTAGGCCGGTGCGAGACTCAGCGCGCGATCCAGGAGCAGTCCACGCACCGCCTGGGCCTTCGCCGCGACCTCCAGGTCGCTCGAAGCGTCTTTTCCAAGCGCGTCGTGAAGGAGCGGATGATAGCCGATTTCACGCCGCAGATCCTTTTCGATGTCTCGCGTGACGTTGGCGAGTTGCAAGAACTCGCCGACGGCCACGGCATTGCGACCCAACTCCTCGCCAACACGCTCGTCGCCGTGCTTGGAGAGCAGGAGCAGCCGCACGCAGAAGAGTATTGGCGTCCCCATCACCGCGTAGCAATACCGGGAGAGCTGTCTGGCGTCACTCAGACAGCCACCCTGGCGCTCGAAGGTCTCGCTCCACCAGCGCATGCCTTGCGACATCTCTCTGACGAGATCGACGATGAAGGGTCTGACCTCGGCGTCGAGGGTGATGAAGACCCGATCCACCATGCTGCAACGGTTGACCAACAGGACGTGACTCGAATCTCGGGCGTCCCTGGCCAGGGCCGGATCGATGGCTGAGGCCGGCCCCGGCAGGGCATCGGAGTCGGCCGCTTCCAGACGCTCGACGAAAGACGCGAGGGCCTTGTCCCGGTCTCCTGCGTCCGGCAGTAGATCCTCGTAACTGTCGAGGATGCGGCAGTATAGATAAGCAACCGCCGAGGGAAGTGCCATTCCCGACGGCAGCAGGATGATGCAGGCCGAAAAGGTACGCGCGGCGTGGGGTAGGATCTCCCAGACGAATCGCTCCGGCTCCTGTATCATGGCCAGTCGCTTCAGGTCGGGGCGCCGGCGGTCCACGAGAAGGTCGCGCAGGAGCAGGGCTGGACGTCGAAGGGCGAAAGGCAGCAGCATCTAAGGTGTCAATCTGAGGTGTCTGAGGTGTCAGGCATGGCTTATTTGATATTTGCGCCGTTTCCCCTGTCGCAACCGTGTGCAGAAATCCTCCAACTGCTTGCGCCGCTTGATGCTCATTTCAAGCCCCTCCTCCAGTCGTTTCACCGCCAATGACATCGTGCTCTGGTCGCGCCCCATATACATAAGGCACAGGGTCCGGAATCACAATCGATTCCGCTGAAAAACCCCTTGGAATGCTTCGACAAGCTCAGCATGAACGGAAAATTCTTAACGTTATCAATCAATCCCCGTTCGCCCTGAGCCGTGTCGAAGGGTTAACGAGAGTTTTTCAGCAGAATCACAATCAGTGTGTCCAGATGAAACGCTGTCGTGATCCATAGGGTGACTCTCATTTGATAAGGGAAGTCCCGCTCCGCCTTAGGCGGATAGCTTGGGCAGCAGCATGGAGAGTAATCGAGATGCTGGAGTTCAACGTTCAACGTATCGGAAGCGGAACGGTGGATTTCCACACCGCGAGAAATTTTTGTGAATGCCGAGTTGTCAAGAATCTAAAGTTAGGTTCCGGTCGATCATACTTTGAACGTTGAACCTTGAACGTTGAACTCAGTAGCTGCCAAGCCCTCGGGGCGATCAACATCCTGCAAGATACTTTTGTCGCTAACGATCACCCGCTCGGCGCGGTCTTGGTAGCGCAGCAGCACCGGCTTGCCGCCCGTGTCACCTCTGACCTGCCGCAGTTCCGAAAAAAGCGAACGGTCGAAGAGAATCGGGTTGCCGCGGCGGCCTTCAAACTCGGGCCAGACCAGAGGAGCGAGCGTTTCTCTATGACGTTGAAGGAGTCGGTCGATAAGATAGGGAACGACGCCGGGCATATCAACCAGAAAAAAAACCGCGCCGCCAACGTTAGCGGGCAGCGCAGCGAGACCCGCCTGCATGGAGGTGCTTTGTCCCTCCATCCAGGTTTCATTGACGACGATCTCGACCGGCCGGTCGGCCAGCGTCGCGCGGCATCGCTCCACCTCGGCGCCCAAGACCACAACAACCGGTCTTGCCGATGAAGCCAGCGCGGTATCGACCGCCTGCTCGATAAAAGTTTTGCCGCGCCAGTACGCCAGTTGCTTCGGCGAGCCGAACCGCGCCGAACCACCGGCCGCCAAAATAACCGCCGCGACACGACTGTGAACTTCGGCTACGGGCGCTTCAGCCCGGTGCATTGATCCGATCACCACCGAATCCATTAGATCACAGCGCAACAACTTATAGGCAATGTGTCTCGCTACTTTTAAACCATCTCTTCCGAGCTGCTCATCAACTTTATTCAGCAGGGGAACGACTCGCGCCTGAGCCGGCACCTTTTTTAGTCCGCCTTCCGGGTGACACAACAGACGAGCCACCGTGTCTGGAGTCACCGGCTGTCCGAGAGCCGTGCCGGTCAATCGACTGATTAACTCGGCGCGATGAACCGTATCGTCGCCGAGCGGCTGTCCCACTACGTCGAGACCGGCGGTCGGGATCACCAGAGTGGTACAGAGGGGAATGACCGGCTCGTGAGCGGCCGGAGCTTTGAGCGGAAGCGTGCGTGAGCCATCGGCTTCGTTGATGATAACGTCAAAGCGACCGCTGCCCGCCAGGATATCAATCGTATCCGGTGATATGCCGGAAACTTTGTCGCCGTCCGGCTCAAGTGGGCCGGTGAGCAGCGCTTGCCCGTGAGCGGCGGTCGCTCTGTCGAGTTGCGGTAAGAGGTCGGCAATGGCTTGCTGTTGGGGATCGAAGGTAACATGAACCGGCGAATGTTTGGTCTGCGCCGCAAAGATGCGCGTGCTGGTCGTGGTCAGTACGCGCATGGAAGTCGCTAGTTCGTTGGCCAACAAAAACATGGCCGTCGTTTTGCCGCCGGCGCCGACGAGGGCCACGACTTCGCCGGGATTTATTCTTAATGCGCGCGAGAGTTTCATCGGTCATCGCCCCGCTAGGCGTAGATACTTACGTTGGAAATGTTGAACAGAACGACTCCAGGAAAATTTATCGCGCCAGGACCCGCCTGCCTGGCGGCGGGCAGGCGTCAAGGCGCAAAGTGACGCTCCGTGTCATTTCGACCGAAGGGAGAAATCTTTCTTAGATCCCTCGCATTCGCTCGGGATGGCTGGCCTGGGGGCCCGTCACCTTGGCGCCTTTGCGGGAGACATGGTTTTTCCGATCTCGTCTTCGTTTCCGAATTTCGAATAACTTTGGCTAGCTTCCACGCGTCAAGTCGCTCGCCAGAATCGCCTCCAGCACGCCGCCGCCGATGGCCAGCGACTTGTCGCTGATCGTAAAGCAGTGGCTGACTTCGCCGCGCGGATCGAGGTCGCCGATTTTCAATCCCGGCGTCACTTGTACGTCGGAGTGCACCAGACCGCGGAGCACCCCCGAAAAAGCAGCGCGAATTTCGCGGCCGCTGACCGTCGCAATCAATTGCCCGGCGGCAATCCGGTCGCCTATCCGGGCATGAGGCGTGACCTGTCCAGCCGCCGGGGCGCGCAGAAGGCGGTCGGCGGCGCGACTTTCGATCAAGCCAGGTGTTCGGGTATCGGGTTCGGCTTGGCCGTTGACCGCGGGTCCGCAGCCGGGGTAGATCACCCGGCCCAACCAGTGGCCGCGATTGGTCTCTACCACGGCATGGCAATCTTGTCCGGCGGTGAAGCCGGGTCCCAGGGCTACTACCAGCGGCGCGTCGTGGATCGTCGTGCCGGTGTTGACCTTGGCTATGATCGCATCGACCACGACCGCGGGGCTCAGCTTGGCAACGATGCTCGCGTGCGGGTCAACCAATACCGGTATAATTTCGCTCGTGGCGAGGGCCTGAGCCTCTGCGCAGGTATTCACCCGGCGAGCGACCAGCCCTTCGACAGTGGCTTCGCCATTGTAGACCGCCTCGCCGTAACAAACTGTGCGGCGCACCAGCAGGGGCGCGGGGAGTTCGGTTACTATTAAAGCAAAACCGCTGCGCTTGAGCCGGTAAGCGACGCCGCTGGCCAAGTCGCCGCCGCCTCTCACCAAAACCAGGATGTTGTTAAAGCAAGCGTTGATGTTCATTGACGCATGACATCGTTTGCCTGGTGAAGGAAGTCCCTCTCGTCATCCCAGCGGAGAACGGCAAGACGGGTCAAATTTTGTAGCTCTTCAGGATTTTGTGTGGGTAGCCCGGTACGATCCCCTTTTTTTCTTTTACCACGAAGCTCCCAGCGCGGCTACGCCGCAACCAAATAGAAAATGCAACTTTTACCACGAAGGTCACGAAGTTAAGAAGTTTAAAAATATCATGAGTCCGAAACCTTCGTGTCCTTCGTGGTGAAATAGTTTTTTGATTCAGGAACTTAGGAAAGATGCGTCATAAAATTAGCGCAGGCCCCGACAATTCTCATGGATAGTAGTACACGCTTTTCCCCAGACCACGCTGGGGAAAAGAGGTTCGCCTCCGGCGAACAACCGTAACCCAAACTCGGAATATCTCCCGCAAAGACGCCAAGGCCGCAAAGGAAGAGCATTGTCATTTCGAACGAAGAGAGAAATCTT
>JAUYJC010000581.1 GCA_030688735.1 Deltaproteobacteria bacterium
CGAAGTCTTTGCCTTCGATGGCCCGGTTGGCTAGAGAAGCCGAGTTGATCGTCTCCATCGTGGTGCCGTCCGCCGCCAAGCGGGTGGCGTCTAAAGTCGTCAAAGCAGTGGCCAAAAGCGGACGCAAAGAGTTGCTCTACCTCGACGCCAACGCGATCTCGCCGATGACCGCCGATGCGATTGCCGCTGTTTTGAAACCGGCCGGCGTCAGCTTCGTCGACGGCTGCATCATTGGCTCGGCGGCGCGCATGGGCAAGGGGACGATCGTCTATGTTTCGGGGCCGGAAGCGCAACGCTTGCAAGCGTTGGAAGCCTTTGGCATTCCGATCAGGGTCCTGGGACCGAACACGAGCGAGGCATCCGCCTTCAAAGTCGTCTACGCGGGATTGACCAAAGGTCTCCAAGGTCTGTTCGTCGAGCTGTTCATGGGTGCGCGCCGCTTCGGTCTTATGAACGAGGTGCGCGCCCAGTATGAGGAAAGCTTCCCAGGGCTGCTGGATAAAATCTCCACCAGCATCGTCGGCCTGCGCATCCACGCCGCCCGGCGCGCCGAGGAGATGGACGAGCTCAAGCGAACCTTCAACCATCACGGCATGAAGTCGTTCATGGCGCCGGCGGCGCAGAAGGTGCTCGAATCGATCGCCGAGTTGGGAGCCGGGGAGGCGTCGGACAGCGGCGTGCGGCAGGGTGATTTGCCGGAGACCTTGGAGCTGTTCTATGAGAAAGGGCTCTTGCGAACGGCCACGGCGGAATAATCTTCTTAGTGGGGCGCTGGCCATCGCGCCCGGTTCTTGGTATTGAGTTCAAAACACGCAATTAAGGGAGGGTTACAAAAGTGTCGAGAGTAGAAAAAAAGCAGCCCCAGTATGGATCGGACGTTGTCGTCGATTTGATGAAGGCGCATGAGATCGAGTACGCCGCTTTCAATCCCGGCGCGACTTTCCGCGGTATCCACGATTCGATCGTCAACTACGGCGGCAACTACAAGCCGGAAGTGATCTTCTGCCACCACGAAGAAATCTCCGTCGCGGTGGCTCACGGCTATTCCAAGGCGAAAAACAAGCCGATGATCGCGATCACGCACAACATGGTCGGCTTGCAGCATGCCAGCATGGCGATCTTCAACGCCTACATCGACCGGGTGCCGATCATGGTTCTCGGCGGCACCGGGCCGATGAACTCCAAACGGCGCCGGCCGCGCATCGACTGGATTCACACGGCGCTGGTACAGGGCAACCAGGTGCGCGATTATACCAAGTGGGACGATCAGCCCTATTCTCTGGCCGACGTGCCGGATTCCTTCATCCGCGGCTATCGTATCGCGACCACTGAGCCAACTGCGCCGATCTATATCAACTACGACGCCGACATTCAGGAAGATACGATCGCTAGCCCGGTGGAGGTCCCCGACATCAGCCGTTACGGGGCGCCGGCGCCGATGCAGGCGAATCCCGAGGCGCTGCGCCGGGCGGCCGAGATGCTGGTGAACGCCCAAACGCCGCTGATCATCGCGGATACGCTCGGACGCAATCCCAAGACCGTTCCCGCATTGATCGAGCTGGCGGAACTCCTGGCGATCCCGGTCGTCGATAAGGGCGCGCGTTTCAATTTTCCGACGGTGCATCCGCTCGACGTCACCGACGGCGCGCGCGATTTGTTGCCGAAAGTCGACGTGCTTCTAGCACTCGACGTCGGCGATATCTTTGGCGCGATCACGACCGTGAGCAAGCAGACCCGCAATTCCGGCTATCTCACGTCGCCCGGCGTCAAGATCATCAGCATTTCGATGAGCGACATGCTGGTCCACTCCTGGGCCAATGACTATCAAGCGCTGCAAGCGGTGGATGTGCCGATGAGCGCCGACACGTCGCTGGCGGTGCCGGAGTTGATCCGGTTGTGCCGCGAACTGCTTGGCAGTGACGCGAAGAAAAGGGCAGCTATTGAGGCGCGCCAGAAGGAATTGGCCGAAAAGCACAAGAGCCGGCGCGCTAAATGGCTGGCCGACGCGCAGGCCAAGGGCTCGCAAAAAGATATTTCCACGGCCTGGCTGGCGCTGGAAATCGGCGAGGCGATCAAACGCGAAGAATGGGTATTGGTGAACGGCACTTCAAATGGTTGGGCGCGCCGGTTGTGGAATTTTACCAAACCGAATCAGTTTCTCGGCGCCAGCGGCGGCGCCGGCCTCGGCTATGGCCCCGGCGCGTCGATCGGTGCGGCCCTGGCGCTCAAAGGCAGTGGCAAGCTTGCCGTCGCGATTCAGTCCGACGGCGACATGCTGATGACTTCCAGCGCTCTGTGGACCGCGGCCAAGCACCGCATCCCGCTGCTCATGATCATGCACAACAATCAGTCTTATTATAACTCGGAAGAGCATGGGATCGAGGTCGCCAAGTTTCGCAATCGTCCGGTGGAAAACGCCGGCATCGGCACCCACGTGGACGACCCGGCCATCGATTTCGCCACCATGGCGCGCTCCTTCGGCGTCAGCGGCGAAGGACCCGTGCGCAATCCGGCGGACCTCCGTCCGGCTGTCGAGCGGGGTCTCAAGTACGTCAAGGAGAAGCAACTGCCGTATCTGGTGGACGCCATCGCCGAACCGCGGTGAAAAGAGAATTTACCTTAGCCTCGCAGAAAGCCGCGTGTGTAAACCCGTGGTCGAATGTGCGGGGGGTATCTCCGTAGCCTTGGCGCCAGGCTTACGCAGCCGAAGCGGCTGCTTTGGCAGAGGAGGTAAGGAGGGCGCGCTTCGGCGTTCGCACCCCGAAGTCGGCTGTGGCCGACGAAACGTGTGGAGAGGTGCCACGCGCCGTAAGACCGTTGGGGCTCCATCCATTATCCGGATATGCATTATCGTGTTGAATTAGGCCAGCATATGGCTATAATGACGGTAATCTTACTTTCCCCAACACTCTCTTAAGATTGGAACGCTGAGATATGCTGAACGCACTTCTAGTTTATCCGAAGTTTCCTCCCTCCTATTGGGGCGCGCAATACGCGCTGGAGTTCATCGGTAAGAAGTCGGCTATGCCTCCGCTCGGCTTGCTCACGGTTGCCGGCATGTTTCCATCGGGCTACCGACTCAAAGTCGTCGATATGAACGTGGCCCCGCTCAAGGACGAGCACTTGGAATGGGCCGATATGGTTTTTACTTCGACGATGATCGTACAGAAAGATTCGTTGCGCGATGTCATCGAACGAGCCAGACGGGCGAAGGTTCCGGTGGTCGCCGGTGGACCTCACCCGACGACTTTCTACGAAGAAATTGAAGGCGTCGATCATTTCGTCTTGGATGAGGTGGAAGACACCTTCGGCGAATTTTTGCAGGACTTTGAGAACGGGCGGGCGCAAAGAATTTACCGTTCTCCCGCGAAACCGAGCATTAAGGACGCCCCGCCGCCGCGTTACGACCTGATCGACATTCACGCTTACGGCTCGATGGCATTGCAGTTCTCGCGCGGCTGTCCCTTCGATTGCGAATTCTGCGACATCACCAAACTCTTCGGCCGCGTGCCGCGCACCAAATCCGCCGAGCAGATCTTGGCCGAGTTCGATGTCCTTTATAACCTGGGGTGGCGCGGCCGGATGTTTTTGGTCGATGACAATTTCATCGGCAATAAACGGGACGCGATGCGCGTGTTGCCGGAGATCTCCAAGTGGCAAAAAGCGCGGAACTATCCCTTTTCGCTTTATACCGAGGCCAGCGTCAACCTATCCGGGCTCGACGATCTCCTCGATGCCATGGTCGACGCCGGTTTCACCATGGCCTTTCTTGGCATCGAAACTCCCAACCGCGCGGCCTTGCTGAAGACGAAGAAGGCTCAGAACACCCACCGCCACGACGACAATTTTCTCTTGAACGCGGTGCGCAAGATTCAAGAAAAGGGCCTGGAGGTAACGGCGGGATTTATTTTGGGGCTCGATAGCGACGGCGAAGAAGCCTTCGACGC
>JAUYJC010000584.1 GCA_030688735.1 Deltaproteobacteria bacterium
TCGACTGACGTAGCGTATAGAAACCCCAGAATGAGGAAGGAGATGGAGGCCCGGAGCCGGAAATCATAGAGATGCTCCCATTCCTAGAGTCTCTTGATCAACCACCCCGGGGTAAAACGGATTGCGTAGATGTTCAGCAGGGTCATGTAATCGGTTATGAGAAGGAGACCAACGATGATCAAGAAAATACCCGCCGTCACGTGAACGGCTCGGACGTAGCGGCGGAATTTCTGGGAAAACTGGAAAAAGGAATTCACGGCCACGGCGCTCAGAAAAAACGGCAGGGCCAGTCCTGCCGCGTAGGTCGCTAGATAAAAGACGCCTCTGCCAATTTCACTCGATGTCGCGGCCAGAGTTAGGATTGCGCCGAGGATCGGCCCCACACAAGGAATCCACGCCGCGCCGAAAGTGATCCCTACGAGGGCTGATCCCAGGTAGCCACCGGGCTTGTTTTTAAGATGGAACTGCAGGTAGCGATCCAGGGCGGAAAATTTGACGACACCCAAAAGATAGATCCCTACAGCTAAGATAAAGATCCCACCCAAGACGCGAATCAAGCTACGATAGCTCAGAAAGAAGCCCGACAGAAAACTTGCCGAGGCGCCAAGTGATATAAAAACCAGAGAAAATCCCAAGATAAAAGCGAGGGAGTTTAACAGCACCCGTCTGCGAATGTGGCTCGCGAAATGGGCAGCGCGCATCTCCTCCAGTGAAACTCCCGAAATGAAAGAAAGATAGGACGGAATCATAGGCAATACACAGGGAGAGAGAAATGAGAAAATCCCCGCTGTAAAGGCGACAAGTATATTAACGTCAGCCATTGCTCTCTAACACTCCTTTTGCAAGCTCCCTTACGGTTTTCCCCCCTCTAGTTATGTTTGCTGCGCCGTCACCTGACTCACCGAGCACGTATCCGTCAAGGCCTTAGCTCGCAGGAGTAGCGTCCACCCGAGTAGCAGCACAGAAGCAATTCCAATGTAGAGCTGTAACGGCGCAAAAAAGGTCAAAGCACCGGTAGTGCCCAGCAACAAGACTACGAGTTTATTGCAGGTGGGGCAGCCCACCGCGAGAACCGATAACACTCCGCCCGATACAATCTTTCCATCACCACTCGTCGAGCTGGCCACGAAGTGACTTCCAACGATCAAGCCAACAAGCACCGACGATATTATCCATATAACGTAGTCTTGGGCACGCACCGGCGTCATACGCACAAAGAACGGATTCTCATAGATCGCTGTTGGCAGCCCGATAACAAACAGTCCTATGGCCGCAGTCAGGCTCGTGATGCCCCAGGCTTTGACTCTGAACAGGCTGAAAGCAAGCGCCAGCGTCTTGAGATGGTTGCTAATAGGCAAACTATATCCGCTCATGACTCCTCCAATGCCGACAGTGACTGAGCTTAACGGGCTGCTTCACCTCGACGCAAATTGTCAGCGGACCGCTTCGATGGGTTCATTAAGCTTTCAGGCAGCTTGAGCAAAACTGCCGAAGGGGAACTAAGCCCTGCTTTCGCCTCGGCTATCCACTTTTTAACTTGGACCACATCGGATGAATCAGGTGGAAAAAGTCCTGCAAAAGCCTCCCACGCTTGGATGGCTCCCGCATCGTCTCCCCTGGCCCGAAGGGCAATTCCTTTGTCCCAAAGAGCGTGCGCGTAGGAAGGGTCCTGACGCAACGACGCCTCATAATACCGAAGGGCAAGGTCAATATCCCCGCGTCCAAAGGCAACATTACCAAGGTGGGTTAACGCTTCAGGATTGGCAGGATCACGAACAAGGATGGCGAGGTAGCTCTTTTCAGCCTCGGCATCCAGGCCCTTGTCAAGAAAACGATGAGCCTCAGCGAGGGTGGCAACAAGAGGGAGCGGCGGAGAAGTAGTAGGCTGGGCGAAAAATCTCGTGACCAACAAGCCGCCAACAACCGCTCCGCAAAGAAAAAGACCGGCACCCCAGAGGACCAGCACGTTTTTAGACGACAGACTACCCACTAAACCAGACAAAGGACACCCCCTAACTATCAGCAGCGCGGCTCAACGAAAATGCAAATTGATTTTGCATCATACATTCTTTTGCCATCTTAAGGGCCTCCGCCATCAGAAGCGGTGGCCAAATTTCATTTCTCTAACAGAGCCCAACTCATCCATCCATATCCGGAGAGATAAGGGGCCGCCGAGAATGCCCAGCGGGTGGTCGGCAAAGGCTAGTTCTCGATATTCGACCAGTCGGAGACCTCTGTCGTACGATTCCTGCTTCCATGGAAAGCGAGCGAAATTCAAGAAGACCTGCACTTCCCTCAGCCGGTCCAAGTCTCGAAGATCGGCATTGGTCTTGGAAAAGAAGTGCGGGGCGTTGGTATTCGACCCATAAAGAGCAAAGGACTGCTGGTAAAAGCCCTTGTCTGTTTCTGACACTCCTAACCAGCGAAAAGGGCCGGGGAAAAGGGGTAGAAGAGCCGATCGGGTAGGCAGTATCCCTTGTAATTCCATGGACTCCTGCCAGCGAATAAACGCCGTCCGTTGAACCGAAGCTGCGATAAGCACGTATAGCCCAATGGCCAAGAGGCCTGTATTGGCCCAAGAAATCCTTCTTTGCTTTAGACGAAAACTGGCGACCAAGAAACCTAGAGCGAGGACAGTGAAGATCGGGTCAATTATGTAATGTTGCGCTAGAGCAAAGCGTCGATCAGTGAGTGGCCACAAAATGGCCGTGCCGAACGATGTGAGGAGATCTGATCCTATATGGGACAGAAGCCCGAGATAAGCAGACCCGAAAAGATGAAAGAAGCTATCTCGTCTAATGCCCCACACTAATCCAGCTACTACCACTGCGATCACCGCTCCACCGAGGAAGGAGTGCGTCGCGGTACGGTGAACCGCAATGGCCGCCATGGGATCCCAAAGCCGGGCGATCAAGTCTAAATCTGGAGCGAGTGCACCAATAAAACCGGCCGCCATCACCGACGCCTTATGTCCGCATGGAACAGCACGGGAAACGAGGACGCCTGTAATGGCATGTGTTACAATATCCATGTCGTCGTGAGCAAGCTTTACGCCGTTTTCCTTTATTTAGCCCGCATTCCATTTCGGTAAACGAGGCAGCCTCCGAGTAAGACCACCATGAAACTGATCCACTGATACTCTGTCATTCCCAGCGCAATAACCGGGTTAACGCGCCAGAACTCCACTAAGAATCGCATGGATCCTGCGAGAGCTAAATAAAGCCAGAAGATCGTACCGTGGGGATAACGTTTTTTCCTGAGAATCCAGAGAACACCGAAAACAAACAGCGACTGGACAACCTCATAGAGCTGCGTCGGATGAACCCCTACTCCCGGCGGGTATGGGACGCCGGTTAAAGGATCAATCCAGCCGGCCACGGCATTAGGAAATGCCATTGCCCAAGGAACGTCTGTAACTTTACCCCAGGTTGCATCACCCGCGAGAAAGCAGCCTACGCGTCCGACACCGTAGCCTAATGCACCCGCCGGCGCAGCTATATCAGCCGCTTTTAGCCAGAGTATCCTGTGCCGCCGCACCCACCAGGTTACGGCTATGGTCCCACCGAGTAATCCTCCGTACCAACTGAATCCAGAGCCGCCAAAAATGAAATCCCAGGGTGAGCGGAGAAAGTGAGACCATTCTTCCAGGATCAAGAGCAGCCTTGCCCCGATGAGTCCACCCGCCGCCGCGGCAAAAACCATCGAAGAGGCCAGCTCGGGGTCAACTCGATATCGTTTCAGCTCTAGCCGGACTACATAGCCGGCGCATACAGCAGCTAACGCCCAGAGTACTCCTAGGCTGTAAATCGTAAATGGTGCATTGTGGTACAGGACGGGATACATGCCGCTTACGCTTCTTTCTCCTTGAGGACTATTAGAAAAAACCAGAACAGCAAGACCTATGGAACTATCAGCCCCTTGCGCACGGTAAACTTGAACTCCGCTTGGGACGGTTTCCTCCACATATCCTTGTTCTTAGGTCCCCTTGCAAAGGTAGGAGGCTCCACAGTAACGGTCGCCACATAGGGACCATCTCCCGGCAGCACCCCATTGGCCCCGTAGTGTAGACCACTTCCGCCCCACATAGGGTGTAGTTCCTTCTCGACTATCTTGCTGCTGTTTTGGTTGACGGCCCGAAACTTCACCACCGCATACGATACCCGGGTCTTGGACGCTGGGTCTTCGGGCTTGACCTCGAAGTGGTGGATTTCGCCCGCCTCAGGTTTCATTTCCATCCACATCCCTTGCATCGCCATGAACATAGCCTGAGCAGGCTCGATCTCCAGCCTGATGATCAAGCCACCAGATTCCTTTACTCCGATGAGCACCGTTTCTTTCGTGGGGTCCTTCCCCTCCGCGGCCACGGCAGCGGCACATACCCAGAACAGAGACACGAATATGAGAGCACCAACCCACAGCCGTTTAAAATTCCTTTCTCGCATCGTCGCTTTCCTCCTTTCTATTGTCGTCTCTAAATTCTTATACGCCGAAGTCTGGGAATTCGTCTCCAACGCTTTATGCTCCAAACTGAAGTCACAAAAAATGTTATCGCGCCAAGCCGCCAAGATCGCAAAGAAAGAGCCTTGTCATTTCGACCGAAGGGAGAAATCTTTCTTAGATCCGTCGCGTTCGCTCGGGATGACAGGCCTCGGCCCATCACCTTGGCGCCTTTGCGTCTTTGCGCGAGACACAGTTTTTTCCGATCTTCTTTTCATCTCAAAATTTCAAATATATTTGGCTAGGAATTTAGGGTGTCGTCTTTCCCGATGAAGGTACTTTTTCTAGTTCTTTTTCTATCACCGTCTCGAAGACATGAAAGGGCTGAGCCCCGACAAGCATTTGACCATTGAGAAAGAATGCCGGGGTTCCTCGGGCACCGAGAAAAAACGCTATAGCGGTTTCACCTTCCACCTTCTTCAATTGCTTTCCGGAATCGAGACATTGATTGAACGCCTGGCTTTTGAGTCCCAACTCTTTGGCGTAGCTTTTAAGCTTTCCGTCGGTAAAAGCCAAAGGGGAACCGGCGCTGGCAAAGAGCTTATCATGGTATTCCCAGAACTTTGCCTGTTCTCCGGCGCACTCCGCCCCCTGAGCCGCAATCTCCGAAGGCTTGCCGAGAACAGCAAAGTGGCGGTAAATAAATTTGACCTTTCCCGTACTGATGTATTTTTTATCAAGCAAGGGCAAAGTTGTCTGCCAGAATTTTCGGCAGAAGCTGCATTGAAAGTCAGAGAACTCAATGAGTGTAACGGGAGCTTTAACGCTTCCTCTGCTCGGGCCGTTCTTGGCCAGATATGCAAAGATCTCATCTCTCTTTATTGGCTGAGCTCGAGCGCTTGCGCTAAGGAGCAAAACCACTCCTAAACTCAACGCCGCGACCATACTTGTATTAACTCTATTCATTGCTTACCCGTTCCTGAAACTGAAAATAAAAACACCAGCTTCCGGAAAGCGGCAAATTCCTGGAGAAAAAGGAATCAGAGAATTTATGAACGAAGGAACTAAACCCGGTAAACGTTCTTCAATTGATAGATGGGAACTGACAAAGAAACTAAAATGGAGGCCGAAGACGGAAAAGGTGCGAGATGGCACGCTCCCCCTGGCACCAAGGCTTTCTGATAAATATAAGTAGGTTGCTTTTCTATCTTTGAAAAATGGACCCTTTTATCTCGCTGGATGACTTGGGCAAGAAAAGGATGGTCCTGATTATCCAAGCAGGAGATAGAAACTGGAATCTGGCCGGTCATTTGGGTTGGAAGATCGTTGTCTAGGAAGCAATGCCCGACGGCATTGAGGAATGCCGCCAAAGAAAAAAGGCAAGCCAGGGATATGATCAGAAACCGATTCATTATCATACAGAAAAGGGTTACTGCTTGTTGCTAATCATGTCAAGATAGCTGGCGTAACAGCGATCTTTCCGAAAAAGCAGTATTCAAATTTACCTAACCGAAAACACAATTAAAAGACGACCGCGCCTATAACTTCAATGGTGCGAAAAACGGACGTGAGTCCAATTGTCTTTCAACTTCATGCTCACCACCGCCGTGTCCCAGTCCTTGATCCCCTTGATCGGCTCTCCTGTAAAGAGCGGCCCTTCTTTGGCGTCCTTGGAAAATTTTAAAACTCGTGTGTGCTGAGCACCGGTATGCTCTTTAACCGTCAATTTGGCCTCGAGATTGCTCTGCTCCAACGGTTTCATGGCTTTGTCGTAAAGGTAAAGCTTGGGCTGGCCGCTTTTGTCGATCAGAAATTCCACATGCATCCCCTCGGCCTCCTTAACCACGCCCCCGTGAGGCGTTTTGTGTCCATGATCTTTACCGACCGGGTCCGAAAACACTTGGCCCGATAACGCAATGACGAAAGCGACCGGTACAAACAGAAGTTTGCTCAGTAACATACAATGAAACCTCCTCTAAATCTTTTTCAAAGAAACAACACTTTGAAGGTCAAAAACCGACAGAACCCCATCGCCTTCCCGACCCGAGGAGCCGATTTCAGTGATTTCTTTCACCACCGTCTCCACTTGTTCGTCCTGGACAATCACTTCGAGCTTATGATGGCCGCCATGGATCAATGGCTCGTAGAGATGCCACCGCTCACCGTAACCGCGTACGGGATAGACCGTGCAGCCACTGACGCCAACTTTGTTTAGATGGCGCGCGATCTCGTCAACTATGCTCGACCGCACTACAGCCCATATCATTTTCATATGCGCCTCCTTTTCATTCTTCAGTGACTCCGAGGATTTCGCCCCGCTCGATGGCGAGCTGCCGAACAAAAACCTCATCTCTCTCCCATCCGTACTTCAGATACAAAACTGGAACGACGATCATATTTAGAACCGTGGAAGTGAAGAGACCGCCGAGAATCACCTGCGCCATGGGCCGCTCCAGCTCCTTCCCGGCGAGGTCGCCGAAGAGAAGCGGCAGGAGCCCGAAGGCGGCAGCCGCCGCGGTCATGAGAACCGGCGCCAGCCTTTCCTTAGAACCCTCGATAACGACCTCTTCGCGTGAAAGTCCCTCCACTCGCAGATGATGGTAGTGCGTCACAAGAATGATTCCATTTCTCGCGGCGATGCCGAAAACGCTAATAAGTCCAATCAAAGAGGGCACGCTCATGATTCCTCCCGTAAGAAAGATCGCGATGACACCGCCAATCAAGGCTAACGGAAGATTGGCCATGATCAGGAAAGAAGCGCGCGCCGAATTGAAAGCCTTGTAGAGCAGGAGAAAGATCACAGCGATGGCAACGGCTCCATAAGACATGAGCACGCGTGTCGCCTGCTGCTGGCTTTCGAACTGCCCGCCGTATTCGATAAAATAACCCGACGGCAACTTCACCTGGCTGGCAATTTTTGCCTGCGCGTCGGCGATCACGCTCCCCAGGTCGCGGTCAGCCACGTTGGCCTGCACCACGATCCGGCGTTGAACCCGCTCACGATTGATGAAATAGGGACGGTTCTCCAAGCTTACTTCCGCCAGTTGACTGAGCGGCACCTTGAGTCCATTGTGGCCGTCGATCAGGACACCGCGCATCGCTTGAGTATCCCGGCGCGAGGCTTCATCGAACCAGAGAAACAGGTCGAAGCTCTTCTGCCCCTCGATAACTTGCGAGATCGTCTCACCGTTGAATGCAATCTGAGCGGTTTCGAGAACGTCGCCGGAATTCAACCCGAGCCGCGCTGCGCGGTCACGATGGACGTTGATCCGCACTTCCGGCACGCGAATCTGCTGTTCGAGCTGGAGATCCCTGACCCCGCTAATCCCGGCCAGGATTCCTTCGACCTGCTGTCCTTTTTCCAAGAGCTGATCCAAATCGGCGCCATAAATCTTGATCGCAATTTGCGCACGGATGCCGGACAGCACCTCATCGAGACGGTGGGCGATGAACTGGCCCAGATTGATTCCTACGCCGGGAATTTTTTCGAGATCTTCTCGAATGGCGTGGATCAGTTCTTCCGGATCGCGATCCCCGTAGCGCAACTGGATGTCCATCTCCATGAAATTGGGCGGCATGGCATCCTCGTCGAGCTCGGATCGCCCCGCGCGCTGCGAAACCGAGACCACCTCGGGATACTTTCTCAGCTTTTGCGTAATCAGATAGCCGAGCCTCATCGACTCGTCCAGGGAAGTTCCGGGAAGACTCTGCACGGCGAGAATAAAGTTCCCCTCGTGAAACTCCGGCAGAAAGGACTGGCCCAGAAATGGAATGGTAACAACGCTGCCGATTAGAAGAACGAGAGCAAGCGCGATAACCATTCCGGGCCGTTTAAGCGCGGGCAAAAGCAGTTTCTCGTAACCGGATTTCAGCTTTCTTACCGTGAAACTCTCTTCCTCCTTATCGTTCCGCAGGGCTTTGTGCTTGATCAAGAGAAAAGAGCAGAGAACCGGGGTGAGCGTGACAGAGACGACCAGGGAAGCGAAGAGCGAAGTCGTAAAAGCAAGACCGAGCGGAGTGAAGATGCGCCCTTCGACGCCGCTAAAGAAAAAGATCGGACCAAAAACCACTAAGATGATCAGCGTCGCGTAGACGATGGGAATCCTGATTTCCCGTGAAGCGTTGAAGATAACCTTTAACGACGGCTCAGGATTTGGTTTTTGCCGGTTCTGCCGCAGCCGTCGAAAGATATTTTCAACGTCGATAATGGCATCGTCTACCACCGCGCCGATGGCAACGGCCAGGCCTCCTAGCGTCATCGCGTTGATGCCGACACCAAATGCTTTCAGAATCAGAATGCCCATAAGCAGGCTGAGCGGCATGGCTGTAAGGGTGATGAACGAGGCGCGCACATTGAAAAGAAAAAAGACCACGACAATGGTAACGACCACGGCGCCCTCGATAAGCGCACGGCGCAGATTGGTTATCGAGGATTCAATGAAATTGGCTTGACGGAACACCTGGGTATCGAGCTGAACACCCTGCGGCAGACTCTTGCGAATTTCTTGCAAAGCCTCTTCGACTTTGTAGGTCACCGTTAGCGTATCGGCGCCAAAAAGCTTTGAAACCGTACCGATGATCGCCGGCTTCCCCATAAAGGCGCTGTCTCCTCGAGGAAACTCCGGCCCGAACTTCACTTGAGCGACTTGCTCTAGAGGGATGGGAACGCCTTCTCTTTCAGCGATGACGGTTTTCTTGAGATCATCGAGGGAACTGATTCTTCCGACACCCGTGACCACGAACTCCTGCCCGGTAACGACATTGAAGCCACCGGGCACGTTGCGATTGGTCTCACGCAAGTGTTCGACAACTTCCTTTACGGAGACGTTGTATTGCAGCAGCTTTGGGGAAGAGAGAAGAACCTGATACTGTTTCGGTCCCGGACCCATACACACGACGGAGGCGATCCCAGGGATAGCGAGAATGCGGTTGCGGATGTCCCAATCGCAGAGTGTCCTGAGATCGAGGAGCGGAACTTTGTCGCTTTGCAAGGAAAACTTGATGAGCCAGCTCACCGCCGAGGTGATGGGCAGCATCACGGGGGCTTCGGTGCCAGGGGGAAATTGCTCCTTCACTTCCTGGAGCCTCTCGTTGACCAATTGCCGCGCCTGGAAAATATCCGTTCCCCAGCCGAAAACCACGATCACGGTAGACAATCCCGCCGATGATTTGGACCGAACCAGGTCGACTCCCGGCGTGCCGTTGACCGCCGTCTCGATGCGAAATGTTATCAAAGTCTCCACATCCTCCGGTGAGAGGCCCGGTGATTGGGTCTGGATCACGACCTGAGGCGGGGCGAATTCCGGCAGGACATCGAGGGTCATGCGTTGGACGACGTAGATGCCAGCGAGCAGGATAACCACATAAGCCGTGATGACCAGTAGCCGGTTTTTCAGAGACGACTGAATAATCCAATTGAACATGAGTCGGTGCTCCTTTAATTAGTGGCCGTGGCCGCCCAGGGCCGCGCCACCGCCGCGCGCCATTAACGATTTGGTGTAGATCTGCTGTTTGCCAAGAGTCACCACCCGGTCTCCCGGCAAGAGGCCGCTCTTCACTTCCGCGAACCGGTCGTCTCTAGCGCCTAGAACAACGTCCGCGCGGCGGTACTCTCCCTTTTCCTCGACGAAAACGAAGCTGGCTCCTTCTGTCGTAATGATCGCTTCTGCGGGAATAGCCAGCACTTCTTGGCGCCCGCCGACAACTGCGTCCATGTCGGCAAAGAGGTTTGGTTTTAGGATTCCGCCACGGTTCGCAACCTCTACCCAGAGGTGAATAGTGCGTTTCTGCGGATCGATCACAGGACTAAACCGGGCTATTTTTCCGGTAAACACCTCCCCCGGATACGCAGTCAGACGGATTCTCACCTGCTGACCGACTTTGAGCTGCGGCGCCGCTTCTTCAAAGGCATCGCCTTCGACAAAGACAACCGCAGGGTCAAAAATCTTAAACATGACCTTATTGGGTTCTACGGTCTCTCCGAGGACGACACCGCGCTCGGCGACGACGCCGTTGAGGGGCGACAGGATAGCGAAAGTCGAGATCGATTTCTCCGCCCGAGCCTTTTTCACCGCGTGCTCGGGAAGGCCGAGAAGAATCAGTTGCTGCGTGAGCCCGTCTATTTCGTTGAGGGCGGTTTGGTACTGGTTTTGCGCGGCGATCAGCTCTTTTTGTGCCGCGATCTTGCTCTCCACAAGCCGTTGGATGCGGTCAAGCTCAGCCTTGTGCAGGACCAGCTTATTTTCCGCCTGGATGAGATCCACCTGCAGTTTTTGGATCTCCGCGCTTTGAATTTCCGCAAGTCGCTGCCCTCTTTGGACGGGATCGCCCACTTTGAAGAAAAGTGCCGCAATTTTTCCTGAGACACGACTGCTGACTTGAGCTTCTTTGTCCGGGTGCGGCCTGACGGTTCCGCTGATGCGGATAACGTTTTCAATCGGCCTTAGATCAGCAACAACAGTTTTGAGACCAATGTTCGCCTTCTCCTCGGCGCTAAGCTTGAGGCCTGCGGTCGCTTCTTTCCCCTCGTCGTGGCCGTCGGCCTTTCCGTCTTCGTGGGCGTGGGGGGCGGCCTCGTCGTGAGATTTGGTGGGAGCTACCGGAATCTTTTCATGAGACGTCTCACCACTCTTGCCCACCCGCCCTGTCACCCTCCCCAACCAAAAAGCGACCAGGAGAAGTGAAACCAACGCGAGAGATAAGACTATTTTTTTGTTGCCCATATTGCGCTCCTTATTCGATGCCGGCCTGGAACTTTAGCTCGGCCAGAGAAAGATTGTAGACGGTGAGCGTATCAATGAATTTGAGGCGTGCCTCGATAACCTGGTTTTGAAA
>JAUYJC010000586.1 GCA_030688735.1 Deltaproteobacteria bacterium
AGGGCACCAGTCTTCTCTGTTTCATCTTGACGAACAGATCGGTCCCACCCGCGACTATCTGCGCATGTTGGCCATGCTCGGCAAGCAGCGCACTGGTCTCCTCGACGCTGCGAGAAAAGAACATTTCAAATTCCGGCAATCCTAGAAGCATAGTTACCTTTACAACTAACGACCAAAGATTTCCCCACCACGAAGGCCACGAAGGGTTCGGATATTTATGCTCTTAAACTTCGTGCTCTTCGTGACCTTCGTGGTAAAATGTCTTTCTCATTTTTGGTTGCGGCTTTAACATGCCCGCTCCCGCAACAGGCGCCGATCGATTTTACCCTGCCCGGTTTTGGGCAGCTCGTCGAGAAACTCAAAGGCTCGCGGTATCTTGTGCGGCGCCAACCGCTCGCGGCAATATCGTTCCAGCTCACCCCGCCTCTCCGCACTACCCTGCGCGCCATCCTCCAGCGCAACGAACGCTTGGATCTTCAATAGCCCGTCCCCGTCCTTGATCCCCAACACCGCGCACTCTCTGACACTGGGACATTCCTGGAGCGTGCGCTCGATTTCCAACGGCGACACCCACACTCCGCTTACCTTTACCATTTCATCGGCGCGCCCGATATACCAGAAATAGTCCGCCTCGTCCTGGATGAATATGTCTCCGGTGTTGATCCATTCGTCGCCGAGAAAAGTCGCCTTCGATTTTTCATGCTCGCGAACATAATACAGAGCGGCCGCGTCGCTGCGCGTGAGCAAAAGACCTGGTTGCCCTCGGGGAACTTCCGCTCCTTCGTCATCGACGAGCTTGATCTCCGCCAGCGGTGTGACCTTCCCGGAACTGCCGGGCTTGACTGCGCCCGGTCGATTGCAGAGGTACCCCATGCCGGACTCGGCCGAGCCGAAGCGATCGATCGTCTCGGTTCCGAAGGTGCCGAGCCACTCTTCATAGAGCTGCGGCGATAGCACTTCCCCCGATGAAAGACAGAGGCGAAGGCTGCTCAGGTCGGCGCGCTCATGTGCGGGGGTCTGAATCATCGCCCGCATCATCGTGGGCACGTTGAGCATCACCGTGGGGCGGCACTTCCGAATGAGCTGGAATATCACCGCCGCGGTCGCCCTTTCCCCGAACAAAGCCACCGCGGCCCCGCTCCGCAACGCAAACAACAACCCATTATCACGAGCGTAGTGAAAAAACAGTTTGGGGACGAGCAGGACGATGTCATTGGTTTCGTAGCCGAGAATGGTGTTGAAGGAATTGAAGGAAAGCACGGAGTCGCGATGCATATGGGGGACACCCTTGGGCTTGCCGGTGGTTCCACCCGAGAAGTTCCAGAACGCCAGGTCATCACGGTGCGTCGGCTCAACCTCGAGCCGATCGTCGGCGGAATCGATCATCTCGCCCAGGCTGTATTCTCCTCGCTCGAGATCGTGGACACCCTCGCCCGCAACTAGAAACGCTTTGGGGTAGTTGGAATCCTTTGCGCCTTCCCGCACCTTTTCCCGTGTCGTCTTGTCGACCACCACCACCTTGGGCTTGATCAGATTCAGCAGATAGGCATAGTCATGGGGCATCAGGTAGGTGTAAGCATGGGTGCCCACCGCGCCGATCTTCATGGCGGCGAGCCATGCGGCGACCCATTCGGGGGAATCTTCGAGAATCAACAATACCCGGTTCTCAGGCTCAACCCCGAGACCTTTGAACACGTTGCCGACCCGGTTGGTCAGACGCCAGAGGTCGAGAAAACTATAGGTCCGGTCCTTGTAGTAAATGGCGGTCTTATCGCCCCTGCCCGCCTCCAAATTCACGTCGAGATAATAGCTGCCGAGGTTGAGTTGCTCGGGTACCGAAAATTCGAATTGCTCGCCTTTGATCATTTCTAAAAAATCGTCCTTAACGCTTCATGGAATCATACATTCAGAAACCTCTAACCGCTCCTCAGGGGCACACGCCTACTCTGTCCTCGCGCCCGCTTAAAAGAAATTCCTACCATCAGACACGGCACCGTCGCAAGGATGGAACGATAGAATCCAACTGAAGTTTGGTGAAGCCCCACGGGCAAACCGGTGGCACCTTCCAGTACGCCCTTGGGGCAAAATCCTGCGCGAGAGCCCCGGTCAAGACCGGGACTCGATTCGTAGGATCGTCAAATCACAGTTGCGGACTCCATGGGAGAGTCTTTAGGGTTTAAGGCTCAGCGGCATCAGGTTTGGACTGATCGATGCGATAATCCAATGACTTTATCGGAATAGGTTCGATGGGAATTATGGTGGTCGCAGTAGGACTTGAACCTACGACCTCGCGCATGTGAGGCGCGCGCTCTAACCAGCTGAGCTATGCGACCACGGAAGGTTATTTTCTAACACCTTGGGCGACGGCCTTCAAGGATGCGCCCGAAGCTTCCTGCCTTGGACACTGTTATGTTTTTTGCCGCCAAAGGTCGATATGGAGCGCCACTGCGCGATCGGTCGCTTCCGCATGTGCGCGAGCTTGACGCTCCGTCGCCGCGCCAGAAACGTTGGCTCTGTGGTGATCGATGGCAAGAAAATCGCGGCACTCAGCGCGAAGAAGCCACGGGGACGCAAGGCGAAGACGGCAGAAGCGAAGTCATAAAACTCAGCTCTGCTCGGTTGAAACGCGTCAACTCGGGAATGGGGCACGCCCGGATTCAACTTGCTACCCTAGCGGTCCCGCAGCTGCGGACGGCCGGGCGTGATTCAACCGCAGTTCGGTACGACCCTCGCGCGCGACAAGGAACGCCATGCTCCCGACTAATTTAGTGCAGTGGCTCTTGTGAGGACCCTGGTTTCTCTTCCCATGACACTCACTTCTGGGCGTTGGGATTTCCCGGGGGCGCCACCTGGATTCCACGCGAGCCGGCGCGCTCGATTGCCTCTCGCACCAACCCCGACGCCTTGGCCTCTTCGATGAATTCGCTGATGTAGGCGAGACGTCCGGCTTGGTCTTTCGGGACCACCATCGCTACGCGGTTGACCCCGTAGCGGTCCTCCAGCACCCGCGAGCCGGGCAGTTGGGTGGAATACTCTAGAAGAGCCGGGCGGACTCCTGCTTGCACGTCGGCATGTCCGGTGCGCAGCAGGTCGAAAGTGCCGTCTGGGGTCTCGGCGCGCACTAGTTCGGCTTGCTTCAGGATGGGGCTCAGAACGAGGTCCATGGCATGATTGCGCACCACCGCGATGCGAACCCCGGACCGGTCTGCGTCCGCGACGCTACGGATTGGCAGGCCCGCCGGCACCAGATAGATAAAGTCCACTTCCATGAATGGGGGCGAGAAGCCTACCTCAGCGATCCGAGATGGATCGATCCCCAGAAACGCCACGTCGCACGCGCCGGCCTTGAGGCATTCCACGACCTTAGGAGGACTGGGGTATTCGACCGACACGACCTCAACCCCGAGGCGCGCTGCAAGTGCGCGAGCGACCTCTATTCCCACCCCCCGCAGTTCACCGGTTACTGGATCCTTGGTGTACAAGAAAGAGGGGAACAGTGCGACCCGAACTCTGCCGGCCCGCACGAGGTCCTCGACCCGTTGGTCAGAAATCTGCTGCGCGCTGGCGTTGGCCGCACTCGCCACTGGAGCTGTCATTATCAGTGGATCCCGAAGACGCGTTTTCATGGCGTTCCCATTTCGAATGAGGTGGATTTGGAAATCCTAACGCATTGGTCTGCGGCGGGCCGAGATGACCGTTGCACTGACGCGGCGCTGGCGGCACGTCCGCAGCAATAAAGGGTTAGGCATCTGCTTCAAGCTCTACGGGAGTGGCGCGTCACGTACTCGCGCAATACACGGTCCATTCGCGACTGCCAACCTTCGCCGGTGGACTTGAAGTACGCCAAGACTTCCGGGCTATAGCGTACTGATACGAGTCGCTTCGTGCTGGCGGACTTGGGCCGCCCGCGCAACGTTCGCATCGGGACCATGGATTTCAATTGCTTCGGTGTAAGCGGCTGTGCGTCGGGATCGGCCTTGGCCGCTGCCGTGATGACCTTGTCTTCTTGCACAGAAGGCATTGCGACGAAAGCCCGCTTAGATACTTTTGACATAGTGTTTTACCTCGCGACGATTGGCTCGGCGCAGGCTCTCTTATGACCCTTCGCACCTCACCACGATCTACAAAGGCCACGTAGTAGAGGATCTCTGTCTTCGGCGCGAGCGCTATCATGCGCAACTCGGCGTACTCGAACCGATCGTCGATCCAAACCAGCGCAGCATCCCAATTGAGATCGGCTGCCAGAGCCAGGGAGACACCGTGCTTCTCTTGATTCGCGGCGTCTTTGGTTGGATCGAACTCAATCCGCATGCATTGTTGTAGCTACATTAATTACGCTTGTCAAACAAAGCAGGCGATGACTTCCTATGAGGCCGAACCAGCAATCTACAGACCCGCTTTTGTCAATCCTAATATCCGCAAAGGCCGCCTGCAAGAAGGACTCCATCGCGGTAGGAATCGAGTTGTTCTAACTTTTTCAAGCTCCGGGATGGGCGCACCGAGAAAGAATCGTTTTGCCATTTCCTTTGGCAGGAAACCGATGCATGGCCTGGGCCATGATCCGCTGGAAGGCAGCGTAATCTCCCGCCTTCTGAAAGAGTTCATTTCGTGCATTGCCGCGATTA
>JAUYJC010000434.1 GCA_030688735.1 Deltaproteobacteria bacterium
CCGAAAAGCGGGTCTTCGGTAACGCCAACCATCAGCTCGACCCCGCCGGTGATCATCGGTTGGACCAACACGCCGTCGAAAGCATCCAGCTTGTTTTCCTTGACGAGCCGGTCGCGAATTTCGCCGAAGGCGTTGACGACGGCGTTGCTATCTTGAAGATTCAATCGCACGCCGCCGAATTCGCTCTTGTGGACGATCTGGCGCGACGCCAATTTTAGCGCCACCGGAAAGCCGATGCCCTGGGCCAGAGCGGCGGCTTCTTCCGCGGTTCGGCAGACGCCGGCGCGCGGCAGCGGCAAGGCGAAGGCGGAGAGCACGCTGCGCGTCTGTTCAGCGGAAAGCCAACTGGCGCCGCGTTCGTGCAGCGCCGTTCGGCACAGCGCGCGGGCGACTTGCGGTTGAATATCATCGAAGTCGGGAACAACCCCCGGCGGTTGGTTGCGCCACTCCGCGTAACGCGCGAGCTTTCCCAACACCCGCGCGGCGCTCTCCGGAAAAGCATAGTTGGGTAATTGCTCGCCGTCTGCGCGAATGGGCTTACCGGCGTGCGCCCTGTCTATGATACAAGTGAGCACGGGCTTGCCCTGGCCGCCACGCCGCGCCGCGCTGACGCCGGCGCAAATGGCGCGGCCAATCGCCGCCGTGTCGGCCAGACCCACGTGGATCGTCATGATGATCAGCGAATCCACTTCCGGCGCGGCCAGCAAAATCTCGGTGGCCTTGCGAAAATCTTCGGCGCCGGCTGAAGCGATCATATCCACCGGGTTGGCGACGCTGGCGGTTGCCGGCAGGAACTTCCTTAATTGGTTTTTGCTCGCGGCTGCGAGTTCCTGGACAGAAAGTCCGGCTGCTTCGCAACTATCCGCGCAAAGAATTCCTAACCCGCCGGCGTTGGTGAGGATCGCGACCCGGCGGCCGGCCGGCAGCGGCTGCATGCTCAGCGCGGCGGCGATGTCGAACATTTCGTCGAGAGTTTCGGCTCGGATCACACCCGTTTGGTGAAACAACGCATCGACAGCGACGTCGCTTGCGGCCAGGGCCGCGGTGTGGGAACCGGCGGC
Source organism: Deltaproteobacteria bacterium (assembly GCA_030688735.1). Classification (GTDB taxonomy): domain Bacteria; phylum Desulfobacterota; class Binatia; order UBA9968; family UBA9968; genus JACPFE01. The sequence continues at coordinate 1,062 of JAUYJC010000434.1, forward strand.
GCGCCGCCCCGCGCCGGTTCGTCCCGCCTTGACCGCGACGATCGGCTTGTGGCGGCTGACGCGATGGGCGATGTGCGCGAATCGGCGTGGATTGCCGAAGGATTCCAGGTAGAGAAGAATGACGCCGGTGTTCTTGTCCTCCTCCCAAAATTGCAGCATATCGTTACCGGAGACGTCCGCCTTGTTGCCGACGCTGACAAAACTCGAAAGGCCCAACTCCCTTTCGCGCGCCAGTGAAATGATGGCCAAACCCAGCGCGCCGCTTTGGGAACAGAACGCGACGCGACCGAAGGGCGGAAAATCGGGCGCGAAGGAGGCATTCAAACGCACCGCCGGATCGGCATTGAGGAGGCCCATACAATTGGGCCCGACCATGCGCATGCCGTAGCCGCGAATTTTTTCCAGCAGACGAATTTGCAAGTCGCGTCCGTCAGCGTCGGATTCGGCGAACCCGGCGGTGATCACGATCACCGCTCGGACACCGCGTGCGGCGCAGTCGTCGATGACCTGCAAGACGGCGTCCCGCGGAACCGCGACGACGGCGAGATCCACGTTGTGCGGCAAGGATCGAAGGGAGGGATAAGCGGTCAAAGACCCAATGGAGGATGTGTGCGGATTAATCGGATAAATCGGTCCTCTGAAGCCGTTGGCCGTGAGGGCGTTGAGAATCCTGCCGCCGATATTGGCGGGATTGCGCGACGCGCCGATGACGGCGACCGCGCCGGGTTGAAAGAAGGGCAGTAGCGACGTGGTGGTCAACACGCGGTCGCGCAGCTCGGCGCGCGCGACGCTGGCCTCGCTCGGAATGACCGACAGATCAATCTCGACATAGGCGCCGTCCGCCTTTGTGCGGCATTCGAATCCGGATTCGCGGAAGACGTCGAGCATGGCTTTGTTCTCAAGTTGGGTGACCGCCCAGAAGCGACGAAATCCGTTGGCGGCCGCCAGCAAAGCCAGCCGCTCCAAGAGCAGGGTGCCGATCCCCTTGCCCTGAAACGCATCGTCCACCGTGAGCGCGATCTCCGCGGTGGTCTCGTTGCGGGCCATATAAGTGCCGGCGGCGATGATGCGCGCCGGCGGTTCGGCAAGCCGGGTGACGATCAAGCTAAGGGACGCGCGCGGATTTGAAGAATTGCAAAACGACTCGATCATCTTTGCGCTTGGCACCGTCCGACCGAAAAACCGCTGGATCTTCGACTCATCTGACAGGGAACCAAAGAACGCAGTCAGCGCTTCCTTGTCATCTGGTAGCGTCGTTCGCACCGTCGCGGTCGAGCCGTCGCGCAGGATCAAACGCCCCGAATCCGGCGCCTCCTGGTAGGGTAGGGGAATATAGCGCGGACGAACACTTCTCACACACATTAACTAGGTCCTCGCGCGCTGTTTTTCAAGGAAGGTGCGGGTTGGCCAAGCGCTGTTGCCTCCTGTAAAAACGTGACGACGGACGAGGGGCAGGAAAACTAACAGGAGCAAACGGAGAGAACAGAGATTGATTTCGAAGAAGCCTCTGTTTCCTCCTCTGTTGGCTCCTGTTCAATAAGGCTTCAACTGACACCCCTCGGTACTCGGGTCTTGCCCCTCGACTCCCGACACTCGACCCTTTGCCCCTAAGCATTGCCGACGGCGAAACGAGTACAAACCAATCAACCACAGATAGGACAGAACCTTGAAAACCACACGCACACAGGAAATAATGGAAACTGACCACGTTTTCAAACAATTGAACTTCTCACGGAGTCTTGACCATGCCAATTATCTCCATGTTCTACGGCATCATCATCCGCATGTTTCTCATCGACAATAAGCATCACCATCTACCGCACATCCATGCCAAGTATGCCGAGTTTGAAGCGTCTATCAGCATTGAAGACGGCGAGATTCTCGCTGGCGAGTTGCCTCGCAAACAATTGCGGCTGGTGCAGGCATGGATGGAACTCCGTCGCGACGAACTGATGGCTGATTGGGAACTCGCCGTCAGTGGCGAGAACCCCTACAAAATCGCTCCGCTGTGAGGTCACCATGTATTGGGATGTGAAAACCGTCAAGCCATTGTCAGACTTCCGCATTTATGTCGAGGTCGAAGATGGACGCAAGGGTATTTTTGACTTGAAGCCCTATCTTGATCACGGCGTTTTCCGCGAGCTTCGGGACGTACATTATTTCAATCAAGTCGGCATTCTGTTCGGTGCGGTAACCTGGCCCAACGAACAGGACATCGCCCCCGAAACTTTACTTGATGAAATGCTTCTAGAATGAAAGAAGTACCGAGTGTCGGGGTCGGGTGTCGAGTGAAGAGGGCTCGATTCAACAGGAGCAAACAGAGTTTACGGAGAGTTGTTTAAAATCTTTGTTTCCTCTGCTGCCTCCTGTGAAGAAGTGACGAGAGAAAAATCAAAGAGAGAAAAGATCAGAACAGTTCGCCGGCGCGCAAGCGCTGGCAAAAATCACTGGCGGGAAGGACGAGGATGCCGTCCTCGGTGCGGCGACTTTTGGGCTCCAGGCAGACAATGATGCGCTGCTTGACCCTTGGATAATCCTGCACGAGAGCGCGGAGACCTCGTAGATGATCGGCACTGACTTTGGAACTGGACTTTGCCTCGATGGCAACTTGCATGTCATTAACCACGAAGTCCACTTCGATACCGCTGGCCAGGCGCCAGTAGCTGAGACTGGCGAAGGCTTCGCTGTAGGCATTGTGAGAATTCAATTCGTGAAAAATCCAATTCTCGAAGGCCTTGCCGTAGAGTTCCGAGCCTGGTTGCAGTTCGCCGCGTTTAGCCAAGTGGTTCACGATACCTACGTCGGCAAAGAAAAACTTGGGAGCGGCGATGACGCGGCGTTTTGGACGCTTCGTGTAAGCCGGGAGCCAGCGGCCGAGCAGGGTGTCTTCAAGAATCTGAAAATGGCCCTTGATGGTGTGACTCGAGACGCCGCAGTCACGCGCGATGGTCGAGAAATTCACCAGCTCGGTGTCGGACAACGACGCTACGTTGAGAAATTCGGAAAAAACCGGCAGGTTTCGAACCAGTCCTTCCGCGGCAACTTCTTCCTTCAAGTAGTCGGCGATGTACGAGTTCAACAACCGCCGCGGCGTATTTGACAGATACACTCTCGGCAAATACCCGTGGTTGAGGATGCGGTTCAGATCGAATTCTTTGCCGATCTCGGCCGCGGTCAAGCCATGAAGCTCGTAACGCACCGCGCGGCCGCCAAGCAGATTGGCCTGGCCGCGTTTGACCTTGCGGGCGCTCGAACCACAGAGGGCGAAGTGAACGCCGCGATTCTCGTGCAGCCAGTGGGCTTCATCAAGCAGCTGCGGCACCTTTTGCACCTCGTCGATAACTACCTGGCGTACGGAGTTGTTAGCTTCAAGCTCGGATCGCAGCAACTCTGGGTTGTGCAGATAGCGGCGAAATTCTTCGGCTTTGAGCAGGTCTATCCACAGCGCCTCCGGATAGGCCGCGGTCAACAGCGTGGTTTTGCCCGTCTGTCGTGGCCCCCACAGGAAAAATGTTTCCGTGCCGGACTTCGGCAAGCGTAGTAACCGTGAGAACATGTACTTCAAATTATCATGATTATTTGAGGTGTCAATGCTAGCTCTGAAGCGGAGGACGAGGGCAGGTGTCGAGGGAGGCGTTGAGGTACAAGGGTCGAGTGACGGGGAAAAGACGTGAAGCAGGGATTAGCGCCGTCACGCGGCTGTCTTACTCACCGAAGGTTAGCCCGACACTCGACACCCGACACTCCGAATTTTCTCATCCCGTGGCCCTCGGGACTCGACACTTGAATATTCTCCTCGACGACGTAGGCTTCGGCGCGATCAGCGCTTTTGGCGAACCGTGTCAAACGCCTAATCTGGATGAGCCCGCTGCTGGGGGTCTTAGGTGCGTTAAGTCGACCATCGAGAGGAGCCTAGCGGCTTAGGCGGGCTTCGATATCCTCAATGCGGGACTGGAGCGCCGCCGCCTGCTGCTTCAGCTCAGCCAGATCACGCGCGAGGATCTCGCGGCGACCGCTCTCGTCGGCGAGGCACGCCTCGATCCGGCGCAGTCCCTGGGTGATCGCTTGATATTCCTGCTCGAGCCGTTCGAGCCGGCGATAAATCTCGTCGAAGTGGCCGAGCATCTCGCGTCGCAGCTCGGCAATCTGCCCGTCGACCTCGTCGAATCGCCGGTCGACCTGGTCGAAACGGCCGGCAATGTGATTGAATTGGCGGTCGATCTGCTCGAAACGCTGGTCGACTTTATCGAAGCGCTGGTCGATCTGCTCGAAGCGCTGGTCGACTTTATCGAAGCGGCGGTCGATCTCGGTGAACTGCCGCCCGAGGAACTCGACCAGTTGTTGGTACTCGCTCGGGGACATGGACCCATGACTATCCCAGGCGGAGGCCCGACGCAAGCCTATCCGTCGGTCGACAGGCCGCGCTCTCTCGCACAAGCTGAATGCGAAAGGAGCGGGACCGCCGAGCCGCAGTGGCGCGCTTCGCCTCGATAGGTCGCTCGAACCGAGGTCCGAGAATACTTGGAAGCGGGGAGAGATCGAGCTGGGAAAGTGAACGAAGCAACCAATCCCAAGGACATGATATGAGTATCGCGGATGAAAAAGCGTGGGATGGCGTGCCCGATGTTGCCTGCAACGACAGCTCGTGCAACTTCAGACATGGGTCATTTGATTTTCCTTGCCCAGTCAATAAACACGGCTAGAGATTTGGAGTTGTGAACTGGGCTCTGGATATCGATGGAGTCGGAAAGGGTTGCTCAAATTTCGGGTGAAAGCGAAGCATACACAGCCCGTGCACGGGCATTGCTTCGAGAGACGGGTGCGGAAGATTGAATCTCTACGGGTTCATCCCCCGCAGCTTGCTGCGAACCCTCTTCGGCCCAATATTCGATGCCCCGCAGGTTGGTGTGGGGTAGTTCATTGGCGTGCGAAACGGTGCTTTTACACTGTTTCGTTATTATCTAATTTTTTAGAAAGCGGTCATCCACAAGATTTTCCGCCTTGAGGCCGCAAACTTTTTCGTTGACGGTGCAGACCAGCCGTATCGTATTGCGAATCCCCTCGACGTTGAGCTCCGGATTTTGATCTAAAGGGTAACGGCGCGTTGGTATCCTTCGGTTGCGTCCTCGGGGCGCGCCAGACGCAAGCGCTTGGCCAGGCTCCTGGTAACCGCCGCCTTGTTGGCGGGGTCCACGATGAAGGCAACGGAGTCTTTGAGCGCCCGCAGCATACCCGGTCTTTAGGCGCGGGGTCATATTAGCGCCCGCGCGAAGAGTGCACAGCAGCTATCAAACCGGCAAAGGCCGATACAATCCCGCCTTGGCGATGCAATAAATAATCGAAAGATCTCCCACCAGCGACAAGCAGCCCACCAGCGCGAGCCATGCCGCCGGGAGGTCACCGAGGTACGCAAACCCGCCAATGGCGATGGGCACGATCAAACCCAGCGCCAGAGCGCCGAAGTAAAAGGGGAGCGCGACCCGGCCGAAGAGCATGAGATTGACCGAGCGAAGCGCCGTCATCCCGCTGCCGCGCATGACATCTATATAGATCAACACGAGGACGGCCGTCGAAACGGCGAGCCAGAGCTTGATCGGCTCGAGAAAGCCCAAAGGCGCGTGCGCAGTCCCCGCGGCAGCCAGAAGCATTAACACCGCAGTGCCGCCCCGCAGCGCATAAGCGATGTAGAGGACCGGGACCAGGGGAGTGTTCCAAAGGGGAATACCTTTACTGGAGGCCCAGACAAAACCTTTGTAAACCACGATCCATAATGCTCCGAGAACGGAGAGAAAAAGCATAGCGCCTGACAGAGTGGTTTCCTCGAGTCCAAGTAGGGCAAGAATAAGATAGACTGCGGCGCTGGCGAGAAACAGCGTCATACCGATGATGCCGCGGCTGATCCAGGAAGTGCCGAAACTGCGCATCATGCGCCAGAAGCGCTCGGGGCGCCCAAGAAAGAAAAGATGAAAAAGGGCTCCTACAGCGACCAGGGAAAAGCCCATCATTAATCCGGGTCTAAGACCGAGCAGGGCGGCGACCAGCCACGCTCCCGCGCCGCTGCCGGTGAGAAAATGCGCGGCGATCAACAGCAGGCCACGCCCCTCGGCCCATTCCCTTTGCGGTCGAAAGCGTTCGCGTAAATCGCCGATTCTGATTTGAAATGGTTCTGTGTAGGCCATTAATCCTCCAGCAGCGCCGACGGCTTCAGTTTTTCTTTAGCCGTCTTGAACGACTTGAACTTTTTGAACGTCTTGAACTCCTCGATTTTTACGCCGGCAGATAATAGACCGACGGATTGGTTCCAAGTTCCGGATAAAGCTGATAGCCGCCGCGATCGCGAATCAGTCTCGATGCTTCGCTGTTTGGATCTTCAAGATCGCCGAAGGTGCGCGCCTTGGTCATGCAATTGGCGGCGCAGGCGGGTTCAAGTCCTTTTTCAAGGCGCGGCGCGCAGAAGTTACATTTGGAGACGACGCCTTCCTGATGGCGCTGATACCCGATCTGTTCGAAGGGCGTGGGGCCGTTTTTAAAATAATGACGCTGTTTTGCCAGGAAGAAGCGTTGGTCATAGGGGCAGGCGACCATGCAAGAGCGGCAGCCGACGCACTTCTCGGCGTCGATGTCGACGATGCCGTCGGCGCGTTTGCTGGTCGCTCCGGTCGGGCAGACTTCCATGCAGGGCGGCTCGGCGCAGTGCATGCACTGAAGGGGGATAGAGACGCGGCGGACTTGCGGATATTTTCCGGTCTCGTGCTTGATTACCCGCAGCCAGACAATGCCCGGCGGCGTGGCGTTTTCCACTTTGCACACCAGCGCGCAGCCGGTGCAGCCGATACACTTCTTGAGGTCGACGACCATTCCGTATCTCATGACACCGCTCCGGCCTTGGCCACTTTTACTTTGACGCAAAGATCCTGGGTAAGCGATGGGATGTCGACGTTGTCCAGTCCCACCGGCATCAACCATTCAAAGCAGAGACCTTTCCCTTCCTGGCTGGCGACGCTCAAGTATTTCGACCAATGGCCGCCGCAGCCGGCGACGGCGATCACTTCGGGATGGATGCCTTCGGTGACGGCGGCGCGCCCGCGCACGGTGTTGCCGGTGGAGACCGAAGTGATCTCCATCCAGTCTCCCTCCTCGATGCCTTTGCGGCGCGCCGTTTCGGCGTTGATCGCCACGCCGTAGGCGAACCGCTCGATGTTGCAGACCTCGTCGAGCCAGGGATTGTCATAGGTGCCGGAGAAGGTCTGCATGGGGAATTTGTAATAAATCGCGTAGAGATCGAAACCGTCGGAGTTTTCCCCATGGCTGCGGCAGGGGCGCCACTCGGGAAGCGCCTGGAACGCGCTGGTGTCCAGATCGATGCCGGTCTTTTGCGCCATCGCCTCGACTTGCTCGCCCAGCGTCTTGAACCATTCGAAATAAATCGGCACCCGGGCGTGGGAAAAAGGCTTCCAATAAACCTCTTCAACTTTTTTCGGCCACTTGAGCACGCCATGTTCTTTAAACCATTCGAGCCCGCGGCTCTCGCCGAAGAGCGACTTGTAGCGGCGGTCGACGATCTCCTCCCATGAGAAACGGCGGCTCGGATCGATCTGATGAGGTTCTTTCAAATTCAGCATGACATTGATGAGGGCGTAAAACTCCTCGCGCATCTCCAGCCGCTCGGCGAGATCCAAGATCACTTCGCAGACACTGCGCCGCTCGGCGATGGGCTCCACGACCGGTTGGCGGACGTGATAACACCATTCTCCCACCGGGCTGTTGGAACTCATCCAGTCGGCGGTATGGCTGAGCCGCTCGAGATAACTGGCGGCGGGAAGAACGATGTCCGAAAAGTAGGTCGCCTCATCGAGAAAGAGCGCAAAAGAAGCCTGAAAGACATCCTTGAAGATATTCGCGATGGCGTTGGGATCGGCAAAGGTCATCACATGGTTGGCGCCGACGTGGAAATTCATCTCGATTTTGTAGGGAACCTTGAAGCGTTCCGGGTCGGCCATGACCACGGGCAGCGCGCCGGAGCTTCCCGGGCAGGTGGGAATCATGGCTCGCAGGTCGATGGTTTCCGGTTTCTTAACCTCTTTGGGCGGATAGGGCGGCGGAGGGTTCGGCCAATATCCGGTAACCATGAGACCATCCCGGCCGGCATGGGGAATCCACTTGGGCCGGTCGCTGTCGGGATGACCCAGGGAGCAAGAGTTCATGCCCAACAGACCGCCGGGAACATTCGAGGCGCCGACGATCTCGGTCAACAGTTCCAGCGCCATGCAGTTAAGCAGCGCGTTCTTATGTCCCTGGGCGCCCTTGAAATAGGTGACCGCGACCGGCCGGTAAGGGAGCGTCTTGCCATCGAGCACGATGGTGCTGCCGATGCGCGCCTCCTGGCCGAATTCCGTGGCGACGCGCCGGATCGCTGCGGCCGGCACCGAGGTGATCGTCTCGGCCCATTCGGGAGTAAAGGGCTTTAAATGCTCTTTCAGAAGCGCGAACGCCGGCCGCGCTCGCCGTCCATCGACGCTGAACTCCCCTTCCAGGGCGAAGGCGCTGATGCTGGGAGAATCGAACGGCTTCGCCGCGCCGAGCTGAGGATCCCAAATCAGCGGCAGATGATTTTCCGGATCGCGAACATAGATGCCGTCATCGCCGATCAAGTAGGGCGCATTGGTGTGATGCTTCAAATAATCGCCGTCGTAGATGTTCAATTCAAGCAAGAGCACGTTCAACATGGCCATGGCAAAGGCGCCGTCCGTGCCGGGCACGATCGGAATCCACTCATCGGCCTTCTCCGCGCTCGGACTCAAGAAAGGATCGATGCAAACATGCTTCATGCCGCGTACCCGCGCCTCGGCGATGCGCTGGGCCATGCCGGTGACGCAATAGTAGCTGCCGAAGCCGGACGCCGTGCCGAAGTTAAGTAGATATTTGCAGTGGTCCGGGTCGGGCTGCTTGGCCCAGGAGGCGTGCAGCAAAGCGCCGTAAAGATGTTCCGCGGTGCCGCAATGATTGCCGGCGCCGGAGTTCCAGCCGTTGGGAGTGCCGAAAGCCATGGCAAAAATCTTGGCGAACGGGACTTCGTCTTGAGTCGTCACCGTGCCGGTGAGGAGCAGCTTGCGCGGATCTTCCTGGCGGATCTTTTTTAGACGGGCGGCGACCGTCGTTAACGCCTCTTCCCAACTGATCTCAACCCATCCCGGATCGATATCGATCCCCTTTTCCGGATTGGTCCGTTTGAGCGGCACGTCGACTCGGTCCGGATTATAAAGGGTCATGATCCCGCTCACGCCGCGTGGGCAAAGCCTTCCCCGGTTGGTGGTGGAATCCGGATTGCCTTCGATTTTTACCACCGTGCCGTTGACGCGGTGGACTTTGAGCGCGCAGACGCTATAGCAAAGGCCGCAGGCGGTGTGTATCCAAACGTCTTCTTGAGATCGGGCGACATCAAACATGACCTTATCCTCCACAGGTCGCTGAGAGAACAAAGATTTTCACTTCCGAGCTTTCCCGGCCGTTGGCAACGACGTCTTCCAGCGACGCGCTTTGCTCGGCGCCGACGAAAATCTGCACATTGGCTTCAAGATCGCCCGCGTGAGTCAACAGCCGATCGCGAAGTCTTTCACCGCAATGTTTTATCGATTCTTTCAGGAGGTCGCGTAGCGTACTGCCCGCCGGCATCTCTAAGGAGAGTGCTGAATTGGCGATGACATCTCGAACAAAGCCGTAAAAACGGACTTCGACGCGCAATAGTCTGCTCCTGTCGGCCGGAGAGAGAGGATTGGTTTCAACCCAGCAAATCGGATGCCAGGAAAAATAGTCTCATGAATTGCGAAAACAAAATGTATTTTGTTTCATTTTTAGTATTTCCCGGTCAAATTTTCCGAATTTTGAGGAATCATGATTTTTGGTTACGAGTGTAGTCAGGAGTTTTTCTTGTGGCACGGGTTATGCGACAGGTCGGCATCATTACTGAGTCAAGCAGTTCTTAAATAATAGTCCAATCATGGCTTTTGGGATTCGGAACGGTTTCGTCATGGCTACGAGTGACGGAATCAGCCGCTTTTGAATCCCGGAAGGAAAAAATGAGGAGAGAGCGATGCCGAATTCCAAAAGACAACTAGCCTACGTGATCGATCTCAACAAATGCATGGGGTGCCATACCTGCACGATCGCCTGCAAGACCCTTTGGACCAACGACAAAGGGATGGACCACATGTGGTGGATGAAGGTCAACACCATGCCCGGAAAGGGATACCCCAAGGATTGGGAGACGATGGGCGGTGGTTACGACGCCAATGGAAAACTTGCCTTGGGACGAAAGGCAGAAGAGGCGGACTACGGCATTCCGATGGAATTCAACTACGAAGAAGTCTTCTACGGCGGTAGCGGTAATAAAGTCCATCTCGCGCCCAAGGAAAAACCGGGATGGGGGCCCAACTGGGATGAAGATATCGCCAGCGGCGAATATCCCAATGCTTATTTCTTCTACATGCCCCGTCTGTGCAATCACTGCACCCGCCCCGCCTGCGCCGAGGCCTGTCCCTACGGCGCCATCGGCAAGAGGGAAGAGGACGGCGTGGTGCTGATGGTCGATGACAGCAAGTGCGCGACCTGCGCCGATCATGTTTGCATGAAGGGATGCCCTTATAAGGAGGTTTTCTTCAACCCGCTGCGCAACGCGGCGCAGAAATGCGACGCCTGTATACCGCGCATGGAGAAGGAAGTCGCGCCGGCCTGCGTGAGACAGTGCCCGGGCCGCTGCATCTGGGTTGGCTACCTCGACGATACCGAGGGGCCGATTCATAAGTTGGTAAACGAATGGAAAGTCGCCCTGCCGTTGCACGCGGAGTTCGGCACCAAGCCCAATGTCTACTATGTGCCGCCGCTGTCGCCGCCGCGGCTCGACGGTGACGGTAACGTCGATGCGTCTCAGCCGCGCATACCCACGGATTACTTGAGGAGTCTGTTCGGTCCTGGGGTCGATAACGCCCTGACCTGCCTCAACGACGAGATCGTGAAGAAAAGAAACAAAGAAGAGTCCGAGCTGATGAATATCCTGATCGTCAGAAGATGGCAGGAACTGTTGGGTGAGTTTCCCAAAGATCCGAGCGAGGTGCAGGCGTGATGAACACTCAAACACTGCAACTGAACGGCGGCGAAGAATTGAAGATCGGCAATCGCAGCATGGTCTACGGTCTGCTTGCCCGCGCCTTTCGCTTTCCAACGCAAGAGGAATATCAGCGGGTCAAGGATGGGCAGTTCGCCAAGGCCGCCCAGGAATCACTCGCCGGTCTTCCCTACAACGGGCTGAAGGGCGGCGATCTGGGACGCGGCATGGCCGCGAGCTACGAAGAATTTCAAAGCGCTTACATCGGCCTGTTCGAAGTCGGCGGCGAGATGGGGGCGCCCAGCCCGCTCTACGAGGGCGAATACGGCGGCGGCCGGATGAAGGTCATGGAGGAGGTGCTGCGCTTCTACCATTACTTCGGCCTGCGCCTCTCCGAGGAGAAACGCGACCGGCCGGACCATCTGGCCTCCGAGCTCGAGTTCATGCATCTGCTGACATTCAAAGAAACCGAGGGACTACTTCAGGGCGCGGACCGAAGCGCATACCGGCAGGCCGAGCACGATTTCTTGCGCTTTCATCTGACCGACTTTGTCGCGTCGGTGGCGGCCAAGACCGGCGGACGCGGGGCGCCCTTTTATTCGGATCTGGCGCAACTGGCCCATGGCTTTTGCGCAAAAGAGCTTGCTTACTTGTCATCTTGAGAAAGGGAACGTGAATGACCGAGTTAAAACTTGAATTAGGACGACTGGAGTCGAAGGACACGGCTCTCCCCGATATCGCCACTTTTGCTTCGAGCAACGTGCAGTGTGATCTTTGGGACTGGGACCGGGTGGTCAAGGGTTCGCATCTTACCAATTGCTGGTACCAGCAGGCATGCAATTATAATCTCTACGTCAAAGACGGCGTTATATTGCGCGAGGAACAGGCCGCCAATTATCCGCCGCAAAACGATCCCGAGGCGCCGGATTTCAATCCCCGCGGTTGCCAAAAAGGATCCTGCTACACGCACCGCCTTTACGATCCGACCCGTCTCAAGTTTCCCATGAAGCGCATCGGGAAACGAGGCGAGGGAAAATGGAAACGGATCAGTTGGGACGAAGCGTTCACGGAGCTTGCCGACGCGATCATCGATACCGCCACCAAGGAAGGGCCGGAAACGATCGTCCAGTCGGGTGGCACCCGGGTGATGAACGTCGGCAGCGAGGGCACCGGACCGACTTCGTTCTTTATCGCTCTGGGCGCTCCCCTATCCAACGTCACCGCCGACAACGGCGATGACCACCAGGGTGTCGCCGTGACGATGGGCAAGGTCATCGTCGGCGACTCGGCCGATAACTGGTTTTACTCCAACATGATTCTCGTTTGGGGCGGCAATCCGGCGTACACCAATATCCCTAATTATCACTTTATCGCCGAAGCGCGCTACAACGGCTCCAAGGTCGTGACCATCTCGCCGGACTACAGTCCCTCCGCGATGCACGCCGATCTCTGGGTGCCGGTCAACGTCGGCAGCGACGCCGCCCTCGGGCTGGCGATTTCTCAGGTCATTATCAAGGAAAAGCTCTTCAAAGAGGAATTCGTCCGCGAGCAAACCGATATGCCGCTCCTGGTGGTGGAGTCCACCGGCAAGTTCCTGCGCGAAAAAGACCTCAAGTCCGGCGGGCGGCAAGATGTTTTCTACTTCTGGGACAAGACTTCGGGAGCGATCAAGGAAGCGCCGCGCAAAACCCTGGCGCTGAACGGCATCGCACCGGCGTTGAATGGGACTTACGAAGTCGACTCGCTGCAAGGAAAGATAAAGGTGAAGCCGGTGATGGAGGTGCTCGCCGGCCATCTCGATCGCAACTTCACTCCCGAACAGGCGAGCAAGCCGACCGGCGTGTCGCCCGAGATGATCGAACAGTTGGCGCATGAAATCGCGGCAGCCAAAGGCGTCGTCAACATCAGCAGCGCGAACTGGGGGAAACACTACCACGGCGATTTGATCGAGCGCGCCATGCTGCTGATCTTCGCGCTCTGCGGCCATATGGGACGCAAGGGCGCGACCTTCAGCGCTTTCCCGATGATGGGTCTGGATACCTCCATCGGCGGCTTGGAAAAACGCGGCGACCAGGTGATCCTCTCCGCCGCCGGCGGCGACCCGCGCTTCGCCCAGTGGCGCGAGGAGGGTTACACCGACGAGATGATCCTCTATGAGTATGTGCACCAGGCGTTCGAAGGGGGCGGCATCACGCCCACCTCGCTCATGTACTACGTCCACGGCGGGATCCTCGATCTGTGCGCGCAGCATCCGGAGTGGGATCCCCACGTGAAGCGTCCGATTAAAGAACATTTCAAAGAGGCGTTCGAAAAAAAATGGCAGTTCCTCACCCCCGGAGAGGATACGCCGCCCAAGGTCATGTTCGCGCTCGGCGGAAATTTTCTGCGCCGCTCGCGGGCGACCAATCTCCTGCTCGATACTTTTCTCCCCAAGCTGCGCCTGTTGGTCTCCATCGATTGGCGCTGGAACGCCACCGCGATGTACGCGGATCTCGTTCTGCCGGCCTGCAGTTGGTACGAAAAGACCTCGACCTTCCTGATGGGAATGCCGGTGCAGCCGTTTGTCCACGTGGTCAATCAGGCCGCGCTGCCGCTCTATGAGTCGATGGGCGAATGGAAGATGTTTTGTCTGCTGGCGAGAAAAATCGAGGAGCGTGCCAAAGAGCGCGGCATCGACAGTTACAAGAACAGTAAAAACGTCGAGTTCCGCTTCCCCGGCTTCGAGGACAAGGTGACATTCGGCGGACTTTACAACGAAGACGACGAAGAAGGCGTGGCGCGGGATGCCTTTCTCAACGCTTCGAACGTCGAGCAACTCGATTGGGAGGAGTTCAAAGAGCGCGGCATCGCCTCGTATACGGGAGTGGGCACGGGCATGCGCTCTATCGGCAACGCCTGCGACATCGTTCCCGGCGAGACGCTGGTGCCGCTCACCTGGCACACCGACCGAAAGGACCCCTACCCGACGCTCACCCGCCGCATGCAGTTCCTGATCGATCACGAGCTGTTCCGCGAGCTGGGTGAAGACCTGCCGGTGCACAAAGAGCCGCCGATGGCCGGTGGCAACTTTCCGCTCATGATCACGGGCGGGCATGCGCGCTGGAGCATTCACAGCGACCAGGTCGATGAGACTTTGATGCTCCAGCTCCAGCGCGGCGAGCCGGTGATGTATTTGAGCGCGAAGGACGCGGCTCAGCGCGGTATTCAGGATGGAGATAAGATCGAGGTGCTCAACGATGTGGCGTCGTTCAACGTCCAGGCGACGGTGACGCCCGCCCTGCGGCCCGGCCAGGTGATCATGTATCACTCGTGGGAGAACTACCAGTTCGAGGGCTGGCGCCATTTCAAGAGCGTCATGGCCTCGCCGATGAATCCTATCGAGCTGGCGGGAGACTACTTTCAGATTCGCCCGATCACCATGAGCAACTATCCGGGTTTCAGCGACCGTGGCACGCGGGTAGAAGTGAGAAAGGCGGGATAGGTGCCTGAGCTCTTCAACGACTTGAGAGACTTCTTGCGGCACACCGAAGGGCAGGGAGATCTCAAGCGAGTTGAGGGAGCTGACTGGCAAACGGAGATTGGCCTTATCACCGAGTGGCAGGCGATGTCCGACGAGTCGCCGGCCCTCGTGTTCGATGCGATACCGGGTTATCCCAAAGGCTTCCGAGTCGCCACCAATCTCTTTACGGCGCATAGACGAGCAGCTTCTGCATTAGGTCTCCCGGATGGTTCTTCCAAGTTGGAGCACGTCAACCTCTGGAGGGAGCGGGAGCGTCACCTAACCCCTATTCCCCCAACCAAGGTAGCCTGGGGTCCCGTCCTGGAGAATGCGCTCAAGGGCGAAGATGTCGATCTCTCCATCTTTCCCAGCCCGTGCTGGCACAAAAACGATGGAGGACGCTACATCGGCACCGGCTGCATGGTCATCACCCGGGACCCGGAAGAGGGCTGGGTCAACTATGCCACCGCACGGGTTCAGGTTCACAATCGCAACACGGTAACCATCTTCCTTTCTCCTGGGCGACATACCGATTTCATCCGCAATAAATACTGGAAGAGAGGAGAGAGCTGCCCCGTGGCGGTAAGCTGCGGACAGGATCCATTGCTTTGGGCTGCGTCCAACTTTCCGGTGCCGTGGGGGCTATCCGAGTACGACTATGCCGGCGGTCTGCGCGGCAAGCCGGTAGAAGTAGTCGAGGGTCCGCATACCAAACTGCCGCTGCCAACTCACGCTGAGATTGTACTCGAAGGGGAATTCCTGCCTCCAGGTCAAGAGCCGGATATCGAGGAGGGTCCTTTCGG